>NZ_JAXOFU010000001.1:0-413886 GCF_036409425.1 Virgibacillus sp. MG-45 | reverse complement strand
AAGTGCCCTTATAGGGCGAAACTAAAACCGCCCGTTTTACGGGCGGATAGTTACTTGTCTAAATTCAAAGACTCTGTATATAGGATTTGTTATAAGGGAACGTTACGAAAGGATATAATTGTTTGAAATGATTTCGTTGCTATGCTATAATTTACTTGTACATATATACAACTTATTATACAAGTATACAATATAAAATATGAGCTCGGCTAAAATCATTATTCCATCGTTCTCAGAAGGTTGCAGTTCATATGAACAAAGGAGAAAACTAAATGAGCAAAGCTAACGTAAAAGAAACACCGCACATTAAGCCACAGGGTGCAGAAATTGCCGAAACTATTTTATTGCCAGGTGATCCATTACGTGCCAAGTTTATTGCTGAAACTTTCTTAGAGGATACCGTTCAATTTAACGAAGTGCGAGGGATGCTTGGATATACTGGAACATACAAAGGTAAAAGGATTTCCGTAATGGGAACTGGAATGGGAACACCAAGTATGGCACTTTATTCATGGGAACTCATTCATGTTTTTGGTGTAAAAAACTTAATTCGTATTGGTTCCTGTGGGGCGATTCAAGATAATATGAACTTATATGACATTGTTTTAGCGATGGGAGCTTCTACTGATTCCGAGTATGTTCGTCAATTTCATTTACCAGGACATTATGCTGCAATTGCTTCCTATGATTTGTTGGAAAAAGCAAAGCGCGCAGCGGATGAAAGAGACCTTCCTGTCCATGTTGGTAATGTCCTTTCGAGTGATGTATTTTATAATGCGGATGAAACAGCATTAAAAAAATGGAGTGAGATGGGAATTCTTTGCGCAGAAATGGAGACAACCGGTCTTTATCTAAATGCTGCTTATGCCGGAGTAAATGCACTTACAATCATGACAGTAAGTGACCATATTTTTCGTCACGAACAAACGACTCCAGAAGAACGGCAAACGGCATTTACAAATATGATGGAAATAGCGCTCGAGATTGGCTAAAAAATAATATTAATCGTACGCCTAGGGTTAATTACCTTAGGCGTTTTTACATGGGCATTTTCACTATGTGTTAAACTTAGTATAATAGATTCATAGGATGGCTTTAGGGCGTGCTGGGGGGACAGAAATGAATAATCAGAATGCAGAACGATTTTTAATCGCTTTTAATCGAATCGAAAAGGCATTGAAAGCGTGGATGATTCATAAAAAAGATTTAGGGTTTACACGCAGTGTGAAAATTTTAAGTAAATCAAATGCGGTAATTAATCGATACCAAGAAGATTTATTGGAATATGCTGCTTTGCGAAATGCGATTGTTCATAATAGGCTCGATATGACGTATGTAATTGCTGAGCCGCATTTGTCTGTTGTGGAGCGAATAGAACGAATTGAAAAGGAAATAACAGAACCAAAGCGCGTTTATCCGATGTTTGCACGGAAAGTAACTATATTTCATGAAGATGATAAGCTATCCGCATTGCTCCAAGTTATTAAAACGAAGGATATTTCCAAGTTTCCTATCTACAGTGGAAAGGATCTAATAGGCTTGCTTTCTGAAAAGGGAATTACCCAATGGATGGCAAAAAACGCGAAAGATAACCAGTTACCTTCGATTTTAACTTGTTTAAGAGAAGTGTTATCGTGCCAAAAAAATAATAACTATCGTTTTATTACGAAGGATACGACGATTTACGAGGCTCAGGATATTTTTAAAAATCAAATTGGACAAGGCAATCGCTTAGATGTGTTGCTCATTACAGATGATGGCAAGCCATCTAAAAACTTGAAAGGCATTATTACACCGCGAGATATTATTGATATCCCATAAAAGAGCCATCTTGGAAAAGAGACTCATTTTTTGTGAAACAAACAGCCCAACGATCGCAGCAACTTGCTTTGTTCGTTGGACTGTTCTTTTTTATCTGAATCAAACTTAGCTTGTGGTGTTATTGTTCTGATTCTGAATTTGAAGCAGCTGCAGTTACTGCTCCATCTCGCAGTGCAATCCAAAATGCAAGCACAATGGAAATAATTAAGATGATAAACGGAGCAACAAAGATAAGAAAACTTTCCATGCTTTTCACCTCACCAATTAATAATGATCAGAGCTACCACTTACATAATCCTTATTAAATAGAAAGAGACGTAGCAATAAATATAAGGATGGAATAAGTAGTAACAGTCCTGCGATAAACGCCACAACTAGCGAAATAGCCATTGCCTCATTTGTAAAGCTATCATAAATCGTTAAGTACGGATAAAGGAGATATGGATAATGCGAAATTCCATACCCGTAAAATGCAAAGGCAAACTGTCCTACGAGCAGCCCGAATGCAAGTCCATACTTTTTGCGCCGCCAAATAAGCCATACTGTTCCTAAAAAGAAAATAGCGGAAATACCAAACATCCACCAAAGGTCTAATATCCGTTCATAGTGAGCGGGGTTGTGGAAGCGGAGTTCGTAAATAATACCACCGGCTGTAATGATCGTTGGAAATGCCCATATTAACGCATATCTTCGCAGCAAATTTGTCGCTTCAATATCTTTGGCTTTGTTGGCATACCACGTTAGAAAAACTGCTGAAATATAGAGAACGGCAGCTAAACTTAGAACAACAATGCTCCACGTTAAGGGACTTGTAAAAAGTGCCCAATAATCTAAATCAGGATTTCCGTTGACAATGGATACAAAGCCACCTTCGGAAATGGTTAAAACAATAGACAATGCTGCCGGAAGAAAAAGGCCGGATACACCATACATAAATGCGTAGCCTTTGTGTTCTCGAGATCCATACGTTTCAAATGCATAGTATGAACCGCGAATTCCTAATAGAACAATGGCGATACTCGCAGGAACGAGTAGAACGGTACCATAGTAGAAGGCGGTTTTTGGAAAGAAACCGACAACCCCTACGAAAAAGAAAACTAGAAAGACATTCGTCACTTCCCATACAGGAGACAAGTACCGTTGAATAATTTTCGTTAGAATATGTTGTTTATTCACAAATTCACTGTATGCATTGAAAAATCCCGCACCAAAGTCTATCGATGCAACAATGACATATCCGAATAAAAATGTCCAAAGCACGAGAATCCCGATAATTTCTAAGTTAATGGTCATGTGTGCGCAGCTCCTTTCCGTTCCTCTAATTCGCGTTCAACTGGATTTTTTCGAAACATCCGCGATAAAACAACAACGGAGCCAATCCCGAGGATTAAATAGAGACCGCAAAAGAGAAGGAGCATTATATCTACATGTTCACTCGTTGTAGCTGCTTCTGCTGTTTTCATTAGTCCACGTAAAATCCATGGCTGTCTGCCAACCTCTGCTAACCACCAGCCGGTTTCAATCGCAATCATCGATAATGGTCCACCAGCGACGATTAACCAACGGAAGGCTCGGGTTTGAATAAAGGGCCAGCGACGTCGAATACCAAGCCAATACATAAAGGAAACGACAATCATGAGCATTCCGATTCCTACCATGATATTAAATAAGTAGTGTATATATAGAGGAGGAATCTCATCTTTTGGGAACTGATCAAGACCGATTACCTCGGCTGAAGGCCATCCATGTGCAAGCATACTGAGCGCATATGGGATTTCAATTGCATATTTCACATTTTCTTCTTCATCTAACCAGCCTAAAAGGATTAATGGTGCATAATCCTCTGTTTCAAAATGCCACTCTGCTGCTGCTAATTTTTCTGGCTGATAGGAAGCTAAATATTTTCCAGAGAGATCGCCAATTAATAGCGTTGCAATCGAAAAGACAAAGCCAATCTTCATCATGAGATAAAGTGCTTTTTTATGATAAATATGTGTTGATCCTCTGAGTAAACGAAACGCTGCGATGGCTGCAAGTATAAATGCGGATGTCATATAAGCTGTCACTACTACATGCGCTACCTTTGTCGGCATCGCAGGATTGAACATGGCGACAAGCGGATTGACATTAACTAGTTCTCCATTTACTACATCAAACCCTTGTGGTGCGTTCATAAAAGCATTCACCATTGTAATAAATACTGCTGAAAAAGAAGCACCAATCGCAACGGGTATCAGTAAAAGTAAATGCTTTCGCTGATCTTTAAAGCGATCCCATGTATACAGGTAAATTCCAAGGAAAATTGCTTCAAAGAAAAACGCAAAGGTTTCCATGAATAAAGGCAATGCGATAACATTTCCTGCTAATTCCATAAAATTTGGCCAGAGTAATGATAATTGCAATCCAATCGCTGTTCCAGTAACAACCCCTACAGCTACTGTGATGACGAACCCGCGTGTCCAACGTCTAGCGAGTAAAATATAATGTTCATCATTTTTTTTAATTCCAACCCAGTGGGCGATCATAATCATTAATGGGACACCAACACCTAGTGTGGCGTAAATAATATGGAACGAAAGTGTAAGCTCTGTGAGAACTCTACTAGCGTAAACGGCGTTATCATTAATCAATGTTCATCCTCCTCATCCACTGAATAATCGTCCAACAATTGATAGAAGCATAATGGCTGCCACTATAAAGGCGAGCCATATGAGCTTTCGTTCATGATTTTTGTACATTTTATTCGCTCCTTTATACAGGTAGTGTACCCAAAATATGAGATTTGAAAGCGTACCTTTTCATTTTTTGGTTTAGCTTTGGAATGGAAATGAGGCTTCATTTTCTAAAAAAGAGTAATTGTATAAAAAAAGTATCGTAGTTTGAAAATGGGATCGCTTTCACCACAGGCATAAGCGCGACATCTACTCAAAATGACTTCGCAGTGTCTTCTTTTCTGTGGCACAGCCTCAACTAACACGGAAAAGAAAATGCTCTTTTTCCGTGTGGATTTTTCGACGTACAGGACGTATTAGCGCAGCCGTTGCAACAGGACATGACGGTTATAGTTTGCGTTCCCTGTTGCTTCCCGCTGGATAAGAAACGCTTCGGCAGTGACACACCGCACGCAGAAAAAGCGCTTTCCTTTTTCAAGGAGTCTCACCCACTTCAACTACTCGATGTTTTTATCTAATAAAACGTAAATTCTAGTCGTCCATATTTCGTCCGAATTTTTTGGGGGAAGTTTTTTTGTTTCAGTGCATTTTATCGCTCTGTTCTGAATTCTGAATAGGGATAGAGGTGTATATGCAAGTCTTAAATATAGAAGAAACATCTATCTTAATGATGTTCTTCACGGAGGGAATAAAGATGAATCGCGTAATTGTCATGGAGTTCATCCTTATCGTCGTTGTAGGAATAGGAATTTGGATGAGTCGAACGAAGATATCACATTTATTTTTGCTGTGCGTTTGGAACTGTGTACAGTCTTTTATTTCCAGACCTGCAGAAACGAGTGTGATTGGTAGAGATTAAAATTCTAATTTAGAAATAGAAGCAAGTTTTGCTATAATGAAGGGGAATATGAATAATTGTATGTATGTAAAGGTAATAAATGAAGTTGATGAATAAATATCATTTGCAATTTGTGAGTAGCAAATGATTTTTCTTTTTGAATGCAATCAAATGAATGATTAAAGTAAATATTGAATGGAGGATAAAGTGTGAGTAAAAAACGATGGATAGCATTAGGGATAGCGATTGGACTATTGTTTTTGTCAATTTTTTCGCAAATAACAGCAACAGTAGCAACGACTGATTTTAAAACGATGTTTCGTTCCTTTGTGACGGATTATGAAGAGCGGGTAGTTGAAGAAGGAAGCGGATTTGGAAAAATTGCCATCCTTCATTTAGAAGGCATTATCCAAAGTAGTGGAGCGGGTGGGATTGTAACGACAAATACATATAATCATAAGCGCTTTGTTGACATGCTTGATCAAGCAGCAGATGATCCCAATGTCGAAGGGATAATTTTACGTGTGAACACGCCTGGTGGTGGAGTTGTCGAAAGTGCAGAAATTCATGAAAAAGTGGTTGAAATTCAAGCAGAGAATGAAAAGCCTGTCTATGTTTCAATGGGAAATACAGCCGCATCAGGTGGGTACTACATTGCTGCGCCTGCTGAAAAAATTATTGCCCATCCAGCAACGCTCACTGGTTCAATTGGCGTTATTATGGAGTCGCTCAACTATGCAGAGCTAGCAAAAAAACTCGGTATTGATGTGAATACGATAAAAAGCGGTGAATATAAGGATATTATGTCTTCTTCTCGGCCAATGACAGAAGAGGAACGGGCTATTTTACAAGCAATGATTGATGAACTTTATGATGAATTTGTCCAAGTGATTGTGGATGGACGTGAAATGCCAGAGGAAAAGGTACGAAAGCTTGGAGATGGCCGTGTTTATACAGGAACACAAGCGCAAGAAAATGGACTTGTTGATGAATTAGGTACGTTAGATGATACGATTGCATTGATGAAGGCGGATCATAACCTTGGGGATGCAACTGTTGTGGAATATAGTGATGGCTTAGGAATTAATCAATTTATTAGTGGTAGCCTGCAGCAATTTTTTGATTCAAAGCTTGATGCAGCTAGTTTTGAAGACCTGCTTCGAAGAGCAAATACGCCAAGTGCGATGTATTTATATACGAAATAAGACTTCTGAGGCTATAGCAGTAGAAAAAGGATATAAGGCTCCAATTTAATAGGAACATCTCATGGCCTGAACATATTATGTTAGGAGGGATTCGGATGAAGGAAGAAATAAATGCTACTTATGAAATAGAGGATACTCTACCAGTTCATCTTCGTTACGCAGGTTTTTGGATGCGCTTTTGGGCATATATGGCGGATTTGATTATCGTATTTAGTATAACCGGAATAGTGCTTCTTCCATTGCATTTTATCGGTACGGGAGGCAGTCCGATCTCTATCGGATATTGGACAGTAAATGGCATCATAAGCATCGGTGTACTTTATTTATATTTTTTGCTCATGACGAAGTATTTTAGCCAAACATTAGGTAAAATGATTTTTGGCATAAAGGTAATTCGAAAGGATTTAGAGCCACTTACATGGAGTGACTTGATTTTTCGTGAAATTATTGGCAGATTTTTTTATCGTGTTTTTACCATTGCTGGATTGTTATATATCGTTGTTGCCTTTGATGATCGAAAAAGAGGAATTCACGATATGATAGGAGATACGAGTGTAATTCATGAGCGATAAGAATAAGTAAAATTAAACTGGAGGGATATGGATGAAAGAAATATCAACATCAGAACTTGCAGAAAGACTAAAAACTGGCGCTAACCTGAGCATTATAGATGTTCGCGAGGATGATGAAGTGGCCCAAGGGAAAGTTCCAGGTGCCTACCATATACGTCTAAGTGAAATACCGGAGAGGCTTGATGAAATAGATAAGCAGACTGTCCATTATCTCGTTTGCCGTTCTGGTGGAAGAAGTGGGCGTGCATGTGAATTTTTGCAGGCTAATGGTTATCAGGTGATAAATGTAAAAGGTGGCATGCTAGCTTGGGATGAAGCAGTCGAAAAAACAGATTAGATTAAATTTTAGAATGAAGGACGTCAGAGGGTGAGAACAATTTTCTCACCTCTGGCGTTTCTTTATGTTTGGATGCAAGTGATCTTTAGTGGTTTATGGATTTGGATAAAGCATGGAGCAATATTCCATACTAATAGCAGGAGGTGTGATTATGAGTGAAAAGAAAAACAATTGGAGTAAAAAACGACCGATATCTAGCTTGAATCCACAGGGATATACAGAGGATGAGGCAGAACAGCAACCAAGATCACAACTAGAGCAAAGAGCGAAAAAGAAAAACACTAAAATATAGATTAGCGGAGCGCTTGAATATTAGCTTCAATGAAAATCCATTAGCCAAATAGAAATTAAACGATACAGGACAAAAGAATGACATATATGCATGAATATTGTGACAAATTCGGGATAATTGACTCATTTTCGTAATGTGGCAGGTTTTTCCATTGATTTTTACAGCAGAAAATAGTAGTATAAAGCTACAGGCTACGATGTACGTATTTTCTTAAGTTTTAACCTCTAATTAGTGAATAGGGAGTTTTAAATTAAAGCTCTAATGCCGTGCCGTTATTGTGCGGAAGGCAGGAAAGCTTTTGCGAACACCCACTTTGTAGAAGTGGTGGTTTAAAACTTTTTATTGCAAAATACGGCAATTGTGGCTCTTTATAAAAATTATGGTTTAAGGCTAGCTCTTTTTAGGGCTAGTCTTTTTGTTGTACATATCTATGTATAATGTTTTCCTATCAGGAGGTATTGCTTATTTGTATTCGTTTTCCCCTCTTTAATAAGGTATCATCAAAGTAGAAGTGAATAGGGGGGATTGGATGATGTTTCAATATGAAGGACTGGATCATGTTCAATTGGCAGCACCGAAGAATTGTGAAGCTAGAGCACGAGCATTTTATCAAGATGTTTTAGGTTTTGTTGAAAAAGAAAAACCGGTGCCATTAAAAGCACGTGGCGGTGTTTGGTTCCAGGCAGGTATAGTACAAATCCATATTGGTGTAGAAGAAGGCTTTATTCCTGCTCGAAAAGCACATCCAGCAATACGCGTACGTTATATTGATCGCTTGAAGGAGCGACTAGACAATAATCATAAAGTGTACATAGAAGATGAACATCTACCTGGAGCAAATCGGTTTTATACCGAGGACCCTTTCGGCAATAGACTTGAATGTATTGAGTGGGAAAATAAAAATGGATAAAAGAAACAACGGATCATTTGTTTTTTTATAAGAGAAAAATAACTTTCGCAAAACGCGCATTCTCTGGTATGGTTATCTTATAAAGTTGGCAAAAAAAGGGGGAATGCGAATTGAATCAGAGTGCACAGATACATATTGAAAAAACAAATCGATTATTAATTATTGCTGTTTTACTACCGGGTGCATTTTTAGCGATTTTAAATCAAACATTGCTTGCGACAGCAATTCCACATGTCATGGCTGATCTACAAATTACGGAAAATACAGCACAATGGGTTATGACGATATTCATGCTAGTGAACGGCATTATGATCCCGATCACCGCATTTTTAACAGAGACCTTCACAACCCGAAGGCTGTTTTTGTTTGCAATGACGACTTTTGCTGTTGGAACGATGATCTGCGCTATTTCTCCTAATTTTGCTATATTAATGGTCGGTCGAATTATTCAGGCTGCAGGAGCAGGGATTATGATGCCGCTCATGATGACCGTGTTTCTATTAATTTTTCCTATTGAAAAAAGAGGTGTCGCAATGGGAACAGTGGGCCTTGTCATTTCCTTTGCTCCTGCGTTGGGGCCTGCGATATCTGGTTGGTTATTAGAAAGCTATCCATGGCGTTCGTTATTTTATGTTGTCCTTCCATTTGCAATTATCGATATCATTATTGCTTACTTTTTTATGAAAAACGTGACGAAACGAACGTTTCCAAAGGTTGATATCCAATCGATTATGTTATCAACCGTTGGATTTGGTGGGTTATTGTATGGGTTTAGTGCGGCTGGAAATGTTGGCTGGTCGAGTATGATTGTGATTAGCTCCATTATTATTGGTATTGTTGCATTAACTGTTTTTATTAGAAGGCAATTTAAATTAGAACAGCCAATATTAGAATTTCGGGTGTTTGCGAACAAGATTTTTACGATAACAACGATCATAGGTATGATTGCATTCACAAGCTTGATCGCCGCTGAAGCACTACTTCCAATCTACATGCAAAATATGGCGGGGTATACGGCATTGGATTCAGGGTTAGTTATTTTACCGGGAGCTTTACTCATGGGGCTCATGTCACCAATCAATGGTCGAATATTTGACAAGATTGGGGCACGTTGGCTTGTCATAACGGGATCGACTATTTTAGCGATTACAACATTTCTATATACACGTTTAACTGTGGATACGTCTATAGCATACTTGACAATTGTGTTTGCCATTCGTATGTTTGGGATTTCCATGATTATGATGCCGTCCACTACTGCAGGCTTAAATCAGCTTTCTAATCGTCTAATTCCACATGGGTCGGCAATGAATAATACGATGCGACAAGTTGCAGCATCTATTGGTACTGCAGTTCTTATTACGGTTATGACGCAATCTGCTCAGGGTAGCAATGCCTCGATTCCACAAATGATTCAAGGTGTAAATACGGCCTTCTATGTCGTAACCTTCCTTTCATTAATAGCACTTATTTTAGCGTTCTTCATTAAAGGAAATAAACCTTATACAGAGCGATAAATTACTGGAAATCAGGGTATGTATGATGAGGTCATCAGTGGTTGTATTTGCGATTTGATTAATAATGGAAACAATTTTGAAAGGTGTTTAAGCAGAGGCTTACGCCTTTTTTTATATTATTTATTAGTACCAGATAATATAATCTTGTGTTAATATAAGGTTATAAAAGCAGAAAGAAGGGAACATCATGTATTATTTTGCAACGTATGCACTAAAGTTTTTATTAAGCCTATTTGGAAGGATAAAAATATATGATAAGTCGAATTTGCCAAAGCGAGAAGGTTATATTATTGCGTGCACACATACAGGATGGGTAGATATATTATGGCTTGGTGTGGCGGTACTCCCAACTAAAATTCACTATATGGCCAAAAAGGAGCTGTTTCAAACGGCTTTTACAAAGACTTTAATGAAGCAATTACACGCATTTCCAGTTGATCGAGCTAATCCTGGTCCGAGTACGATAAAAATACCACGAAAGCTCTTAGCAGAAGGAAAGGTTGTCGGAATTTTTCCAAGTGGAACGCGAACAAAGGAAAATGTACCATTAAAAAAAGGGGCAGTAACTATTGCGGGCTCTGCAAATGCGCCAATCGTTCCAGCTGCTTATAAGGGTCCAACAAATTTTAAAGATTTATTTCAACGAAAAAAGCCACGGATTATTTTTGGCACACCGATTGCTCCTAATAATGCACTTAGCAAAAAAGAAAGTATTGAAGCGATGATGAAAGAGCTGGAAGCCCAATTTAATGCATTACAAATGAAAATAGCTGATAAATAATCGTCTTACAAGCATTGAGAATAACAACGCATGACTTTGGCAAATTCTCGACGAATAATCGTCCAAATCATGACAACTAATAGAAACTTAGATTAATCTGCTTTCTTACTTGGAAGTTTGTGGTAAAGTTAAAGTGTAGAAACGTTACAGGTAGGGAGGAATGAGGATGTTTAAGAAAAAGTGGTTTTGGATTTCTATTATAATTGTTGTATTTGCGATTACAGCGTGTTCGAACGATGATTCACCAGGGGATAATGGCGCCGCAAAAAACGATGCAACAGAAAAAACCGGTGAGGTTGTGTATAATCCCCCTTCCCTGGATGACCTTGATCCTAATGATCCAATGACGGAGTATGTTCAGTATGGTCAAGAGGTTTTTAATGAAACGAATACTGTTTTAGCAGAAGAAGTTGGCAATGAATTATCCTGCCAAAGCTGTCATGCGGATGGTGGACTATCTCAATCATCGTCAATGGTAGGTGTAACAACACAATTTCCGCAATATCGTCCACGTGAAGGAACGGTATTTACGATTGAAGATCGTATTAATGGTTGTATGTCTCGGAGTATGAATGGAAAGCCTATTCCTTTAGACAGTAAAGAGATGAAGGCGATGGTCGCGTATTTGACGCATATTAGTAAAGGGATTGAAACGGGCGAAGATATTCCTTGGCGAATGAAAAACACGATGAAAGAAATTCCTGAGCCAAATGTAACACGTGGTGAAGAGTTATATGAGGAGAAGAATTGCTTAGCTTGTCATGCTACGGACGGATCTGGCACAGGTACAAATACGGGTCCAGCGCTTTGGGGAGAAAACTCCTTTAATGATGGTGCAGGGATGAGTAGGCTATCGAAAATGGCAGGCTATATAAAAAATAATATGCCACCTAATGGAGAAGAAATGAGTGATCAGGAAGCTGCCGACTTGGCGGCATACCTTCTTTCACATGAACGGCCAGAATGGAAAGGGCATGATAGGGATTGGCCGAAGGGTGGACGTCCAACTGACATTATTACAAAGGACCGAAGAGAAAAAATTCGTGAGGGTACATTCGATTGGTCTGAAATAGAAAATGTCATTCCAGCTAAGTAAATGCTTAGGGGAGTATATCAACTTGGTATACTCTCTTTCCGATTTTTGAAGGAATTTACAGATTAATGGCGAAATATTAATATAAATGTCAATTTAGCTTGGAAACACCAGGAAAGTGAACAGGGGGAGGATAGAAGTGAGGGCCTGTGTTTTTTGTCAAATTATATGTAAGGAAATAAATGCATCAATTATATTTGAGAATGAGGATGTATGCTGTTTTTTAGATCGACAGCCAATTAATCCAGGTCATCTCCTTGTTGTTCCCAAAAAACATGAGGCTATGATTTTTGAAGCAGAAGAAAGATACTTACATGCGTTGATTTCTACAGCTCAAAAATCGGCACGCGTGCTCAAAAAGCATTTTAACCCAGATGGAGTAATCATTTTGCAGGAAAATGGAATTGATACAGACGTCGATCATATTCACATGCACGTTTTTCCACGCTTTGAGAATGATGGCTTTAGGATTGTTGAACCTATGATAAACAAAGAAACGTTAAATTTTCACAGTCTCCAGCGCTCTTTAAAAGAGGTTTGGAAAACAGCATAAGAAGGAATAAGAGATTAAGGTCGATCAGTTTTGTTTTTGAATAAATTAGTAATTTTTCCAATTTTCCCTTGTTATTTAAGTGCTTCTTTTTGTATAATAAAAATTGTGAGTGTAACAATTTTAAATTCAGATGTGAACGTTAATCGAGTCGTAAGCGGCAACTTACGACCCGGACAGTTTATTTGCAAGATGGATAGTGCGACTATATAGCGATAGAGAGTGAAAAAGTAATTATCCCGGACACTTAGATTGACGGGTGATTACTTTTTTTCACGGCTGCTCGTAATCAACAACACGAGTGTTGAGAACATGATCATCAATTCAATCGTCTTATCAATTGGTATCACACACTTCAGCCCCTTTCTTTTCAGGGTTTGAAGTCGCCGATTCCAGCCACGCATGAATGATGCGTGGTTTTCTTGCATCACCTGTCCTTTTTAGTATACTACAAATATGCAAACAATTGGTCTAATTGTAAGAAAATGGTACAATCTTCTCATAAGTCAGTAAATTCGGCCAAATGTCCTAAGTACTCCCCATTCAAAATCACCACGCTTATCGACAGCTTTTGCACGATAATGAATAACATCTGTTTACTTGATGTCGAGCTGCTTTGTATAATCGTGTTTATACTTTCGGTAATAATCAATCATTGGCTGTAATGTATTCTTTAAATCTGGACATTGTATGCCAGACCCCTCTAAATCAGCAAGTGTCTGTGAGCAGTCATAAGAAGAATGAATAAGAAAATAATCCATTGCTTCAGGCTCGGCTTTGAGCCATTTTCTTATTGGAGACAAAAGTAATGGCGCTTTTACTAATTGAACAGGAAGCTGTCCCTTTGGTAATTTTCCTAAATAGAATAGTGAAACCATTGACTGTATTTCACGCATCGAGTATGGATTTGGGTCTGTTAGATGATAGGTTTTTCCAGCTCCAATATCGTTCCATGAAAGGTAGCTCGTCGCTTCCAATACATAGTCGTAAGGAACAAAGTTTCCTTCTGGTGCTCCATCGCCAATAAAAGGAATGAAAGGCATTTTTTCCAGTTTATCTAATAAGTTCAGCATAAAGTATAACCCGTCAAACTTAATTGTTTTTCCAGTTTTTGCATGCCCTTTTACAATACCTGGCCGAATAATGGTAGTAGGGATATGTTGCATTACTTGACGTACAATCTTTTCTGCTTGGAATTTTGTATGCTCATAGTGATTCCGAAAAGACTGTCCCATATCAAGCTCGTGCTCGAAGATCTTTCCTTCACGCATCCCTGATACATAAGCGGTACTAAAGTAAACGTATCGTTTTATTTTTGGTAACGATTTGACCCATGCTGTAACATGTGCTGTACCATTGACATTTACTTGATAAGCTTGAGTCTTTGGAACAGCAAGATCATAGATGGCAGCTAAATGGAAAACATGAGTGACAGATTGTTCGATCTGCTGTTTCACTTGATGATCCATTGCTAAATCAGGCTCCGTAATATCCCCTTTCAATATCGTGATAAGGTCTTGAGGAAGTGCCGATGCTTGAAGCATATGGTTTATTTCTTTTTTAGCCACTGCTTCAAGATGAGGTAAGGAGAGAACATATATTTTTTCAATGTCCTCCTTATGATCGTTTAGTAACTGACGAATAAGACTAGAAGCTAAAAATCCTGGATAGCCGGTGATAAATACTGTGTTTTGCAAGTGAACGCCCCCTATTCTTAAAGACTTACTTGTAGTATACTATTTCATGGAAAATTAAGAAAATATTGATATGTGGTAGAGTAGTATATAACCAGTGGAAAATGATTAAACATTATTAATTAAAGGGTGCGTGAGATGAAAATATTTTGGCTACGATTTATGACGTTTTTTTCTTTATGGATCTGGGTGATTGTGCAAGCAACTCCCCCAAAGTCACTTAGTATTTTTGTTTTCTCAGCTGTTCTCGCGTTATATTTTTTTCTTTCTATGAAAAAGAATTCCTTTCTTATTCTCTTCGTGATGACCGTACTCGTATTCATTTATGGACTATTGATAGAACAAGCTTCGATTCATGCTATAATTCTATTACTCTATATCTTACTTGAAGCAGTATTTCAACTAAACACAAAAGAAAACAACAGCTTAATCTTAGTAATTAGTTTGTTTTCTGTCGTTCTCTTAATCATGAGCCAGGGGGATATAGTCGAACAATTGCTTTTCGTCGCTTTTTATTGTTTTCTAGTTTATAAACTTAATCATATGACTATGGAACGTTCTGGGCAGAGAGAGTTATATGACCAATTGTTAGTTGAATATAGGAAGCTAAAACGTATGCAGCTTGCTGCAACTCAGGATGCTCGTTTAGAAGAGCGTACGAAAATCGCGCGAGATATTCATGATTCTGTAGGGCATAAGCTGACAGCTATGATGATGAAACTAGAAATGCTTGCAATCGAAAGTGGTGATTCGAAGTTTAGAGAATTAAAAGAAATGGCACAGGATAGTCTAGATGAAACAAGAACGGCTGTAAAAGCATTGCAAGTTGAAGAAAATGAAGGGATAGCGTCTGTGGTACACTTAATACGCAAGCTTGAGTCGGAAAGTCATATTGTCGTGCACTTTACAATGAAGCAGGGAGTGTTATCTGTTTCACTAACAAATGAAAAAAGTGTAGTACTTTATCGTGTTATTCAAGAGGCATTAACAAATGCCATGCGTCATGCCCAAGCAAGAGAGATCCATGTTATTCTTGGTAGAGCAGCCAATGGAGATCTATCCTTTGTTATTAAAAATGCGGTTTTTGAAGCAAAGCCATTTGTACTTGGATTTGGTTTAACAACGATGAAGCAACGAGTGGAACACATTGCTGGTATGGTCACTATCCAGCAATCGGATCATGAATTTCAAATTATCGGTACACTTCCGATAACATAGGAGGGTTATCTATCATGTGGAAGGTTTTGCTTGTAGAGGACCAAGCGATTGTGAGGCAAGGATTAAAGGCAATCTTAAAGCAAGATGCGAATATCTCCGCAATACACGAAGCTACGAATGGCGTAGAAGCGATTGAAAAGATGAATGAGCATATCATCGATTTAATCATGATGGATATTCGCATGCCTTTTATGAATGGAATCGAAGCAACAATTAAAATCAAGGAAAAGTGGCCAAATGTTAAAATCCTCATTCTAACAACCTTTAATGATGAAGACTATGCCATGCAAGCTTTACAAAAAGGAGCAAACGGATTTTTACTAAAGACGTCTGATGCGAAAAAACTAACCGAATCAGTGCATAGCTGTATGAATGGGGGGCTACTGATGGATGCGGATGTAGCTGCAAAAATCGTTCCTCGCTTATTGAAAAGAAAACCTGAAAGCGTAGAATCTCTCGTTGAACTTACACCACGCGAACAAGCTATCTTACAATTAATTGGAGCAGGGATGACAAATAGGGAAATATCAGATGAATTGTTTTTATCAGTAGGAACGATTAAAAATCATATCACACAGATATTACAAAAGACTAATTTACGAGATCGAACACAACTAGCACTATACGCAGTAAAGCACGGTATGATTGAATAGCTACTAATTATATGCAAAATAAGTTAGTAGATTGATAAGAAAAAAACTGCATTAATCAATTATTCAACGAAATAGGTGGTCATAAAATGCTAGAAATTATGTTAGATGAGTTTCATTTTTCATCCTTATGGAATGGTGGAATATTACTGTTCACTTTGTTTGGTGCTATCATTTATTTATTTATGTTACCTAATGGAAAACATCATTCTATTTGGAAAACGATTGCTTTTTTAGGGGGACTCCTTATTTCGTTTTTAGCGATAGGAAGTCCATTAAATATCATTGCTAGAATTCAATTTAGTGCACATGTTTTTCAAATTGCGTTGTTATTTTTTATTGCCCCGCCATTGCTAGTTATCGGATTTAAGACAGAAATATTAAAACGGCTTTTTTCAATTGGAATCATCGCAAAAATAGCTAGATTTATCACACATCCTGTTGTTACAATCGGCGTGTTTTATTTATTGTTTTATGGATATCATCATCCACCGATCTTTGATTTCGCTAGAATGGATCTTTACTTAAACTACTTTTATTTGCTTGGCTTGTTTATAACGGCGATTTTACTATGGATACCGATTATCTATCCAAAACAGATGTCGATTCTGCAAAGAAGAATGTATCTTGTCGGTAATATTGCAGTTGTATTACCGTTAGCGGTGATTTTAATAACGGCTAAAGAAAGCTTATATACCATTTATTCAGACCTTGGCTTTTTTATCAAATCGCTTGAGGCATGTTTTCCAGCAGGGGAATCATTACCACCAGAGTATTTCCAAATGCTATTGCCATTTAATCCAGTAGAAGAACAATTTAAAGGTGGAATTGTGTTAATGGCAATTCAGTTTTTTATATTTGGGATGTTACTTGTTATATCTTTTGTACGTAACCGGAAGCAAATATAATGAATAATGATTAGAGTTGTGATTTAAAAATATAATGTTCATCTTTTTCAGGGGTTGTTCTATTTTAGGACAAGCCCTTTTTACATTAATCGCTGAAGCGCAGCTTATAGGATTTGCGGATGTGTTTCTTTTAAATGTTATGAAACCGAGAGCTTCTAATTATGAAGTTCATTCCTATGAACGTTTCTCATGATTTCTTTGGCAATCTGAGATATGGATAACCTGCCATCGACGATGAAATCAGAATTTGGTTTGACTGATTGCAGCATTTCAAGATACCCGCGTCTTCCTTGTGTTATGTAGTTATTGATTTCAATCAAGATATCTGATTTTGAACAATCGGTAAAGTCTCTCGAAATTCTTCTTGCTAAGGCAATATCCAAAGGGGTATCGACAAATATAGCATAGTCGATTAGCTTACGGAACTGCGCATTTTTATAAGCAAAGGGGTAATCCAGTATGATGTAATGGAGCGGTTCTTTTTGTAATCTTTTTAAATCATAGATGAAAGGAGACAAGTCCCAATCATTATAATTTGCTCCATCGTTTAACCAAGTGATAATATCTTTCGGACCTGTGAAATCATAATCATCAAAAAATAGTGCTTTCGTGTATGGTAATTGTTCCATTAAATAATTTACAGTAGCTGTTTTTCCTCCACCAGAAACGGCAGCTATCGCTATAACAATGGGTTTAATCGTTTCTTCCATTTGATCCTATCCTTCCTTTAAGCAGACATGCTCACATTGCTATACGATCATATGCATAGAAAAGATTCAGGAGTAAAGTAGATTGCCCGATTTATACGGTCGATTACCTCTTGGTAGTAAAAAGTGACGAAGGTCATTCGTGCAGCAAGTTTATTTATGACTACAGATAGTAGTGGTGTTTTTTTATGAATCGTAAAATAGAACTAGAACGAAGAAAGTGAGGAGGGAAAATATGCTTGAGCTCGCGCGTTTAACAAAAAGATACAAGCAACTTTACGCAGTAAAAGGATTGAATATGTTTATTGAAAAAGGGGAGATTGTTGGATTGCTTGGTCCTAATGGTGCTGGAAAGTCAACCGCCATTTCTATGCTTTCATCACTTATTGAGCCAACCGAGGGAGATGTGCGTTTTCATGGGAAAAGCATTTTAAAAAGCCCAGGGGAATTACGAAAAGTAACAGGAATAGTTCCGCAAGAAATTGCATTATACCCGGAATTATCTGCGGAAGAAAACTTACAATTTTTTGGAAGAATATATCAATTAAAAGGGAAGCAGTTAAAACAAAGAATAGAAGAAGTATTAGAGCTAATTGGCCTGCAGGAAAAAAGAAAAGAAGTGGTGAAAAAATTCTCTGGTGGCATGAAACGTCGTCTTAATATTGGTGTTGCGTTATTGCATCAACCATCACTTTTAATTATGGATGAGCCAACTGTAGGCATTGATCCACAATCGCGAAGCTATATTTTAGAAACGGTAAAGCGATTAAACGAGGAAAAGGGGATGACCGTATTATATACAAGTCATTATATGGAAGAAGTAGAATTCCTTTGTGATCGTATTTACATTATGGATAAAGGAAATTTAATTGCGGCAGGTACGAAAGAAGAAATTAAACAGATTCTTACTTCTGAAACAACGGTTCTTATTAAAGTAGAGCAGCTAAATGAAAAATTTGTGCAACGCTTGCAAGCAGAGCCTTCCATTCACCAGGTTAGCACGGGTGAAAATGAAGTAACGGTAATCGTGCCAAAAGAAATACCAGTGTTTAAGCTGATTTTGAATATAGCAGAGCATACAGATATTGAATTATTGTCGATAGAAATGAAGGCAACGACATTGGAAGATGTTTTCTTGCATTTAACAGGAAGAGCATTAAGGGATTAGGACGTGATCAGATGATTTGGCGAATAATTATTAAACAATGTCAGGTGTTGCTTCGTAATCCAATGCACTTGCTTCTTCTGTTCGGTCTACCATTGTTGCTTATTGTAATATTAGGAACTGCATTAAGTGGCGCGATGGGAGAAGATGTGAAGGATGTTCAAGTAAAGGTTGCCATGATAAATAATGATTCACCAGGGCTTGGATTACAGCAGCTTGTAGAAGAAAAAGATGTCTCTGCTCAAGAATTTGCTAAACTTCAAACAGCTGTGAAGCAGTATGCTATTCCGTCGCTATTGGATCATGCTGGAAAAGCGAATGCAACGTTGCTTACGAAAATAGATGATCGTGCGCCACAGAATAAACAAGCTATTCTTCAAGATGATAGCTATAGTGCATTAATTGAGATTCCGAAAAACTTCACCTATGATTTACTATCTTACATTTATTTTGATAAAGGATTACCTCCAGGATTGCAAGTATACATTAACGAAGGCTTGCAATTTGAGGCGAATACTATCTTGAACTTGTTAAATCAAATACAGGAAAGATGGACAGAGGAAAAGCTCTTTTTAAACAAAAATATCCAGCTTGAGCCGCAATATTATAAAGAGATGGAATCCATCGGACAGATTGAAAGTATGAACCAACGCGTTGTTACATCAAAAGGGTATTACACCATTGGAATGGCAGTATTAAATGTACTATTTATTGCAACAACAATCGGATTTTATGCATTTCAAGAAAAGCGAACCCATGTGTTTAACCGAATTATCTTAGCAAATGTTTCGAGGTGGACTTATTTTTCTGCTGTTTTTATTAGTGGAACATTGCTTGGATTTATCCAATTAGTCGTTATCTTTGGATTCTCCTGGATCGTCTATGGTGTATCCTGGCCAAACATTAGCGCTTTTTTAATCGTAACGTTGTTGTTAAGTCTAGCAGTTGGTGGCCTAGGAATGTTATTGACGGCAATTAGCTATCGCAATAATTCAGAAACAATTACGAGCTTTTTCTCATCCGTTGTTATTTACGTTATAAGTTTACTTGGAGGAAGTTTTTATCCTATCGGAGATTTTTCTCCATTGATCGAAAAAATTGGGGATTTTACTCCCAATGGTGCGGGAATGTCGGTTTATTTAGCGTTGCTACGGGGAGAAAGTCTCTCATCGGTTGCTAATAATTTGTTATTTTTAGTGCTCTTTATTATCGTGACGTGGTTTATTGCTGTAATAAGCTTTCCGAAAAGGGGGGAAGTGCTATGAATGGGGTTTTATTTGCAAAGATAAAGCTTTTTATCCGGACACCTTGGACGTTTGTTATTATGACAGCGATGACAATCTTGTTTACATTAATATTAGGAACAAGTAATCCAGCTACATTTCAAGTGCCAGTATATTCATTAGATAATTCGCTTGAAGACTCCTTGATTTATAAAGCGTTACAGGATAATAAATTTATTCAATTCCAATGGACATCAATGGAGAGCACAAAACAAAAAGTAAAGAAAGGGAAAGCGGAGTTAGGTGTAGAATTAAGCGCGAATGATTTTAAAATCTTAGTCGGAGTAAACTCACCCAAGGTTTCTATTGTTGAGCATACCTTGCAAGAGATTTACATGGATAAGCTGAAGCAGGAAAAAATGCTTAAAGGAATAAAGGATAAGAAAACGCGCATAGAACTAAAAGAGCAGTTGGAAGATATTGCAGCGCATGCGGTATTTCACATTCAAACAATGGAATTTAAAGGTGAAGAAGATTTTATTTACAATAATCTGTTTCAACGCGTTTTTGGATTTACATTATTTTTTGTCATTTATACGATTGCTTATAATGTATTCCATATATTAATTGAAAAGCGAGATGGGATATGGGATCGCATTATTTTATCACCGATTAAAAGGTGGGAGATGTATACAGGGAATTTGGTGTACAGCTTCGTTGCTGGTTATCTTCAGATAATAATTGTTTTCTTGATTTTTCATTTTATCGTAGGAATAGAATTTAATGCGAGTCTATGGAAACTGTTACTTGTGATGATTCCATATGTTTTTGCTATCGTAGCATTAACCATATTGATTACAGCCCTTGTAAAAACTGTACAGCAATTTAATGCGATTATCCCAATGCTTTCTGTTAGTATGGCGATGGTTGGAGGGGCCTTTTGGCCGATTGAACTAGTGCAATCAAAGCCATTATTAATGATTGCCGACCTTATCCCAATTACGTATGGAATGGAATTATTAAACGGGATAGCGATCTATAATTATTCGCTGGAACAATTATTTTCCCCTTTGAGCATATTATTGTTAATGGGTGTAGGAATGACTGGGATTGCCATTCATTTTATGGAGAGACGGTATATATGATTCTATTAAATGGCGAACCTTTCCACAGGTTCGTTCTTCCTACCATTTCAAATAACTACCATAGGAATGCATTGCATTTTTTTATATACTAGTATCATAGTATGCGGATATTTGGTTCCGAAAAGGGGAAACCAGTATGAAAAGAAAAAGAATATTTAAAATAATAGTAGGGTTATTAATCCTGCTATTCATAATAAATGTGGTAGCGAGCTTGTTTTTTTATAATCTAGCAATCAAGCGCGGGCCAAAGGATTTTCTATCAGATAATAAGGATTTAGAAGTTTCTGCCCAAGCGATGGAGACATTTTTAGCGGGAGATTGGCGCGACTGGGTTCGTGATCAGCCTTTTAAGGAAATGAAAATGACCTCGTATGACGGTTTAGCGCTAAAGGGCTATTTCTTAAAGGCAGAACAGCCAACGAATAAACTAGTTATCTTTATGCATGGGTATTTAGGAAATGCAAAGCAAATGGGTTTATACGGACAATATTATTATGAGCAATTAGGATACGATATTTTTATGGCGGATGCCCGAGGTCATGGTCAGAGTGAAGGAGACTACTATGGCTTTGGATGGCATGACCGTCTCGATTTAATTGACTGGACGAATAAACTCGTTGATCAGTTTGGTAAGAATACAGAAATTGTTTGGCATGGTTTATCGATGGGAGCAGCCACCGTGTTAATGGCTAGTGGGGAAGACACGCCGACTAACTTGAAGGCAATTATTGCAGACAGTCCATATTCCAGTGTTCATGATTTATTTGCATATCAAATGAAGCGGATGTTCCATTTGCCTGCCTTTCCATTTTTGAATAGCACAAGTGTTGTTGCAAAGCTGCGTGCAGGTTATTCATTAGAGGAGGCATCTGCTTTAAAGCAAGTAAAGAAGGCAAACGTGCCAATCCTTTATATTCATGGAAATGCGGATACGTTTGTACCAACGAGCATGACAGAGAAGCTTTACCAACAAACAAAAAGCCCTGCAACGTTATTAAAAGTAGATGGGGCGAATCATGGTGAAGCATTTGTAATAGCGAAGGAGGACTATATTAACGCATTACAACATTTTTTAGAAACCTATGTAGCCCGTTGAAGCACTAGAGCCCTAACAAAATACGTTAGTTATGATGAGCTTGTGCTTTTTTCGTATGATAATTCGTCACAAGAAGAAATCCGAACGATGATTCTGATTAATACTGAATCATCGTTCGGATTTTTATATGTTTATTTTGTCACAGTCTCTTCTTAATGTATTCTAGTAAACGTTTAATCACCGGTTAGCTTTAGTTTTAAAATGGCCGCATATTCACGTATATATAGCTTCCACTTAACAATATTCGGCGTTTTTGCTGCTAATGGATAGCCTTTTATGCCAACATCCTTTGCGTTTTCAATTGCGCGATATAGATGAAAGTCATTACTCGTAATAACAGCTTCTTCTATCCCATATAATTCCTTTACAAATGCTAGATTTTCATATGTGGATGTAGATTGATCCTCTACTAATATACGTTCTTCATCAATTCCTTTTTCAATAAAATATTGCTTTAAAGCTGCTGCTTCACTAATGTCCTCACCAGCTCCTTGCCCACCAGATGCAATGACCTTCGTTTGTGGGTTATCCTGTAAATAGGTTAGTGCTTTTTTTGCACGATACAAAAGGCTTAATGACATTTCATCGCCATTCACCTTCGCTCCTAACACAATGATATAGGGCATATCTTGTGGCGTAGTTCTATTGGCAGTTTTTTTGATTTGGACGTGTGCATATAAACAAAAAAGAAGCAGCGCAATTCCTACAATAATAATTATAATTGTCATTTTCTTTATCAAAGCTCCCATTGTTTTCATCGCCAGCCGATCCTAATCTGATTTTTATTTTAGCTTTATGCCATCTCGAACGAATAAGTAGTATTTCAATGGTTAGTGAGGTTTTAAGTCTCTTAGTTTTAAATAAACAACAGGAGGCAAAAATGCTGCCTTTCCTGTTGTTATATTTTGCTTAAAGGTAGGTTTCAAACCAACGGCAAATGTGCTGTAATCGTTCTATTCTTAATGCCGGTTTACCACTGCGACTAAGCTCATGATTCGCACCTGGAAAACGAACAAATTCTACTTCCTTTTTTAAATGCTTTAGTGTAATAAACAATTGTTCCCCTTGCTCAATTGGACAACGAAAGTCTAACTCGCCATGAAGAATTAACAACGGTGTCTCAACATTTTCCGCGTACTTTAAAGGAGAAAACTCCCATAGCTTTTTTGGATCGTCTAATAAATTATGTCCTAGCTCCCATTTCGTGAAAAAGAAACCAATATCACTAACACCGTAGAAGCTAAGCCAGTTACTGATTGATCGCTGTGTAACGGCAGCCTTGAACCGATTTGTATGTCCAACAATCCAGTTGGTCATAAAGCCACCATAGCTACCGCCTGTTACCCCAAGACGCTCTTTATCAATAAAGGAATATTTCTCAAGTACATAATCAACTGCACTCATCAGATCCGTGTAGTCTTTTCCACCGTAATCGGCACGACAGGCATCGACGAATTTTTGGCCATAGCCATGACTTCCGCGTGGGTTTGTATAAAGAACCACATAGCCCTTGGCAGCTAGTAGCTGGAGTTCATGAAAGAAGGTTTGACCGTACATTGCGTGTGGGCCCCCATGAATTTCTAGAACGAATGGATATTTCTTTTCTGCTTGGAATCCGTATGGTCGCAGCAGCCAGCCTTGAATTTCCCACCCGTCCTTTGCAGTGATCGTCATAGCTTCTGGCTCACTTAATGCCACTTCCTCTAGAAGAAGTTTATTCGCATCCGTAATTTGTTTTAGTTGCTTTTCCTTTGATAAATAATAAAAGTTACACGGGTCAGTTGGCGTACTAACACCTAGAATAAACCCTTCACTTTCTTCATGGTATGAAAATCCAAATACGTGATTGTTCTCGTTATAAAGTACATTTATTTCACCTTGAAGGTTCGTTTGGTAAAGACCAGTTGCCCCATAATATGTTGCAATAAAATAGAGTTGCTTTTCATCGGTTGACCAGATTGGTCCTGTTTCTGAGTCACCAAGACGTGTATCGCCAATCATTAAGTCGCCAAGCTGCATGTCCCAATGCTCGCTTAATGTTAGACGATTTCCAGATTGTCTATCAAAAATATATAGTTCACTTTGCGTTGCACCAGCATATGCTTGTTCGTGTCCAAAGCAAGCAATCTTTGTTCCACTAGGAGAAAAGCGCGCCTGAAAGTAAGAGCCATTTCCATCGGTTAATTTATTAACCTTTTTTGATTCTACATTCACAATATAAAGGTCATTCGTTAATTCATAATCTGCTTCCGAATTCAGGTTAGCGGTAAACAGAATATGCTTTCCATCTGGAGAAATATCTTGATAGGTATGATCTGCATCCGCAGTCGTTAATTGGATAAAAGCCTTTGTATCTATATCATATAAAACGATTTGACTTCTTTTTTCATCATGAAAACCTTGTGCGTCCGATTTATAACGTAATCGCTTAATAAGCAGTGGTTTTTTGGAAGTTTCTTCTTTTTCCTGTTTTCGTTCTTCTTCTGATTGCTCTTTCTGTTGCTGAACATCGTCATCTTTATCCAAGCTAGCCGTGAATATAATATACCTTCCATCCTTTGACCATTCTGGGTTAACCGCACCATTTTTAAAGGTTGTGATTTGTTGTGCTTCTCCTCCATCTGTTGAAAGTAACCAAAGCTGAGGAATACCGCTTTTATTAGATTGATAAACGATTTTTGTTCCATCTGGGGAAATACGTGGATGTATATTTTTATTGCTTGTGAATGTCCACTGTTTTTTGACGGTTTTTTTTAATGCTTGGGAATAAATTTGTGCTTCATATTCCTGTTCATCGTTTATTGTTGTGGACACATATAAAAAGCCATTCCCACTAGGTAAAAATTGAGGATCACTATATACCTCTATTTTTGTTAAATCTTCCGCTTGGATAGCACGTTTTGATTCTATCATCTGAATTCCCTCCAATTATTAAGAATTAATGCGAAGCGTTTAACTGATTTTAAGTGATGAAGCAATAGTTGTGAATGTTTGACCAGTTTGTCCTATCAAATGTTTTAGCCTCTAACACGCCCCGATGTGCTTGTTTTTACTTGTATTTATTATAATTATTTCGTTAGGAATCGTAATATTCCTTCTTCTTATCGCTGGTTTTACAATGAATAGGTATAATAAACCCCCAAAAGAAAGCTTCTTATCGCTAACTTTTGGGGGACATTCAATATGCTAGTTCTAGATTAGCCGTTTATTTCTTAATTGTGTGCAGAAACGGTTTGTTTTGTAAGATTTGCATCTTTTTCATAAGCTTGCTGTAAAAGGCGAGTAATCTTTCCAGGCTTTCCGTCCTGAACGAAATCCTGATTAACTTTTATAATCGGAAGTACTTCTGATGTACTACTTGTTAAAAATAATTCGTCTGCATCCGCGATATCTTCAAGTGTAAATGCTTCTTCAATAAGTGGAATATCTAGTTCTTTCGTAAAACGTTCTACAGCCATTCTTACACAGCCATGTAAGATATTTTTAGTGGCAGGATGGGTATAAATGGTTCCATCCTTTACAAGATAAACATTGGAGGAGCTACCTTCTGTAACTAGACCATTCTTATGAAGGATTGCTTCATAACAGCCGTTTTCTTTTGCTTCTTGCTTAGCCAGTACGTTTGGTAATAGGTTCAGGCTTTTAATATAGCAGTAATCCCAACGAATATCTTGTAGTGTAATGACGGATACACCGTTTTCGAGCTTAGCAAGGTTACGTGGTAAGTCTTGCACATAAGCGTAAATATTCGCATCGACATTTTCAGGGAATACATGATCTCGTGGAGCAGAGCCACGGGTTACCTGTAAATAGACTTTCCCATCTCCGTCCATACTATTTTTTTCTAATAACTCAAGTAATTGTTCTGTTAATTCCTTCTTTGTAAGCGGAAGTTTAATTTTTATCGCTTCAATGGAACGGAACAGTCTGTCTACATGCTCTTCTAATAAATAATATTTTCCTGCATAAATTCGGATTACCTCATATATTCCATCACCGAATTGCAGTCCTCGTTCCTCGAAAGGAAACTTTAAACTATCACGGTGGAGAAATTTAGATTGAGTTAAAATAACTGGATGTACGGACAAGCTTTTCGCCCCCTCAAGAATTTTAAATCTATTCTATACCTATCTATAGAGATTGTAAATATGATGCATGCCTTTAATTTATCGTATTCTTTATAATTTTGCATGTTCATTTTGTTTTTATGGGTAATTTGAATAAGTGTAGAAGTTTGTAAAAAAATGCGGAAATCCTATTGAAATATAAAATTTATTTTGCTATAATAAATTTTGTCGTTAAAAAACAAATTAAAAACCAATGCGGGTGTAGTTTAGTGGTAAAACCTCAGCCACGAGCAAATCTTCCGCTGAATAAACGACGAGTTGTCCCGAAGCATTCACATCACTGAGTAGGCAAGTAGATGCAGGGACATGTATTTGCGGGATTCCAATATAATTTTAAAGCTTATCTAACCAATGCGGGTGTAGTTTAGTGGTAAAACCTCAGCCACGAGCAAAGCTTCCGCCGAGTAAGCGACGAGTTGTCCCGAAGCATACCCATCACTGAGTAGGCAAGCAGATGCAGGGACATGTAAGTGCGGGATTCAAAATACAATTTCAAAGCCTATATAATCAATGCGGGTGTAGTTTAGTGGTAAAACCTCAGCCTTCCAAGCTGATGTCGAGGGTTCGATTCCCTTCACCCGCTCCATACATATGTCTTAACGCAGTGTTCTGTAACAAAACTTACGGGGCGTTGCGTTTTTAATTTTCCCCTTTTTTATAGATGTTTATATAAACTTTAGATATTTGTAATTCCTTTACTTGAATTACGCGATTTTCACATAGTATGCTAAGTCTACAATGTAACAAACGAGGTGAGCGGATTGAAAGAATTATGGAATAAGCTACAACAGTTAGATGGCAAAGGCTACAAAGCGTATAAAAGCATGCAAGGAAGCTATCGCTTTTCAAACTATGAGCTATGGATTGATCATGTTCAAGGTGATCCATTTGCAACTCCTTCTAAAATTCGTATCGTTATTTCAACTATTCAACGACATATTAAAGAAGAATGGCTACAAACCAAGTCTAGAAAAATAGCTGTTGAAGACGCCATTGCTAGAAGTGTTGGGCGGGCAGTTACAAGCATGGCTTATTCTGGAAAAGGATCAGGTAAGAGTGGTGCCATTTTCTTTGATACGCCTGGGCAGGAGGTAATCGAACGGACCTCAGTACAGCTCATGCCTGCTAAAACCACCATCTGTTTTTCAGTTAGTTTACCAGCAAATGGTCGAAGAATAAACGGAAAAGAAGCACGTAAACTGTTTGGCGATGCTATTCCTGAAATTTTGCAAAGCTCCTTTTTTACGAGAACGGATCAACAATTAACAGAAGCTATGCAGCTTGCAGATCAGCAGGAAGCAATTCGCAATGAAATGCGCCAGCATAATTGGGTTGCCTTTATAGCAAATGGCTCGATGCTTCCACGTGAAAGCGGAATTAGTAGTCGACCGTTAAAATCGGGAGTGCCATTTCAAAGTCCGCAAGAAAGCGAAGTATCTTTTTCAATTCCGCATCAGGAGGAAAAAATTACGGGTATGGCCATCCCACAAGGCATTACACTGATCGTTGGGGGAGGCTATCATGGAAAAAGCACGATACTCAAAGCAATGGAACGCGGGGTTTACAATCATGTGCAAGGTGATGGAAGAGAATTTGTTTTAACGGATCCGAATGCAGTGAAAATACGAGCTGAGGATGGCAGACAAATATCGAACGTAGATATCTCGCCATTTATTAATAACTTACCAGGGAAACAAGACACGGAGCATTTTTCTACGTTAAATGCGAGTGGAAGTACTTCTCAGGATGCGAGTGTAATAGAAGCTCTAGAGGCTGGAGCAACGACATTATTATTTGATGAAGACACGAGTGCAACAAACTTTATGATTCGTGACTTTCGGATGCAGCAGCTTGTAGCGAGAGAAAAAGAGCCAATAACTCCGTTTATCGATAAAATAAAACAGTTACAAGAGCTAGGTGTTTCTACGATACTTGTTATGGGTGGCTCTGGGGATTATTTTGCAGTAGCGGATCATGTCGTTTTGATGGATGAATATATTCCATATGATGCTACGGCAAATGTAAAGGAAATAATCAATACCTACCCACTACAACGTGAGGAGCAAGCGGATGAGAAATTTGGAAGAATTGCCAGTCGGCATTTTTCACAGTCATCGTTGCAAACGCGAAAAGGAAAGCGTTCAAAGATTCAAGCGAAAGGATTACACAGTATATTAATGGGAACAGGCTTTATCGAGTTTTCAGGAGTAGAGCAAATTGTTGATCGTTCCCAAACAAGAATGATTGCAGAAATCATTAGTTATTTGGATCGCACGAATGAACTTAATCAATCTCTTGCTAACCTACTAGATAGAATTGAAAAGCAACTAGATGAAAACGGTTTGGCATCTTTTACGGTATATGGAAATAAGCATCCTGGTGACCTCGCACGTCCTCGTCGACATGAGATTGCAGCTGTGTTCAATCGCATGCGAACTGCTCTTGTCATCCAAAGCTAGGAAAAGAACTAACCAATAAATAATCATACTTGGCATAAGAAAGGAGGGTTCTCAAGTGGATATCGATCAATTAAAAGAAGATATTATCGCCTATAGCAAAGAGCTTGGGATTGATAAAATTGGATTCACGACCGCTGATGTATTCGGTGAGCTGAAAGAACGCTTGCGAAGACAGCAAGAGCTTGGCTTCCAATCTGGATTTGAGAAAGGAACAATTGAGGAAAGAACAGAGCCGCAGCGGTTATTGCCAGAAGCACAGTCCATCATTGCAATTGCAATGGCATATCCGTCGCGCATCAAAAATGCTCCTAAAGGGACAAAAGCAGATCGAAGAGGAATTTTTTGCCGAGCATCCTGGGGTGTGGATTATCACATTGTCTTAAAAGATCGCCTAGAAAAACTGGCAGCCTTTATCCACGAGAAGGTTCCAGAAGTACAAACAAAGCTCATGGTTGATACTGGAGAACTCTCTGATCGTGCCGTTGCTGAGCGTGCTGGTATTGGATTTAATGGAAAAAACTGTTCTATTATTACACCTGAATTTGGATCTTTTGTTTATTTAGGAGAAATGATCACGAATCTTCCTTTTCCACCAGATCAGCCAATAGAAGATAGCTGTGGTGACTGTCGGAAATGTATCGACGCTTGTCCAACCGGTGCGCTCGTTCAAGGTGGTCAGTTAAATGCGCAACGTTGTATTGCATATTTAACACAAACAAAAGACTTTTTACCGGATGAATTTCGTGTGGAGATTGGAAATCGAATTTATGGCTGTGATACATGTCAGCAAGTTTGTCCACGTAATAAGCAGATCGATATGCATGTGCACAAGGAATTTGAGCCTGAGCCGGAGATCGCAAAACCAAAGCTAAAACCAATGCTGACAATATCGAATAAAGCGTTTAAAGAAAGGTTTGGTCATATTTCTGGCTCGTGGAGAGGAAAGAAACCGCTCCAACGAAATGCAATCATCGCGCTTGCTCACTTTAAGGATGAAACAGCCATCGAAGATTTAATTCAATTAATGGAAAAAGATCCTCGACCAGTGATTCGTGGTACTGCAGCATGGACACTAGGTAAGATCGGAACTGAGCGCGCATTTCAAGCGATTCAGACTGCAATGGAAAAAGAAACAGAAGATGCCGTGCTGTTCGAAATGGAAAAAGGACTCGAGTTTAAAACGCAGCATATAGGAAGTAATTAATTTAAGCAGGGTGCAAATAATAAAGCATTTTTTAATTGAATTGGTATGAAAATAGTTGCATGGAATACTGTCCCCTCTCCATATAGTAGAATTATGGAGGGGATTTTTAATGGAACAAATCAAACAAATATGGCTTGATATGTTTGCGAATAACGAGACACGGATGGAATGGTGGGAGAAGAAGCAGAAACTATTCGAGAAGCGAGAGGCCCGAATTGTAAGAATCCGAGGAAGCGGGCAAGTGTTTCATACGGTGAAACAAAAAAAACGAGAAGATATTTCTTATCTTTTTCATGTTGTTTATTTGATTAAACAAGGAGATTTTTTTTACCTGGAAGAGCAAATCACACCATACCGTGCGATTTTAGAAGATGGTGCATTGCTGCATCATATGGAAATAACAGAGGATAGGAAACAAACGGCTAAAGTTGATTTAAATGCAGAGAAACTATTGCGTTCAGATAAAGATGAACAGTCACGTTTTGCTTATAATAGACTTGCTGCAGTACAATATGCGGAGCGTTGGTGGAATAGCTATAACCCAGAATATCGGAGTTTTGATGTTGATTGTACGAACTATGTTTCGCAATGCTTAGCTGCAGGAGGAGCACCAATGTGGGGAGCACCCAACCGAGGGACAGGATGGTGGTACAACAATAATAGCTGGAGTTATAGCTGGGCGGTGGCACATTCATTAAGATGGTATTTAAGTGGTGCCAAAAAAGGTTTAAAAGGAACAGCAGTTGATCGGCCGGAAGAATTAATACCTGGTGATGTAATTTGCTATGATTTTCAAGGTGATGATCAGTGGGAACATAATACGATTGTCGTTGCAAAGGATGCGAATGGCATGCCACTTGTGAATGCGCATACGAATAATAGTCGACAACGTTATTGGGCTTATGAAGATTCGGCAGCTTGGACACCGAATATTAAATACAAGTTTTTTAGAATTGGCGAATAGTGCTATAATAAGAACATTGTAATGAGAAAAGTACTAGATATACAGCAAGGAGAATGAATGGTGAGTTTACACATTGTATTATATCAACCAGAAATACCTGCAAACACCGGAAATATTGCGAGAACTTGTTTAGCAACAGATACTACGCTGCATCTTGTGCATCCACTTGGATTTTCAACGGATGATAAAATGCTGCGTCGAGCAGGGTTAGATTATTGGAAGCATGTGGATATACAAGAGCATGATTCGTTAGAAGAGGTATACACTAAATTTCCACAAGGTGTATTTTATTATATTGAAAACTTTGGAGAAAAGCATTATACGGATTTTGATTTCAGCAATACAGATCACGATATCTTCTTTGTCTTTGGAAGAGAAACAGATGGAATTCCGCAGCGACTTTTAGAAGGAAAAGAAGAAAATGTCCTACGCATTCATATGACAGATAAGGTACGCTCGCTTAATTTGTCGAATACGGCTGCGATTATTATTTATGAGGCATTACGGCAGCAAGGCTTCCCTAGCTTAACTTAATCATTCTATTATAAGCCATAAAAAATAGCAGGCATCAATAGGTGCCTGCTATTTTTTATTGGTTATTTTTTGGTACACCAGGCTTTGCTTCATATCCTGATGTAAAGCAAGCAGTGATAAATACGATAGTCACTCCAATAATCAGTGCGAGTTTCATTTCCATATCCCCCTTTACGGATAAATGAAAAGGTATGTAGAATCACATTGCTTTCCGATATTCTTTTCCTATTATACAAAAAAAATACATCAATGTGAACCTTTCAGCAAATTTTGAACACGATTCTTGTGTAATGAATAAAAAAAACGCTTCATACTTTGGCTGTTAGCAACAAAAATCCTATTTCATGTAAAGTGTTTATTGCGATCATAAAATCTTTTCAATAAACGATGCAGGAATTATTGTTTCCCCTATTAAAATAGGGTATATTAGTTGATGAAGTCGTGCTCGAATTCTATAATGGAACTTGAGTGTGAACAGCCGTTTCATAAGACGATTTAAATGTCATTTTTAAAACGGAGAAAGTTAACTTCTGATGGGGGTATTAGACGTGACACAGACGGAAGAATCTATTGAAAGATTCTGGGGAGAATTTCATGGCCCAAACGTAGGGTATGTTGAGGAACAATTTGAGTTGTATAAGGAGGATCCAGAAGCAGTTGATCCTTCACTCAAAGAGGTGTTTGATCAATATGGGGCTCCCGATTGGTTGTATCGTGGAGAAGTATCTATTAAAGGGGAAACGAAAGGTCCGTCCGTAAATGATGTAAAGAAGTTAACCTCAGCAATGAAACTTGTTGAGGCTATTCGTCGTTTCGGAAATCTAGAGGCTGATATTTACCCAGTAGGTCTTAAGAAAAATCGAAAATCGAAGCTTGTCGATCCAAGTTCATATGGGCTTTCGGACAGCGATTTACGACAAATTCCGGCTTCCTGGATATGGGAAAAGGCACCAAGCCATGTTACAAATGGGTTGGATGTAGTAAAAGAATTAAAAAAATATTACACTGGAACAATTACCTATGAGTATGATCACGTGAATAATGATGAAGAACGTACTTGGTTATTGGATCGAATTGAGACTGGAAATGCGCGGCTGTCTTTATCAGATGAAGAGAAAAAGCAGTTGCTCGAAAGGTTAGCGAATGTAGAAGGATTTGAAGCCTTTTTGCAGAAAACCTTTGTCGGTCAAAAGCGTTTTTCCATTGAAGGTTTAGAATCAATGGTACCGATGCTTGATCATATCGTGAAATATGCATCAGAGGATAATATTGAAAATATTATGATGGGAATGGCGCATCGTGGACGTTTAAGTGTGCTGGCCCATGTGTTAGGCAAGCCAATTGATAAAATTTTCTCCGAGTTTCATCATTCTCCTAACAAGGAGCTGATTCCATCAGAAGGTTCAACAGGAATCAATTATGGCTGGACTGGAGATGTGAAATATCATTTTGGAGCAGTGAAAGAAGTAAAAGGCGGAGACGAAAGCACAACCCGCGTTACATTAGCTCATAATCCTTCTCATCTTGAATTTGTTAATCCAGTAGTGGAAGGATTTGCTCGTGCAGCACAAGATGAACGATCTGAAGCAGGCTATCCGAAACAAGATTACCAAAAAGCTGTCCCTGTCTTAATTCATGGCGATGCCGCTTTTATAGGTGAAGGTGTTGTAGCTGAAACATTAAACTTATGTGGATTAAAAGGGTATTCAACAGGTGGAACGCTGCATATTATTGCGAATAACCTTGTTGGGTATACAACAGATCAGGAGGATGGACGCTCCACGCGTTATGCAAGTGATCTGGCAAAAGGATTTGAAATTCCAATTATTCATGTAAATGCAGATGATCCTGTTGCATGTGTGTCTGCAGTAAAACTTGCGTATGATTACCGTCAAACGTTTAACAAAGACTTTTTAATAGATTTAGTAGGTTACCGTCGTTATGGCCATAATGAGATGGATGAGCCAAGAGCGACACAGCCACAGCTGTACAAGGATATAGACGAGCATCCAACTGCTGGAAATGTATTTGCATTGAATTTAGTAGATAAAGGCATTGTTTTAAAGGATGCGTATGGAAAGATGCTTGAAGAAAGAGAAGCGCAATTGCGTTCCATTTATAATGGGATGAAAGAAGATGATGTTAAAAAAGCAGAAATGCGTGTAATGCCAGAGGTGCTTAAAAATGGCTTAGATCAATTTGAAACAGCGGTACCGCTCGCTACATTAAAAGCTTTAAATAAGGATTTACTGAAGCGACCAGAAGGCTTTAATGGATTTAAAAAGCTGGAAAAAATATTAAAGCGTAGAGAAAATGTTTTGGATAAAGGAAATAAAGCAGACTGGGGTGCAGGAGAGGCATTAACGTATGCTTCTATTTTACACGATGGTATCCCGATTCGGATTACAGGACAGGATGCAGAACGTGGTACATTTGCGCATCGTCATCTTGTATTACATGATGTAGAAAAACGTGAGTCCTATTGTCCATTACATGGATTGACGGGTGTGAAAGCATCGTTTGATATTCGAAATAGCCCTCTGTCTGAGGCTGGGGTTTTAGGTTTTGAATATGGATATAGTGTGCATTCTCCTAAAACATTAGTAATTTGGGAAGCACAATTTGGTGATTTTGCGAATGCTGCCCAAGTCATCTTTGACCAATTTATTGCTGCAGCGCGTGCAAAGTGGGGAGATAAATCCAACATGGTAATGCTTCTTCCACATGGCTATGAAGGGCAAGGTCCAGAGCATTCTAGTGCAAGACTCGAGCGATTCTTACAGCTAGCAGCTGAAAACAATTGGATTGTCGCAAATGTAACCTCTTCAGCACAGTTCTTCCATCTCATTCGTCGTCAAGCGGCAATGCGCGGAAGAGAAGAGGCCCGACCATTAGTATTGATGACACCGAAAAGCTTATTACGTAATCAACGAGTTGCTTCTAGTCCAGAAGAATTTTCGGAAGGTAATTTCCTTCCATTACGTAATCAACCTAACCTTAAAGTAAGCAACAAGCATGCGAAACGTCTCTTGATTGGTTCAGGAAAGGTAATGGTTGATATTGAAGAAGCACTTGAAGCATCAAATGAAAAGTATGATTGGTTACGCGTGTTACGACTAGAGCAAATTTATCCATTCCCTAGGAAAGCATTAGAAAAGGTAATTCGTGAGCTTCCAAACCTTGCAGAAATTGTTTGGGTACAAGAAGAACCAAAGAACATGGGGGCTTGGAATTTTGTTGATGATTATCTAAGAGATTTGTTGAAGGAAGGTCAACAGTTACGTTATATTGGCCGTCCAGATCGTTCATCACCAGCTGTTGGGGAACCAAATGTTCATAAGATGGAGCAACGTCAAGTAATACAACAAGCGATTAATCCGACAATAGGAGGAGATTCCAGTGAAAGAAATTAAGATACCAGAACTTGCAGAATCGATCACAGAGGGTACCATTGCGGAATGGTTAGTTAAAAAAGGAGATAAGGTAGCAAAAGGGGATCCAATTGTTGAATTGGAAACAGACAAAGTCAATGTAGAAGTAAACTCGGATTATGAAGGTGTGATTACAGAAATTATTGCTAGCGAAGGGGAAGATGTTCAGGTTGGGGACATCATCGCGAAAATTGATGAAAACGGCGTTGCTGGAGAAACGGCACCAGTAAAGGAAGCGCCAGCGGAAGCAGCAAAAGAAAAAGAAGCAACTACAAAGGAAGCGCCGAAAGAGCAAGCTCCTGTGAAGGAAGAGGAAAAGGAAGCAGGCAATAAACTCGATGTTATCGCTTCTCCAGCAGCTCGGAAACGCGCACGTGAATTAAATATCGATTTGCGTAATGTGCCATCCCGCGACCCTCTAGGTCGTATACGTCCCGAGGATGTAGAAGCAGCTGCAAAGCAAACCGATAACAAAGCTTCAAAGCAAGCAGCTCCAAAGGCGGAAGCAGCAGAGAAAACCACTTTCGACAAGCCTGTTGAGCGTGTAAAAATGTCTCGTCGCCGCATGACGATTGCGAATCGCCTCGTTGAAGCACAGCAAACAGCTGCGATGCTTACAACTTTTAACGAAGTTGACTTAACAAATGTGATGCAGCTTCGCAATGAGCGTAAAGAAAAATTCATGAACAAACATGGTGTAAAGCTAGGCTTTATGTCATTTTTCACAAAAGCGGTAGTAGGAGCATTAAAGGACTTCCCTCTATTAAATGCGGAAATACAAGGCAATGAATTAGTTCTTAAGAAGTTCTATGATATTGGAATCGCTGTTTCCACAGATGAAGGCTTAGTTGTTCCAGTAGTTCGTGATGCAGATCGGTTGGATTTCGCTGGTGTCGAACGTGAAATTAAAGAGCTTGGAACAAAGGCTCGTGACAAAAAACTAGGCTTGAGTGACTTGCAAGGTGGTACGTTTACGATTACCAATGGAGGAACATTTGGTTCCATGCTATCTACGCCAATTCTAAATGCACCTCAGGTAGGAATATTGGGAATGCACAATATTCAAAAACGTGCGGTTGTCATGCCAGATGATTCGATCGAGGTCAGACCAATGATGTACCTTGCTCTTTCATATGATCACCGTATTGTTGACGGAAAAGAAGCTGTTCAATTCTTAGTACGTGTAAAACAATTACTTGAAGATCCTTATGATTTATTATTAGAAGGTTAATCGAAAGAATAAGAAAAATCGTGCTGTTCTATGGAATAGCGCGATTTTTCTTATTCTTATAGAATATTACTCCTATTTTATCTCATGTTATTGGTAAGTATTTCTTTTTTCGAAATTTAGCTTCACCTATTGAAAAATGCCCTAAAAACGAATATTATATAATATGTTGGTTTAAACATACGGAAATAGGTGATAAAAGTGAATGACTTTTTTAAATTAAAACAAAACAACACAAATATCCGAACGGAAATGGTTGCGGGACTTACCACATTTTTAACAATGGTTTATATCGTTATCGTTAATCCTGCGATTCTCACCTCAGCTGGTGTTCCATTTGAACAAGTATTCATGGCAACAATAATCTCTGCTGTAACAGGGACGTTGATAATGGCATTCGCTGCGAATTATCCTATCGCGATTGCGCCTGGAATGGGATTGAATGCCTATTTCGCAAGTGTCGTTGCTTCACAGGGTTTATCCTACCAGGTAGTATTTGGTACCGTTTTTTTAGCTGGACTTTTATTTATTATTTTAAGCTTTACTCAGCTTCGTGAAACATTAATACGTGCAATACCAGCATCCTTGAAGTTTGGAATCACCTCTGGAATTGGATTATTCATTGCTTTTCTAGGTTTGAAGATGTCAGGTATTGTTGTGCCAAATGAGGCAAATATGGTTGGTTTTGGTGATCTGCATCAGCCACATACCTTGTTGGCATTAGCGGGGTTATTTATTACCTTAGTTCTGATGGCCCGACAAATAAAAGGGGCGTTATTTTTAGGAATGCTTGCGACAGGATTGATAGCTTTCTTTACAGAACAGCTTCAATTTGAAAAAGTAACTTCTATGCCACCATTACCTGTATTTTTTGACTTGGATATTGCTGGTGTTTTTAGTAATGGACTTTACACAGTCGTATTTGCATTTTTACTTGTAACGATTTTTGATACTACTGGAACGATTATAGGAGTTGCCGAACAGGCTGGTTTGATGAAGGATGGCAATTTACCTCGAGCAAAAGCAGCTTTATTCGCCGATGCAACGGCAACCACGGTTGGTTCTATGTTTGGAACAAGTCCATCCACTGCATATGTAGAATCCACTTCAGGTGTAGCAGCAGGTGGAAGAACGGGACTAACGGCACTCGTTGTAGCAGTCTTATTTATTGTATCGATATTCTTTACCCCAGTTATTAGTGCTATTTCTAATCTATCGGCGATTACAGCACCCGTGTTAATCATTGTTGGTTGTTTTATGATGGAGGGATTAGCAAGAATTAATTGGAAATCCTTTGATGAAGCATTCCCGGCATTTGCGATTATTCTGACTATGCCTTTAACATCAAGTATCTCAACAGGTATAGCAATTGGCTTTATTACGTATCCTTTACTAAAGCTTGTCAGTGGTAAGGGGAAAGACGTACATTGGATTATATATATTTTTGGCGTAATCTTTTTATTGCAGATGATCTTTTTCCCTGCCCACTAATTGGTAATTGATATCAAGCAGTCCTGATAAGCTCAGGGCTGTTTTTTGTTTGAAATAATAAAAAGTTGGGTACTTGGTTTTAAGTTTAAAGTAAAAAGAATTTAAATTGGGAAAGCTAAATGCATGTAAAACTTGGTAGGTATTTTTCAATTGCATGACGTCTGACAACCTGTTATAGTAAAAATTGTGTTTGTAAGCATTTGCAGAGTAAAAAATAATAAGGAGGCTACATCCGTGGATATTCTTCTTGGGATAACAGCAATAATTGTTGTCCTCGGACTAGCTTATTTGATGTCGAATGAGAAGCGAAATATTAATTTAACAGGCATCGGAATTATGCTGGTTGCACAACTATTAACAACGTGGTTCATGTTTTCAACCGAAATTGGAAAGACAATTATTAATGGTGTTTCCGCAGTGTTTAATAAGCTTATCGAGTTTGGAACAACAGGGGTAGACTTTATCGTAGGTGGAGTTGCTCGAACGGAAAGTAACAGTATTTTCTTTTTTGACGTTTTATTGCTTATTATCTTTTTCTCCACCATTTTATCTGTGCTGACTTACTTGAAAATCTTACCACTTATTATCAAGTATCTGGGAAGTTTAATTTCTAAAATTACCGGTTTGCCTAAAGTGGAATCCTTTAATGCGGTGAATAGTATTTTCTTTGGACAGTCAGAAGCATTAATTGCGATTAAAACGCAATTTCATCATTTAAATAAAAATCGGCTATACATTGTTAGTGCGTCAGCGATGGGCTCTGTATCAGCATCAATAGTTGGTGCATATTTACAAATATTGCCTCCGCAATTTGTGTTGGTCGCATTGCCATTGAATATGTTTAGTGCACTTATCGTTGCATCGGTCATTGCTCCTGTCCGTGTTCCAAAAGAAGAAGACCGTGTGGACATTAAGGACGTATCTGGGGCAAAGAGTATTTTTGAAGCGATGAGTAATGGTGCATTAGACGGTGGTAAAATTGCATTAATTGTTGGCGCAATGCTTGTTGCCTTTATTGCCTCGTTGGAGCTTATAAATTGGATAATCCAATTTGCTTTTTCAGGTGTAACGCTTCAAACAATTTTAGGGTATGTATTAGCCCCAATTGGTGTACTGATGGGAATTTCTCCAAGTGAAGTAATTCAGGCAGGCGGAATCATGGGAACAAAAATTGTGACAAATGAATTTGTTGCTATGCTTGAATTCCAAAAAATTCTTGGTGGCATGTCAGAAAAAACAGTAGGGATTGTGTCTGTATTCCTAACGAGCTTTGCTAACTTCTCATCAATTGGAATTATTGCAGGTACTGTACAAGCTATCGATAGTAAGAAGGCAATTGAGGTTTCTGGCTTTGGATTGAAGCTACTAGTTGGTGCAACACTTGCATCAATATTATCTGCAACTATTGCTGGGCTTTTTCTTTAAAAGAAAAGCATGGACGAAACGTTTATAAAAAGAATCTGAATGAAATCGTTGAGTCTTTGCGTATAGGATAGGCTTTGAAAAAGAAGGATCGCTTTTTCTGGGTGCGATATGTCGCATTTGTGCCCAGGGAAAGCGATCCTATTTTTAAACTGCGAAGCTTTTATTCGGAATTCGAGAAACTCGAATTATTCTATACATGCTTCTTTTGTAAATGAAATAAGCGAAAGAGTAAAGTAACAGCGCCCACACTAAGTCCAATAATGATTCCTACCCAATATCCGAATGGTTCAAGAGCAGTATAATTTGCTAACAGCCAGCCACTTGGTAAGCCAATGAACCAGTAGGAAATAAGCGCCATCATCAATGTTATGTTGACATCCTTATAACCACGAAGCGCTCCTTGTATCGGTGCTCCAAACGCATCAGCAAGCTGGAAAAAGATTGCATAAAAGATAAACTGTTTCGTTAATGCTACTACCTCTGGATTTGAGTTATAAAGACTCGCTACTACATCATTGAATAGATATAAGATGAGTCCAGCAAATAATGCGATAAATAAACCGCCACTAATACCGATATAGCTATAGGTTTTCGCATGATTATATCGTTTTGCGCCTACTTCAAAACCAACAGCAATTGTTAAGGCCATCCCAACACTTAAAGGAATCATGTATAGAAGCGAAGCAAAATTTATCGCCGCCTGATGCGCAGCAATTGTGTAAGTGCTATATACGCTCATGAGCAATGTAACCGCTGAGAAAATACTTGTTTCAAAGAAAATAGCAAAGCCAATCGGTACCCCAATTTTTAATTGTTCTATCCATGCTTTTATAGTAGGCTTTGTCCAATTAGAAAAGATATGATCGTTCTGGAAAGGACGAACGGAATATACGATCCAAATGGCAAGGAAGCATACAAGCCAATACGTTAGAGCGGTGGCAATTCCTGCGCCAATTCCTCCATATGCCGGAAGTCCAAGCTTACCGAAAATAAAAATATAATTAAATACAAGATTAAGTGGTAACGAAATTAAAATGATTACCATTGATATTCTTGTTTGTCCTAATGCATCGATATAACAGCGAAGTGTATTAAAAATAAATAACGGGACAATACCTGTTACTAATGTTAATAAATAATATTTTGCGGTATGCTGAACACCAGATTCTAAATCCATAGCTTCTAAAATTGGATCAAGTGCAAATGCGATAACAATGAGAACGATGATAGCTAGTGCAATGGATAAATACATTGCTTGTTGTACTTTTCCTGCTACTTTATCGGTTGCCTTCGCCCCTATTAAATGCGCTATAATAGGAGTTATGGCCAAGAGAATTCCGTTAACACCTGTAAATATAGGAACCCAAAGGCTAGAACCAATTGCTACGCCTGCAAGATCGACAGCTCCTGCTTGCCCAGACATGATTGTATCGAAGACGTTCATTAAATACATACTTACTTGGGTAATAAGTATAGGAAATAAAATATATGAAAATAGCTTTAATTTTTCTTTTAACGTGCCTGTTTCGTGCATATAAACGCTTCCTTTTTAACTGATTTTCGAATAGGATAAAGAAGAGAAAGCATGTAATTTTTTTTGAAAATACATATTTAGGCAAAAAAATTAGCTATAGAAATAGCGGATGTTTCTCTAATCGGGATTTATCCATATCTGTATATTATACTGTTTTAATGTATTTAGCGAAAGAGAGGAATTATTTATGGAGAAAAAGAAACGAATTCTTTTTACTGGTGGTGGTACTGCTGGTCATGTCATCGTGAACTTAGCATTAATTCCAGTATTCCAGCGAGAAGGATGGGAAATAGATTACATAGGATCACATCAAGGAATTGAACGAAAGTTAATTGAGCAGTTGGACAATGTGACATACTTTCCAATTTCTACTGGGAAATTAAGAAGATACATGTCGTTAGAAAATATAAAGGATCCTTTTAAAGTGCTAAAAGGAGTTGGTCAAGCATGGCGTATCATTGGAAAAAGAAACCCATCCATCGTTTTCTCAAAAGGTGGATTTGTTTCTGTTCCTGTTATTTTGGCAGCGAAGCTACGCGGTGTGCCAGCTGTTATCCATGAATCAGATTTTACCCCTGGCCTTGCGAATAAACTATCGATTCCCTTCGCCAAAAAAGTGCTAGCAACCTTCTCTGAAACATTAGAATACTTGCCAAAGGAGAAGGCAGAATACGTTGGTGCTGTAATTCGAGAAGAGTTATTCCAAGGGAACCGAGCAAAAGGATTAGCTCTTTGTGGATTTACAAATGAAAAGCCAGTGCTCTTAGTCATGGGAGGAAGTGGTGGCTCTGAACGAATTAACGGTGCGTTAAGGGAAAGCTTAGCCTCCTTACTAGACAGCTTCCAAATTATTCATATTTGCGGCTATGGAAAAACGGATGAACAAATCGAGCTGTCAGGCTACAAGCAATTTGAATATGTAGGCGATGAATTAACGGATATTTTTGCAGCAACAGATTTTGTGCTTTCACGTGCTGGGGCAAATGCGATTTATGAATTTCTTGCCTTGCGAATTCCGATGCTACTAATTCCGTTGTCAAAGGAAGCGAGTAGAGGAGATCAAATTATTAATGCCAAATCCTTTTCTGATAAAGGTTATGCCAATGTACTTGAAGAAGCAGATTTAATGAATGAACGCTTGGTAAAAGAATTATTAACCTTGAAGAAGCAAGGTCCTTTGATGCAAGATAAAATGAAAGCATATAAAAGTGAGCAAGCCCGTGATAAGGTTGTTTCTATAATTAAAACCTATGCTAAAAAGAAATAAAATGCTATCGAGTATGAAATCAAATCGATTTTATACTCGATTTTTTATAAGAACAGCTTAAAATGCATCTTGTTTAACAGAAAAATCAGTAAAAAGTGCTTATATATGTATGTAATACTGCGTATTATTGGTCATATTGGCAATATATTAGGTTATATGAAGATAATGCCGAATAACAATGAATTTTCAAGAAAAATCGGTCAATATTCAATTTGTATTAGACGAGTATGTTCGGTAATCTTAATATGTTGGCACAATAACAGGATTCACTTTCTACGAACTATTCCTCCTTTCTTCTATTATTTCTATTCATGATGGGAAGTTAGTAAACGACTGAAATAAAAGTCGTTCAAAAGATAATTGGGCGTTGAGTTTTTTGATTATTCAAAATAATTATCGAGAGAAGGAAGACATACCGCCAACAGTTAAAATTCAGTAAAAAAGGAGAAAAAGAATGAAAAAGATTGGATTTTTATTACTTATAACATTTTTAACCGTACTTTCAGCATGTAGCTCTGATTCTGCTGGTGATGGAAAAATTGATAAAATTGTTTTTGCCGATGCTGGATGGGATAGTATTCGTGTGCATAATAGCATTGCACAAATGATTGTGGAAGAAGGATTAGGGTATAAAACAGACGTTACATCTGGTTCTACTGCTGCAACGGTTCAAGGGCTTCGTGAAGGAGACATTAATGTTTATATGGAAGTATGGACAGACAACATTAAAGAAGTATATGAAGAAGCAATTGATGCAGGGGATATTGAAAAGCTATCTGTTAATTTCGATGATAATAAGCAAGGATTATATGTTCCAACCTATGTGATTGAGGGAGATGAAGAAAGAGGGATTGAAGCAATGGCTCCCGATTTACGTACGGTGGAGGATTTGAAAAAGTATCCCGAAGTATTTGAAGATCCAGAAGATCCAGGTCGTGGACGAATTATAAATGGTCCAAGTGGCTGGGCGGTTGAAAAATCAATTACACAAAAATTTGAAACATATGGATTAGATGAAACAATGAATAATTTCATCCCCGGATCCGATTCTGCGGCTGTTGCTGATTTAGTTTCTGCCTATGAATCTGGTAAAGCGTGGGTAGGCTATTATTGGTCACCAACATGGGTAACAGCTAAGTATGATTTAACGCTTTTAGAGGAGCCGGCATTTGATCCTGAAACATGGGAGAAAACAAAAGGAACAGAATTTCCACCAAACGATGTCGTTGTAGCAGTTCATAAAGATGTGCCTGATCAAGCACCTGAAGTTGTAGATTTTCTGAAAAACTATGAAACAAGCAGTGAGCTTACAGAGGATGCATTAAATTATATGGAAGCAAATGATGTGTCGGCAGAAGAGGCTGCTGTATGGTGGATGAAGGAATATGAAGATATATGGACAGCTTGGGTATCTGATGAAGTTGCTGAGAAAGTAAAAGATGCTCTAAATTAAGGCAGAAGGCAGCTAATCGGCCAATGCGGTTAGCTGCTTTCAAATTTGATAAAAAAAGAGAGGTGAGAAGGCTGCATCATGCAGTCGGTCTATGGGGAGTTTTCCAGATATTGAAATGCATTTAGGAGATTATGTGGACCGTTTTGTCACATTTTTGGACAACGCGTTAGAAGGATTTTTTGATTTTATTTATTTTGTTTCATCGAGGTCTATTAATGGAATTGACGACTTTTTAACATGGTTACCGTGGTGGTCGTTTATTTTGATTATATTTTTACTTGGTTGGTATTTTAAATCTATTTTTTCCGGTGTACTTTATGCCTTTTTCATTTTTTTAATTGGATCCTTTGGGTTATGGGAAGATATGATGACTACGATAGCCATTATACTTGCTGCTGTAATGATTTGTTTGGTATTGGGAATACCACTTGGAGTTTGGATGGCCTTTAGTAAAGGATTTTCAAATGTGATGCGCCCCTTATTAGACGCGATGCAGACAATGCCAAGCTTTGTTTATTTAATTCCTGCTATATTCTTTTTTGGACTTGGAAATGTATCGGCGATCTTTGCAACATTAATTTATGCCTTGCCACCAGTTATTCGTTTAACAGAGCTGGCAATACGTAATGTAGATAAAGAAGTGATTGAATCGGCTTTATCCTTCGGTTCTTCCAAAACGCAGATGCTGCGAAAGGTCCAGCTTCCGCAAGCAATGCCAACGATAATGGCAGGAGTCAATCAAACGACAATGATGGCTCTTGCGATGGTGGTTATTGCTTCAATGGTTGGGGCAAAAGGACTTGGAGAGCAAGTGTTAATATCCATTAATCGGATAGATATTGCCTTAGGCTTTGAAGCTGGAATTAGTATTGTCTTTTTAGCTATTATCATTGACCGGATTACAAATGGTATTGCTGGAAAGCTTCAAAAGCATAAGGAGGTGGCATAATGTCAACAAAGGTAAGGCTTGAGCATGTGTCAAAAATATTTGGACCTAAGCCAAAATCCATTATTCCGCTCATTAAACAAGGTAAAACAAAGGAAGAGATATTAACCGAAACAGATCATACAGTTGGCGTATATGACGTATCCCTAGATATTAAAAAAGGGGAAGTTTTCGTTATTATGGGACTGTCGGGTAGTGGGAAATCCACACTCATTCGTTGCTTTAACCTTTTAAATAAGCCAACAGATGGATCGATTTATATTGATGATGCGGATATCGTTACTGCCAATAAATCGCAGCTAAAAAAAATGCGACAGGAAAAAATTGCGATGGTGTTTCAGCATTTTGGACTATTTAGTCATCGAACGATCTTAGGAAATGTTGAGTATGGGCTCGAGGTAAAAAATGTATCGAAAGAAGAGCGACAGCAAATCGCATTAAAAAATATTGAAATAGTTGGCTTGAAAGGATATGAAGATAAATATCCTGACGAATTATCAGGTGGGATGCAGCAGCGCGTAGGATTAGCTCGTGCACTTGCGAATGACCCAGATATTTTGTTAATGGATGAGCCATTTAGTGCCTTAGATCCGTTAATTCGCAGGGAAATGCAGCTAGAGCTACTTGATATTCAAGAGCGCTTGCAAAAAACCATTATTTTTATTACGCATGATGTAAACGAAGCCTTTAAGCTTGGTGATCGTGTTGCTGTAATGAAGGACGGCCGTGTTGTTCAAGTAGGAACACCAGAGGAAATTATCGAACAGCCAGCAAATCAATACATTTCGGAGTTTATTAAAGATATCGATCGCTCAAAGGTATTTCAAGCAGAGCATATTATGATAAAGCCAAATGCACTTGTTTCCATGAAGGATGGGATAAATGTAGCGATTAAGGAAATGAAGGAAAATGGAATTTCTAGTGTGTTTGTTGTAGATCGCCAGCGACACATTAAAGGAATCGTAACAATTGATGATGCTATTAAAGGAATCAAGGATAAGAAAACACTTGAGGATATTTTATGCCAAGATTTTATGGTTGTTGAAAAAGAAGCATATATTAATGATATTATTCCAAAAGCGTTAGAATCAAAATATCCACTTGCGGTTGTAAATGAGGAGAATAAATTAGTAGGCTTTATTTTACGTGTCCATGTGTTGTCAGGACTTGTATCTGAAGAAGTGAATGAAAGTCTGGAGTATCATGGTTGATGAAACAAATTCAAAAGAGGCTGGTGTAGATTCCAGCCTCTCATTTTGTTTGTAACATCGCTTCTTTTAATCAATTTCACCATGGTAAATGATATTTGCATCGACGGAGAAGTCTACATTAATTTTGGGATATAATTCATGCCACTCCGTCTTTGTTAGCTTATTTCCTTTTTGGTGAATACGATAGGTTTTTCCATAGCCAAATGAATCTGCATTTAATTGTTGTAAATCAGCCAGGATACTTTTATACGTAGAAGCCAGTTTCTTTTCGACTGCTTGCTCAAGTTTTCTTATCACTTGCTCATCTTTAAAGTTTAACTGATATGAAGTTTCAGTAAGTTCAAGCTCCAACTTAATGTTTGTTTGAAAAGAAAGGTCTCTTTTATCTTTTAAGATGGTATTACTACTTCCAGAAAGGATGTTGAATGATGTAGATAGGTTTTCTTCGCCTTGAGATAGCATTTGTTGCACATCCTTTTGAAATGGAGTAAAAGGCAACGTCACAAAGAGTGTTTCTTCTTTAATTTTCTTATGCATTAAATTGTATAATACCCGGTCATCGATTGACTCCTCGCCAACCAGTTTATCTTCTTTGAAAATACCGATTTTAGTAATTTTAGGTATCCCGTCTTCTAGTTCGAATATTGGTAAGATTGGATCGACCCCAACATCATAGAGTGAAGCTAAAAAAGCACTAAGCGTTATCTTTGGAAAAATATGATCAGGGGCATTTTTATCAATAACGCCATGCAGATATTGCCCAATATTCATTGCAATGCCACTTTCTTGGATAAGCATGATTTCCTTTGCACTAGAGTTGCTCAAAGATAAAAACATCGTGTTTGGTAAATTTGCTTCACGAGCTAATGTATCTACGAATCGATGAATCCCACGTTCAGCAGCTTCACGGCCAAATAACTCTAATTGGAGTTTTTCAGAGCTAAGTTTAAAATTGGTTTCATAGTTCGCATTTTGAATGGCACCCTGTATTGTTTTTCCTTTTCCTGAAACGATTTTTGTATTATTGGTGGATTGCGCTTCAAATTGAAATAATACAATTGATAATTCAATATCCCCATTATCGCTTACGTCCGTCCCTTTTGCTGTAATGATCCCCATTTTTTCGAGCTGACTTGATTGCAAACACCCAGTTAAAAAAAGCATACAAAGAAGGATAAAACAATTATGTTGATACCTCATGTTAACGACTTCCTTTTTTCTTATGATTCTTTCTTTTTAGCCAAACAATGGGTAAGAGAACTAACGGATAGATAAATACAATCCAAAAACCTACTTCCGAAACAGTCCCCGTGAGTTTATTGATATGTGCATCATCCTTTATAATACTTGCTGCGAGTAACAGTAGCCCACAGACAAAATAGACCGAATACTTGCTAGGTATGGAATATAGCCGTTTAATGCCATGTGTAATGCCCCATAAAAGCATAATTGTATTAGGGATAATGACCATCATCCATTCAACGACTACAACATAGTCAAGTCGCTCAATGAAAGTGTATTTAATGCCTTTAAATAAAGTCAGAACAGACCATTCAATATTTTCAAGATCCTCTAAGCTATAATACCCAATACTAATGATTGTTAGGATAAACAAGATAAAAGCTGCAAATGAGATGCCGAAAAAGATTGGTTTTTTTATCTGGTCCTTATTATGAACAAATGGATAAAGTAAAAAAACAATCTCGAAGCCAGAAAGTGTGAAGGTAGTTTCTTTTGCTCCTTTTAAAAGCTCAGAGGTTGGTGTTTGAAACATCGGTAAGAAGTGTTCCCATTCCATCCTTGAAACCGGGTCATATAAAAGCAGTAAAACCCATTGTGATAACAAAAAGAAGAGAAATGTAACCCCGACTGTAACTCGAATTCCTCCATAAACTGCGTAAATTGCGAGACTAAGTAACAAGAACGCGATTACGAAGGGAGAAAGAGTCGGATAAAGGAATAAGCGTACCGTTTCAATATAAGTTAGTAATACGGTCATTAATCCCATTAGAAAATAGACAATATATACCGTTCCTAAAATTTTGCCAATAATGGAACCGAATAGATCGACCTGAATACCAAAGATATCTGCACTACCGTAACTTCTTAATATATAAAGCATTGCAAACATGACAACGATCATGAATAAAAAGGAAATAAGGATGGATATCCAAGAATCCTGTTTTGCATATTGAAAGATATAGCGAGGTGCACCCATTATTCCTACTCCGATTTGTGTAGAAGCAAGAATAAAAAATAAATAGCTGGCACGAAATTGAATGTTTTTTTTAACTTTTAGTTGTATATCCATGGAATCACCTATTCATCAATATCCCTCTTTTTAGCTGCTTCTTTTTTGTTAAAACGAAATAAAAATTTTGGGCGATAAGATATCGCACGGTTATGCTCATAGGGTAAAGGGGCTCGAAAAAAAGATTTGTTAAAATCCTTTAATTTCAAGGGATAAAGCGGGAGAAGATATGGGCGTCCTAAGGATTTTAAGCGTAGTAAATGAATGACTAATAGGCTTATCCCAAATACAATACCGAATAGCCCAAATAAACCAGCTAAAAAAATTAATGGAAACCTTAGTAGACGAACCGTTGTCCCGAGCAAATAATTTGGACTTGTAAAGGAAGCGAGAGCACTCATTGCTACAACGATGATTAATATATTACTCGTTAATCCTGCTTGTACAGCAGCTTGTCCAATCACAATTCCACCTACAATGCCCATTGTTTGCCCAACCTTTGTGGGTAACCTTGCCCCCGCCTCTCTTAGCAGTTCAATTAAAAATTCAAGAAGAATTGCTTCTAAAAAGGGAGGAAAAGGAACGGCAGCGCGAGATTTCCCTAACGAGATAAGTAGTTGAGTCGGAATAATGCCAAACTGGTACGTTACAATTGCTACATAAGCAGGAGTCAAAAAAAATGAAATAAAAACAGCTATAAAGCGAATGAATCGAAGTATGGTACCTTCGTTCCAACGCATATAAATATCTTCTGTTGATTGCAAAAAACTGAACAATGTTGCTGGTGCAATAATCCCAGTAGAGCTATTATCGACGAGAACGCCAACTTTCCCTCGAGTAATCGCATATGTAAATCGATCTGGAAGCTCTGTTGAATCAAATTGGGGAAAGAAGGATAATTGGGAGTCTTCGATATATTGTTTTAATATGATGCTGTCTTCTACTTCATCGATATCTAGATCTTGGATACGTTGTTTTATCGTTTGCACGTCTTCATCATTTGCTATCGATTTCATATAGACAATACGAACTTCACGAGAGTTCGTTTTTCCGATATGAAGCGGCTCCATGATAAGATCAGAAGATTGAACTCTAGAACGGATGATGTTCATATTCGTTGTAATTGATTCATTAAATGCGATTTTAGGTCCAACGACTAGCGATTCTGTCTCTGCTTTGTCTGGTGATCTCTTTTCTACGTGTGCAAGCTTGTAGGAGAGCGCTTCTTTTTCATTTTCTAGGTAAATAAAAACTGTTCCACTCAATAGCTTTTCAATAATTAATTCAAGGGATTGAATGGTTTCTCCACCTTGAAGTGGAATATGATTCATTATCGCGCTATTAGTTAATTGATTTGGTATAGCTAGCAACGGCTTTAGCAATGAGGCTTGGGCCTTATTCGTATCTGTTAGATAGTCAATAAAAAAGACAGCAACCTTTTGCTCGTGGAGATCATATGTAGAAAAGCTAATATCTAAATTCTGTTGTTGTAGAATCTGTTCGAGCGTAGGCAAACTTGAAGGGAAGATGCCTTTATTACTTCCTTTTTGTCTCCTTCGCATACGATTCCCTCCAAATTAAAAGATGTTATAGCATAGTATGACCAGAAAAAGGAAAGTTATGAAGAAGAGTATTGAATTTCTACGGTTAAGGGGGAAGACAAAGAGAAAAAGTAATAACTACAACCAAAAAGAAAGAAGCTATTCTAGAGCGGCCATTTTAGACCGGTCAGAATAGCTTTAAATCAACGAGTTAATCTTGTTTTGTTACGACATCCACCTTACCTGTTGCGGGATCAATTACTAATCCATGAACCTTAATGTGGGAAGGTAATAAAGGATGATTTCTTATAATAGAAACGCTTTGTTGAACTGATTCTTCTACTGTGTCAAAGCCATGAAATTCATCATGAAAATCAATCCCAGCATTCTCTAATGTTTGAATAGTTGCTTCAGGAATCCCTTTGTCCATCATTTTTTTAGTTAAGTTTCCAGGCTGAATATGAGACATGCCGCAATCATAATGGCCGATAACAGTAACTTCTTCTGCTTGAAGCTCGTAAATAGCAACTAAAATGCTTTTCATGATGCTGTCGAAAGGCTTTCTAATGATAGCACCAGCATTTTTAAGCATTTTTACATCTCCGTTTTGTATATTTAATGCTTTCGGCAATAGCTCTACTAGACGTGATTCCATACAGGTGAAAATAACCATCCGTTTGTTTGGAATACTGTCTGTTTGATATGGCTCATATTTTTTTCCTTCAACAAATTGCTTGTTAAATGCAAGCATTTCTTCTAAATGCAATATCCATCTCTCCCTTCGACTTTGCATTGCTTGGAACAAACATATTTTATCATAAGAACCGATACATATTGTAATTATAAGGTTATCTAAGGTTCTTATAATAAGAAAGAGAACATCTTAAGCTTGCATAAAAATTCCCTTTAAAGTGTATAAGGATAGCATGAGCAAGAAAGAAGATTTTCGCGATTTCGAAATAGAAGGTTTTTTCTTTTTTAATAAAATTTTCCGAAAAAGTATTGACTTAAAATTTTCCAGCAACTATAATTATGATTATCAAAAATAAGAGGGGAGGTTACTACCATGGAAAAAAGAATGATACAACAACAGAGAATTAATTTCATATGGAATATAGTGACCTTCTGCGGATATAAATAATTGTTCATATAGAATGTGTTAAATCATCTATATGGGTTTTATTTAGGAAAGGTCACACTATCTGTGACCTTTTTGTAATGTTGGAGAAGTATGTCTTTTTAAAAGCAACTTTTCAACCGTTTGCATACGTCATGGACGTGTGCTTTTTTTTATTCCCAGAAGGTTAACGAAATTAAAGAGAGAGAAAAGAAGGTGAAAACATGTTTCAGGTTTTTAAGAAACTAGATTGGTTTTTCAAGCATTACTGGAAGCGTTACACATTTGCTATTATCGCATTAATCATTGCTAGTGCATTGGGGTTGATTCCTCCAAAGCTGGTCGGGTTTGCGATTGATCATATACAATTTGAAACACTAACATTCCAATTATTGTGGTTCATTGTGATCGGTTATGTTGTATTGACTTTTGTACATTATGGTATTTCGTTTTTATGGGATTATACACTTTTTGGTGGAGCGGTTATGCTTGAACGATGGACGCGAAGTCGATTAATGGGACATTTTTTAAAAATGACGCCCACCTTTTTTGGGAAGTTTAAAACCGGGGATTTAATGGCAAGAAGTACTAATGATTTAAAAGCAATTGCCTTAACAGCTGGCTTTGGAGTTTTAACGCTTGTTGATTCCAGTATATTCATGCTTATGATTATTGCAGTTATGGGCTTGACGATTAGCTGGAAGCTTACCTTTGCTGCACTTATTCCATTACCAATAATGGCAATTGTGATGAACAAATATGGTGCAGCGATTCATGCAAGATTTACAAAAGCACAGGCAGCATTCGGGGATATGAATAATGAAGTACTTGAATCGATTCGGGGAGTAAGAGTTATTCGTGCTTTTGTGCAAGAACAACAGGATAAAAGTCGATTTGCCAAAATGACTGAAGATGTTTATGAAAAAAATATCGAAGTAGCTAAAATAGACGCTTTGTTTGAGCCCACGATGAAAATACTAGTAGGGCTATCATATACGATTGGACTTGGATATGGTGCATTACTCGTTTTTAGAAACGCGATAACGTTAGGAGATTTGGTAGCGTTTAACGTTTATCTGGGAATGTTGATTTGGCCTATGTTTGCTGTTGGTGAGCTCATCAATATTTTACAACGCGGAAATGCTTCATTAGATCGCGTGAACAACATTTTAGATTACGAAGCAGATGTAGAAGATTGTATAACGCCAAAGAAAGTAGCAACCGTCGATACGATTTCCTTCAAGGATGTTTCCTTTGCTTATCCAGAGACAGAGATGAATCGTTTAGAGCATATTTCCTTACATGTAAAGCAGGGGCAAACGATAGGTGTTGTTGGTAAGACAGGTGCAGGGAAGACAACGCTATTTAAGCTAATGCTGCGCCAATATCCAGGTATCAAAGGTGAGATTCGTATCTCTGGTACACGACTTGAAGCTATTTCGCTTGAACAAATCCGTTCTTGGATTGGATACGTGCCTCAGGACCAGATGATGTTTTCAAAAACGATTCGGGAGAACATTCAGTTTGGAAAAGCAGATGCAACGGATAAAGAAATATTTCGTGTAATGGATCTTGCTCATTTTCTAGAAGATATCAAGCAGCTACCAAAAGGATTAGATACACAGGTTGGAGAAAGTGGCGTTACTTTGTCAGGCGGACAAAAGCAGCGTGTTGCTTTAGCAAGAGCATTTATTAAGAATCCTGAAATATTAATTCTTGATGATTCCATGTCAGCAGTAGATGGAAAAACAGAAGCGAAGATTATTGAACATTTACGAAAAGAACGAAAAAATAAAACAACATTTATTGCAGCACATCGCTTGTCAGCAGTTGCTCATGCAGATCATATCATTGTGCTTGAAGATGGTAAAATTGTGGAAGAAGGCACACATGATGAACTAATTCAGCAAGCAGGCTGGTATAAAGCACAGTATGAATTGCAACAAATGGGAAATGGGGAGGTGACTTCCTAATGAAGAAGGCATCAACTGAGAAAAGATTATTTGCATATGCCTTTCAGTTTAAACGCGGCATTATTATTGGGATTATTTGTTTAATCATCGCAACTACACTTGAATTAGCTGGTCCTTTAATCGCTAAACAGGTGATTGATGAGCATATTCTTGGAATTGAAGGTGCATGGCATGAGGTTACGAACGAAGATAAAAACACCGTTAATTATGACGGAAAGCAGTTAAAACGTGCGGATCGCCTAACAGATGGCGAACAAACATTAGGAGCGCACACGGTATTACAGGTTGGAAAGAGCTATTATTTTGTTGATGAAAAGGTTCCATTGCAAGGAAAGCGAACAATTGAAGACGGAACACTACAAATTAAGAGTGCAGATGGAACAGAGCGTTTTCAAGCAGAAAAAATGAAGATGTCAGAGATCTATTCGTTTTTTAAGCCAGAACAACGTGCTATCTTCTTTTTGCTTGGATTGTATATGGTCTTGCTCGTAATTGCAGGGTTCTTTCAATTTTATCAAACCTTTTTACTGCAAAAATCGTCAAATCAAATTGTTCAAAAGATGCGAAATGATATTTTTGCGCACACACAACGAATACCTATCACCTATTTTGTGGATCAGCCAGCCGGAAAAATTGTTGCACGCATTACAAATGATACAGAAGCGATTCGCGATTTATATGAACGTGTGCTTTCGATTGTTTTAACGAGTGCTATTTATATGGCAGGAATTTTTGTTGCATTGTTTATTCTTGATGCGAAGCTCGCACTAATTTGTTTACTCGTTATTCCATTGATAATTGGCTGGATGAAGGTTTATAAGTTTTTTGGAACAAAATACAACAAGGTAATCCGTTCAACGGTTAGTGAAATTAATGGAAATATTAATGAAGCAATTCAAGGAATGCCAATTATACAGGCATTTCGCAGAGAAGCGAAAACAAAGGAAGAGTTTGAAGTTCTAAATGAACGACACTTTACATTTCAACGCAAGCTAGTAAAACTTAGTGCGCTTACTTCATACAACCTTGTTACGGTTTTTAGAAACCTTGCTTTTGTCGCATTTATTTGGTACTTTGGTTCATCATCATTAGAGCTAAGCAGTGTAATTTCAATTGGTATGCTTTATGCAATCGTTGATTATTTAACAAGACTATTTGAGCCTGTAACCGATATTGTTAATCAGCTTCCATTGATTGAACAAGCACGAGTAGCAGGAAGTCGTGTTTTTGAATTAATGGATCGAGATGGCGAAGCGGTAGAGAACGAGGAAATAAACAAGTATCGCGGAAACATTAAATTTGATCATGTGTCGTTTGCGTATAATGATGAAGACTATGTATTGAACGATATTTCATTTGAAGTAAAGGCAGGGCAAACCGCAGCCTTTGCAGGGCATACAGGTTCTGGAAAAAGCTCGATCATGAATTTACTGTTTCGTTTTTATGATCCCCAAAAAGGATCAATCACGATTGATGGTTATCCGACAGAAGAGTGGTCACGACAACAGGTTCGTAGTCATATGGGGATTGTACTTCAGGATCCATTCTTGTTTTCTGGCACGATTGTATCCAATGTGACAATGAATGATCCATCGATTGATCGAGAAAGAGCGATTCAAGCATTAAAGGCCGTAGGTGCGGATCGATTTATTGAAAAGCTGCCTAACAAGTATGATGAAAAAGTAACAGAGGGTGGATCAACTTTTTCACTTGGAGAACGACAGCTCATTTCTTTTGCTCGTGCACTTGCTTTTGATCCAGCAATCCTCATATTAGATGAAGCGACTGCAAATATTGATACGGAAACAGAGGCAATTATTCAACGTGCATTAGAGGTACTAAAAAAGGGGAGAACGACCTTAGTAATTGCCCATCGATTATCAACGATTCAGCAGGCGGACGTTATTTTTGTTCTTGAGCATGGTACAATAAAAGAACGTGGAAACCATGTTCAATTGTTAGAAGAAAAAGGAATGTACTATCAAATGTATCAAATGCAACAGGGAAAAGCTCAACGCGCAGTATAAGTTAGTGTACGAGGTGACCCAATGAAAAATAAGGATGATAACAAAGAAATAGATATTATTGATACGGACTTATATGAAGAATTCGAGGATGAGGAATTATATCATCTTGTCCAGGAAGCAAAAAAAGAAGCGCTAGCAAGGCAAAAAGCGGATGAAGAAGAAAATAAAAAGCAAACAAGACGTCCATTTCCAAGATGGGCGTTTTGGCTCATTGCTTTTATGCTCTTATTTCAAGTTATCGCTGTGTTACCACAAACCTTTTCTATTCCAGCTATAAATTTTTTAATTACATCTTCAAAGCTTTCCACACAGGATCATATTAAACAAGAGAAAAAGGCAGTTGTTGGGATTGAAACAGAAGACGCAAGAGGGACAGGGTTCTCAATTTCAGAGGATGGTACTATTTTAACAAATTATCATGTAGTGGAGGAAGAAAAGACGGTAACTGTTGCGTACCCAGACGATGGATTGTATACAGCAGAGGTTGTGCATACATATCCAGAGGTGGATCTTGCTGAGTTGAAAGTAACAAATGGTGGAAAGGGGCTTCCGTATCTTGAATTAGCTACTAGCGCTACTGTGAAAGGTGGGGCAGCCATTCATTTTATTGGGAATCCATTACGGTTTCAAGGAATTGCGAATCAAGGAAGCATTATTGACTATACAGCTCTGGAGGATTGGGATGAAGAGGTAGTAATGATTGATGCGCCAATTTATCGAGGCAATAGTGGAAGTCCGATAATCGGTGAGGATGACAAGGTTATTGGGGTTGTTTTTGCCACATTAGATCATGAAGAATATGGAAGGGTAGGTTTGTTTATCCCCATTGAAATGTATTTACAACGAGAAATGGAGAGGAAAAAGACAGAACAGTAACTTGCATGATTATCATTTTTTGCCCGCCTTAATAATACAGTAATGGATATTTAAATAAACTGTAATTGTTTTGAGATAGCTTCACAAATATGGATAAGGTATGATGGAGTATATTAAATAAATTTTAATAAAAGATGGTGGGCGCATCATGCGTATTAATAATAAATTAATGTTCAAAAAATATACATATGTTTTACAAACGTTTACACCCAAAAACAAGTTTAAAAAGACGAATACTATGATAACTGGAGGTGCTTCCAGTTGTTAATGCAAAAAACGCTACAGGATATTCCATTAGAAGAAATGGTGGCGATGGCACAAGCGGGGAATGATGCGGTATTAAATGATTTGTTACGAACGTATCAGCCTTTTATTGCGAAATGTGTATCTGAGGTATGCAAACGCTATATTGATCCAGAGAGAGATGATGAATTTAGTGTTGGTCTATCTGCATTTCATGATGCCATTCAAACGTACAAGCCTGATCGAGGAAGTTCATTTTTATCCTTTGCAAAGCTAGTTATAACAAGAAAAGTAATTGATTATATCCGGTACATGCAAAAGCATCCTGCTGCTGTTTCATTGGATGAGACATATGATGAGGACCAGATGGAAAATCCAATGGAAATTATTGCAGTAAAAGAGAGATATCAATTAGAGCAGGATGCATGGCATCGGCGACAGGAAATTCTTGATTTTAAAACGAAGCTTGCAGTATACCATTTATCATTACAGGAGCTGACAGAAATATCGCCAAAGCACCGCGATGCACGTGAATCAGCAATCCGTATTGCGAGAATGTTGTACCGCAATCCCGAACTGAATCATTATGTTCAAGTGAAAAAAAAGCTCCCGATAAAAGAATTAGTGAAGATGGTAGAGGTTAGTAAAAAAACGTTAGAGCGGAATCGAAAGTACATTTTAGCAATTTTTATTGTGCTTAGTGAAAATTATGTGTTTCTTCAAGATTATTTGAAGGGGGTAGGTCAGTGAAAAAGGGCATCATCATGGAACAGCACCGGAAATACACCATTATGCTTACTGAGGATGGGTTATTTGAAAAAGCCAAGCGGATAGCAAATGGACCAATCGGTGTTGAATCTATATATGAACCTCTTATGGAAAGAAAAGGAACCATTCTTTCTCGTTCTATCATGAATAAAAAGCCGGTTCGAATTTTAGCGATGGCATGTATTTTAATGCTGCTTGTTTTTCCGATTCTCTTTATTGTAGATAATGAAAAAACGTATGCATACGTCAATATCGACATTAATCCAAGTATGGAACTAGAAGTGGATAAAGATATGAAAGTGCATGCGATTCATCCATTAAATGAGGATGCGTCACTTCTCTTAGATGAATTAGAGGAAGTGAAAGGTAAAAAGCTGGAAACAATTATAACGATAATTATGCAAAAAAGTGAATCAAAAGGGTTAATTAAACACGGAAAAAATATGGTAGTCGGTATTAATTATGTTCAAGCAGATAAAATATCAAATCCAAATGCTATTGATCAATATTTCACAGCGGTCGATAATGAATGGAATATTGTAACATTAAACATACCAGAGGAAGTACGAGAGACAGCAAAAGCTGAGCAAAAGTCGATGAATGAGATTATGGCTGCAAAATTGATTGGAAATGATGATGGGTTAAATGGAGTTACGAAAGAAACAATTGCTGTGAATGATGAGGAAAAAGCTATTATTAAATCTTTTTATATGAAAAAAAATGAAGCAAACGACCCAAACACAGATAAAACAGATAAGCAAATCAATAAAAAGCCAGTCAAGGAAAAGAAAGACGTTACAGTTAAAGAAAAACAGCAAAATAAACCAGCAGAGCAAAGCAAAGTACATCAAACAGAAAAAGAAACAAATCGAAAGAAGCAGGAAAATGCTGAGAAGTCTAACCAGCATGCAAAAGAGGAGCAAAAAATCAAAAAGGATATTAATAAATATATATCAGAAGAAAAGCAAGAATGGCTAGAAAAAAAACTAGAAAAAAAGCGTGAAAAGTTCCGTGAAACAGAAGAGGATTATCGTGAACGTAAGGATTATAACGATTATAAAAAGTACTTTGATGAAGATGACGATGAAAATGACGATGAGGATGAAGATTAAAGGGATGTATATAGTGCATCCCTTTTTTGTTTCGTAATTATAAGCGATGCGTTTGATTCCCGTCTGTGTTCATCTTTACTGTAAATGGGCAGGCATTTCTTGCCTGCCCATCTTGCTTGTATTTCTATTTTGCTAAGCATTCTTTAGAGGGAGCTTTCAGTGAATGGTGAGGCTATATTTTCATGGCGGCTGAGGGGACATGCTTCATCGCATGATCTACATAATAAAGCAAATTATCATGAGATTCAATGATCTTCTTTTCGTCGAGAGAATGGTGAAAGGCATGCAAAAAATGTTGTATTCGTTTAGACAGAATATCATCCTGTGTCCTTACCATTAGTACAAGTAAATCATCCCATTGTCCCCAGAGCGTATAGTATAACGCTTTGTCGTAATCTGGAACATCCATATTTTCCCCTCCTTAAAATGTCAGGGTAAATTTAGTTTCCCCGTATTATATATATATTTTCGAAAACAAAAATGGTGTGGTTTCCAAATAAAGGTTTTAACGGTGACGGCATAAACTTCCTTTGTCGTTACATACTAAACTTAAAATAGTAAAGGAGGAAAGATAAAATGAAATGGAAATTCTTTAGTATCCTTACAGTGCTAATGATTGCTCTATTAGTAGCATGTCAAGGAAATACAAATACAAATGATCAAGGAGCAAATGATAATCCAAATGTCGACCCAACTCGCTATAATGCGAATGATGGGAACAAAAATTACACGATGGACGGTGAAACTGGTAACCGAAACCGCGCAGATAATCGTAATAACATGACGCATTATGAGGTAGCAAAAGAAGCAGCAGATCGAATTACTAATGAGGTTCCTGAAATCGATCATGCATATGTTTTAACAACAAATAACAATGCTTATGTTGCCGCAACAATGGATGATAATCGGAACAATAAAAATGGGAATAACAACGGGAATATGAATAATCGAGCTGGAATGGATAACGGCGGAGAATTGACGGATAAGGTTAAGAAAAAAGTTGCGGATATCGTTCAATCTGTAGACAACGATATTGACAATGTATATGTATCCACTAATCCAGACTTTGTAGATTTAACGAATAATTATGTGGATGATATGAATAATGGTCGTCCAGTGGAAGGATTTTTTGATCAGATGGGTAATATGATTGAAAGGATTTTTCCACAGAATAAACGATAAAATGATGGAAAATGAGCGTGTATGGATAAATATATCCCGCGCTCTTTTTTTATTCAAATAAGCTATAACACTTTATTTAATGAACATTACGATATCCGCTTTAATTTGAATATGATAAAATAGGGAAAAAGCTTGGAGGAGTTTTCATGAGTGAAAAAGTATTGCAGTATTTAAAAGATAACCGAGAAAGAAATTTAAAGAAACTAAATGAATTTCTGTCTATTCCGAGTGTAAGTACTGATAGTGTACATAAAACACATGTTGAAGAAGCGGCAGCTTTTTTAATTTCCTATTTAAATGATATTGGCTTTTCAAATGTGGAAACGGTTGAGACTGACGGGCATCCGCTCGTTTATGCAGTGTACGATCAAGCTGGAGAAGACGCTCCTACGGTTTTGTTCTATGGCCATTATGATGTACAACCAGTCGATCCAATCGAGCAATGGGAAAGCGATCCTTTTCAACCAGTGGTCCGTGATGGGCGCCTGTTTGCACGAGGTTCCAGTGATGATAAGGGGCAAGTTTTTATGCAATTAGCTGTTTTTGAAGCATTTATGAAAACAGAAGGAAAACTTCCTGTTAATGTAAAGGTTTGTATTGAAGGAGAAGAGGAAATCGGTAGTGAAAACCTATATACCATTCTTCATGATAAAAAAGAGCTTTTCGCTGCTGATTTTGCTGTTATTTCTGATTCAGGTATGGTTGCAAAAAATCAGCCAACCATCTTATACGGATTAAAAGGGTTTACTGGAATCGAGCTAATCGTGCATGGTCCAGATCATGATCTTCATTCAGGAATGTACGGTGGAGCAGCTAAAAATCCGATTATGGCACTTTCGCATATTTTAGCTTCGATGAAAAATAACGAAGAAGTAATTACAGTAGAAGGTTTTTATGATGGCGTGGAACCCCTATCTGCTGAAGAAAGAGAATTAATTAAACAGGTACCTGGAGAAGATTATGTTCAATCAACCGGTATTCCTGAAACTGTTTCTGAAAAAGGGTATACAGCGAAAGAACATACGATGGCACGACCTACTTTTGAAGTGAATGGGATATATGGCGGTTATCAAGGAGAAGGGACGAAAACGATTATTCCTGCTAGTGCAACAGCAAAAATCACTTGTCGTTTAGTGCCTGGCCAGGATCCGGAAACAATTCAAGACCTATTAGAATCACATATTAAAAAGGTTTCCCCAGCTGGTGTAACCGTAGAAGTGAAAAAGGAAAAGCTTTCTGCAAAAGCGTACAAAGTAGAACCAAATCACCCACTAATTAAAAAAGCTGCAGAAAGCTATACCCAGGCGTTTGGGAAAGAAACAGTTTACGTACGAATGGGAGGCTCTATTCCAGTTGTAGAGTGGATTGAAGCCATTTATCAAATTCCTATCGTGTTGTTAGGGTTTGGAACTCCAGACGACAGACTTCATTCTCCAAATGAAAGCTTTCCATTAGATAGCTTTGATAAAGGAATGGAGACACTCGTTTATTATTGGAATGCTGTGCATGCATAACATGATAGGATCTTAAAGGGGGGGTACTTGAAGTGGAATTGGCGATTATTACGGGTACTTCAAAAGGACTTGGAGAAGCAGTGGCTACGTTGTTTATTGAAAATGGTATTCATGTTATCGGGATTGCGCGCAATGCAAATGTTCGTTTGCAGCAGCTAGCAGTTCAGCATGACGTCTCATACACCCACCTTACTTGTGATTTAGGCGAAGGTGAGCAATTGAAACAAGCGGTCGCTGCTATCAGAGAAGAAGTAAAGCATATGGATTTAAATACAATTTTCTTAATCAATAATGCAGCAGTAGTTGGTCCTGTGAATCAAGCGATGTATGTCGAGCATGAACGGTTAAGTAACCATGTGCATGTTAATTTAGTCGCACCGATGTCTTTGACGAATGCTTGTTTGGAGTTGGCGACGACGCAAGGAATTCCGTTGTATGCTTCTATTGTTACATCGGGTGCAGCAGAACGTCCAGTCTATGGTTGGAGTGCCTATTGTAGTACAAAGGCAGCTGTAAATATGTTTGTTCAAACCGTTGGACTGGAACAAGCTGAACAGGATAGTCATCATCGTGTTATCGCATTTAACCCCGGAATTATGGATACGGAAATGCAAGTAACAATTCGCGATAGTAGCTCTGAGGAGTTTATCGATATTGAGAAATTTAAGAATTACAAAAAGCAAAACTTATTACAGGACCCTTTAACTGTAGCAGACGCATTATTTAATGTAATGAAGAACCGAAGCATGCTTGAAAACGGAAAAATATATGCTGCTAAATAACAGAGATAAAGGCTGCCACACAAATGTTAATTAAGAAACATATGGCAGTCTTTCTTGTTTATTAGCGTATCAGTAGGAAATGCCTATTCAGTTGATATTATGATTTAGTCTGCAAGAATAGGCGCTAATATGTTACACTTTAAATTGGATTAAACGGGTTCCTAATAACAAACGATTGCATATTGTTTGTAATATAAGATGATTTGTATTGATATGAAAAGGAGTAAAAAAGGAATGATTACTAGAAAAAGCAGACGAGAAATTGAGCAAATGCAGAAAGCAGCTGATTTGCTTGTAAAAACACATAAGGAAATTGCCAACATGATTCGACCAGGAATTACGACGATGGAAATCGAATCCTTTGTCGATAAATTTTTAGCGGACCATGGTGCTACCCCAGAGCAAAAGGGCTATAATGGCTATCAATTTGCTACTTGTGCATCCATTAACGATGAAATTTGTCATGGCTTCCCACGTAATGAAACACTTAAGGATGGGGATATTGTTACGATAGATATGGTTGTTAATTTAAACGGTGGTCTTGCAGATTCGGCATGGACTTATGGGGTTGGAAATGTCGATGAAAAAGGGATTCGCTTAATGGACGTAACAAAAACAGCACTGTACAAAGGTATTGAACAGGCGAAAGCTGGAAATCGCTTAGGTGATATTGGGCATGCAATTCAATCCTATGCGGAAGCAGAAGGTTTTTCCGTTGTTCGTGATTTCACTGGTCATGGGATTGGTCCAACAATCCATGAGGACCCTCATGTTCCTCACTTTGGCTTGCCAAATAAAGGGTTACGACTTAAAGAGGGAATGGTAATTACGATTGAGCCAATGATCAATGAAGGAAGCTGGAAGAGTAAAATGGATGATAATGGTTGGACTGCTCGTACGATTGATAAAGGGCGTTCTGCGCAATACGAGCATACGATTGTCATTACGAAAGACGCACCAATTATTTTAACAGAGCAAGATCCAAAACAATAATATTAGAGAAAAAAGCTAGGACAGAACCCACGAAGTCAGATCGTTCATGATTCAGGGTACTGTCTGCTTTTTTTTATGAATAAGATAATGCTATCTTATTCACTAGCCTGAATGTGGCTGCTTTACGCTGGTACAGCCACAGTCTCTACGGAAGAAAACCACTTCCCGCGGGAGTCAGTCTCCTTTCATTAGGCTATCCCTTTGCAGAGGAGTAAAAAATCTAAATCTTATACTTTTGCTTCAATGGCTGCCTTTTTGCTGCCAAAAAGAATCGTAATGATTGGACTCAGTAAGCAGAAAAAGGCAAATGGAACATATGCTAAAACAGATACACCCAACACATCAGCAATAAATACACCACAGACGCTCCAAGGGACTAAAGGATTAATTACTGTCCCAGCATCCTCTAACGTTCGTGATAATGCTTTATTGGATAAGCCGGCTTTTTGATATATTCCTTTATACGTTTCACCTGTAAGCATAATGGACAAGTATTGCTCTCCGATTAAAACATTAATTCCTATCGCTGTTGCAGCAGTGGAAACAATTATGGAACGAGCCCGCTTTAGCCTTTCTTGGAATGAAAGAAGTAATGATGGAATAATACCAGTAACAAACAATAATCCGCCAAATCCTAATGCTACTAAAACGAGTGAAATAGTAAATAGCATGCTTTGAATGCCACCTTTTGTAAGGAGACTATCTACAGGTTCAAAGCCAGTTACGCCTGTATACCCTTCAAACCAAATCATCCATATATCAGACCAAGCTATCCCATTAACAAAAAATGCGAGAAATGTTGCAGTAATAATACTGAGTGAAATAGAAATGAATGCTGGCCATTTTAAAATCGTACACGTTACTAATAGCAGGATTGGAATCCATGCCGTCCAATGGAGTAAGCCTGTTGCAGCTAATGCTTGCTGATACTGACTTGCTACGTCTATCGAAATCGTTTGATTTGGAGAAAGGACGTAGTAGATGACAAAAGAAATAAGGAATGCCGGGATGGTTGTAAGGCTTAAGTGCTTTATATGATCAAATAAATCAACATTTACGATTGTTGATGCTAAATTTGTTGTATCAGATAATGGGGACATTTTGTCTCCAAAAAATGCACCAGACACAATAGCACCAGCAGTAATCGCTAAGGAAGCATCCATAGCACTTCCAATTCCGATAAACGCAACACCAATTGTTGCTGTTGTTGTAAGTGAGCTTCCAAGTGAAACCCCAATTAAAGCAGTAATCGAAAATACAATTGCATAAAATCCTGTACCACCGATAAGCGTGAAACCAGTATCAATCAGCATTGGAATAGTTCCACTAATCATCCAGCTACTAATGAGAACACCAATGAGAAAAAATAAAAATACGGCGGCAATTCCCGTTTTCGCTCCATCAATTAGTCCATTATGAAGATCCTGAAAAGGAATCTTTCGTAAGCTTCCATATGCTACCAGAACCAATATCGAAAGTAATATAGGGATATGAGGAACTGTTCCAAGACGAATGATGAAATAACTGATTAACCCAATGAGTATGATAAAAATGCTTAAAGCTTCGATAAGCTTTGGTGAATATTTTGGTTTAATTGGAAACATCGAACTACCTCCTCTTTTTTTAAAAAACAAAAAACTCCGCCCCCTATAATAGGGACGAAGTTAGCTCCGCGTTACCACCCTGATTGATGCTTTGTAAGTGTTCATTACAAAACATCCACTCATCATGATTAAATCCAAAGGCTGAAATGTGTAATTCAATCAACTCTCCGCCAAAGCTTTCACCAAACGCTTTGTCTCTACATGCTGCACCAGAGTAATCTACTATTCATTTCTGGATTATTATCCATTCATTTTTAAATATTAATTAAGAATATACCGTGAGATGAAAGTAAATGTCAATAGGCAATTTATAAAAACAGCTTTTTAATTTTTCGTAATTGCGTTATAATAGATGAAATTTTGGTTGAGGGGGGAGAAAAAATGGATGCTGCTAAAAGAGAAAAAGTCACTTATTCTCTAGCGGGAAATATGTTTAAAAGAGGCATTACAGTAGGTCTTCCCATTATGCTCGGTTATTTGCCGATTGCAATTACATACGGTGTTTTAGCTAAGCAATCGGGCATGTCTCTGCTTGAGCTAACCTCGATGAGTGTGCTCGTTTTTGCTGGTGCTAGTCAATTTATGGGAGCGGGGATGATTGCGGTTGGAGCGAGTGCAGCAGAAATTATTATCGCGACCTTTGTCCTTAATTTTCGCCATTTTGTCATGAGCTTATCATTTATGAATCGATTACGCAGTATGGATTTAAAATGGAAGCTTCCACTATCTTTAGGGTTAACAGATGAAACATTTGCGGTTTCTGCACTCCATACAACGGAAGCAAAAGAAGAAAAAGGTGCATTTTTTTATGCTGGTTTGTTTTTAACTGCTTATGTAGCTTGGGTTGGCGGATCTTTTTTAGGTGGTGTTCTTGGAGAAATAATTCCAGAGAAATTAAGTCAAAGTATGGGCGTCGCATTATATGCGATGTTTATCGGATTATTAGTACCATCGGTAAAAAAAGAAAAAAGAGTTGGGCTTATCGCCTTGCAGGCAATGGTCATTAATGTATTTTGTCTTTATGTTCTTCAGATGAGTACTGGGTGGTCTATTGTTTGTGGAACAGTAATAGCAGGCGGAAGTGGGATCTTTTTGTTAAAGGAGGAGCAGGCATGATTTTTCTTATTATTATCGGAATGTCCCTTGTAACGATGATTCCAAGAATGGTGCCTGCATTTATCGTTGATCGATTACAATTTCGGGATTGGATTAATCGTTGGCTTGCGGCTATACCATTTGCAGCATTAGGTGCATTAATTTTTCCAGGAATTATGGCAGTAAAGCCAAATGAACCGCATATTGGTCTATTAGGTGGACTGGTAGCCGTGGGATTGTCGTTGCTCGGATTAAATATCATTTTTGTAGTTCTAGGAGCGATTGCTGCAGTATTCTTTTTATCAATTTAATCCCTTTAACATCATTCAATGAATAAAGAAGAATAGAAAAAGTTCGAGCGAAGGAAGATTTTATCCTATTTGCTCGAACTTTTTTGTCCATTAAAGGGCTCAATATGAATATGGGTATACGTTATATTATGCTTTTCAGCTAATAGCTTTTCGATACGTACGGTAATATTATGGCTTTCTTCGACATTTAATTCTGGATCGACTAGTATGGTTATGTCTATTAACGCTTGATTGCCATGAATACGGCCTTTTACATCCTCTACCTTTTTTACTCCTGTTACTTTAGCGATACTTCGTCCTATTTTTTCAAGCTGTTTTTCATCAAAGCCATCTGTTAATGCGTGGCTAGAGTCTTTGAAAATATCCCAGGCAGTTTTACAAATAATAATTCCAACAATAAATCCTGCAAACGGATCTAGCCAATAAAGTCCAAATTGTGCTCCAATAATACCGATAAAAGCCCCAATACTAACAAGTGCGTCTGATCGATTATCTTGGGCTGCGGCATAGAGTGCACCACTTTTAATCTTGCGTGCCAATGTTAGATTATACCAATAAACGATAAACATGATGGCAGCTGCACCAAGAGCAACCCAAGCAGTTAACATATCTGGTTGGACCGTTTCATTTTGCATCACTTTCTTAAATGTGTTGACAACAACTTGTAGACCCACAGCCATCATGACAAATGCGGCAAATAGAGAGGCAATTGTTTCTGCACGGTAGTGTCCATAACGGTGGTCTTGATCTGGAGGCTTTCTAGAGATGCGCAATCCTACTAAAATCGCAACAGATGCAATCACATCTGTTGAATTATTTAAGCCATCAGCACGTAATGCTTCTGAGTTTCCTGCGTAGGCGATAACTAATTTTGTAATGGCTAAAACGAAGTATGCTAGGATACTTACCCAAGCTCCTTTTTCCCCTTGCTTTAAATCATCGATTGAATTCATGGAATTCCTCCAATATGTATATGTACCATATATTATTTCAATAGCTATAACATTTTATCAAAGCAGTAGCTAGTGGGTCTAGAGAAACATTCAAGCGTGAAGGTATATGTATTGACAAGCTGAAATTAAGTTTCATACGGTAAAAAAAGCAAACATTAACAATTAAATGGTAAATTTGCATAATTTTAAATTTTTTATTGCATTTATACGCAAAGTTTAGGATAATAGAATAAAGGAATAGGAGGCGTGACCCCATGAAAAAGGAAAAGGTCATTTATCGTGTCAATCGATATGCTGGAAGGGTACTGCACGCTAAAAGGGAAATTCCGTTTGAAATAAAGCTGACATCCCGACTTATTCTGGATGAATTATGCTTTAATTGGAATAAAAAAAGATTAGAACAACAAATAAATACAAGCATTGATAATGGCGACCAAGAACAATTCAATCGTCTAGGTGAAGTGTACAAACAGTATATATGGGAATAAAATTTATAATTTAAATCCTTGCCTTATTTGGTAAGGGTTTTTTTGCGTAATAAGCAGGTATTATGTCCTGATAGTCTTGTGAAGATTAGGTCTAAAAGGGTGTCCTCTAGAAGAAGCAAAGAATGCAGTTGTTTGGATTAAATATAAAGTTTTCATAAAAAAGTGCTATTCAAGTCGAAATTTTGATAAGCTTACGTAGAAGGGGGAGTGTATGTGAAAAAAAGAAACAAATCAACCTTTAGCTGGGTGTTATATGACTTTGGAAATTCTGCATTTGCTACAACAATTATGGCAGCTGTGCTTCCGACATTTTACTATGATGTTGCAGCAAGCGGTCTGCAAGAAAATTTAGCTGCAAGCTATTGGGGTTATTCCCAATCAATCGCCGCATTGATTGTAGCAGTTCTAGCGCCAATATTAGGAGCGATTAGCGACTTTTCGGCTGCAAAGAAGAAATTTCTCCGTTTTTTTGCGTATATGGGAATAATTGCAAGTGTATTGTTAGCTTTTGTAAATGAAGGAGATTATATTTTTGCTTCCATTCTGTTAATAATTGGTACAATCGGTTTCTCTGGTGGAAATGTGTTCTATGATGCGTTTTTACCGGAAATTGCGAAGGAAGAAGAAATCGATAAAGTATCAGCAGCAGGCTTTGCTTGGGGATATATTGGTGGAGGTATTCTACTTGCTATTAATATTTTACTTATTTTAAAGCATGATTGGTTCGGCATACCCAATGCAACCGTAGCGAGCCAGCTTTCTTTTGCTTCAGTAGGACTATGGTGGTTTATTTTTTCAATTCCTTTGTTCAAGTATATTAAAGAAGAGAAAAAGATTAACGTAAAACGAGAAAAGTCCTATATTTCTATTGGTTTTTCAAGAGTAGGGAGTACGTTTAAAGAGCTTAAGCAATACAAACAATTACTTATATTTTTACTTGCTTTTTGGATGTATAATGATGGTATTTCCACGATAATAAAAATGGCTACTATTTATGGTAGAGATATTGGAATAGAGCAAAATGACTTAATTGCAGCCTTATTAATCACGCAATTTGTCGGGATACCATGCACGTTTTTCTTTGGATGGTTAGCAAAGAAGATCACCGCGAAACGTGCTTTAACAATATCATTATACGTTTATATGGCAATTGTATTATTCGGATATTTCATGAACACTGCAATCCATTTTTACATTTTGGCTATTTGTGTAGGTTTTGTTCAAGGTGGAGCACAATCAATGAGTAGATCTATTTTTGGTAGGATGGTTCCAGACAACAAGCATGCAGAATTTTTTGGGTTTTATGGCATATCATCCAAATTTGCAGCGATTTTTGGACCGTTTATTTTCGCACTCGTTGGGCAGCTTACTGGTTCCAGTAGACTAGGCATTGTTTCGCTCATGTTTTTCTTTATAGTTGGTATTATTTTATTAAAATTTGTAAATGTCGAGCAGGGGATAAAGGATGCACAGCGGTTAACTAAGCCAAGTGAAGTTGTAGAGATCAAGGTTAAATAACGGCTAGAGTGTCTAATGCAAAAACCGCAGTTAAGCTGCGGTTTTGTTCTGTTAGACAATTGGTTCGCTATATTTATTTTCTAGCGCTAATTCAATCGGTTTACCAGTATCATATGAAATATTTCCTATTAATGCTTTTATTTTGTCTAGCTCAATATCTTTTTCCGAATCCCAATAAAGAAGGACAGCTGTCATAATTTCAATGGCTTCTGCTCTTCCTTTTTCATATAAATCAATAAAGCTTTCAGTCGATATTTCCCCAGTTGCTGGATGCTTCCAAGCTGTATGCGCTAAGTTTAAATAATCCACTTGATTTTTTACAGGTTGATGGGAGTATGCAGAAACAAGGGATTTTAGCAGGGCATTTTTCCAACCGTATGGATCTGAAAGAAGCTTCAAAGCTAGCTTCATATCACGATAAGCTTTTTGAATATAGGAAGATGATGATTTCGCAATGTCTGGATAATGCTTCTGAATGGTTTCGTGAAGCAATTCTACAATGCTGGCATTTAAACGTGTTCCAACATTAATTTCTTTGTAGACAGGTGTTTTCCATGTTTTTAAATTATGGTATTTTTCCATCATAATTGTATCAATGATAACCTCAAGTCTTTGGTGATTATTGCTATTATATCCTGCGCGATAATTGATATATGGATGTGTATTGCGATCCAAAATATGGTGTGTAATAAAACCAAACACATAGGCCCGAACTTCTTTATCCATTGCTTTAGCAGAGGTTATTAAATCAAGCAGAAATGGGCCACAATGGTTTGAGTGTAGCTGCATCCCAATTTCATGAACAGGTTCATTTTTTATCCATGGCCAAAAATTATAATAAAAAAATGGATCTGGCCCTTGTGCACCGAGTTTTAACATCGAATCATATTTAAAGTATGGATCTGGAGAATTGCCAATTGTATCAATTACATCTTCACAGAAAAGCATATGTGTCCAAATATTTGGCACTCGTAAAACCTCCTATCGTACCTTTCTGTTGAAAAATCGTATATCCAAACAGTTATTATAGTAGTAAATGCAAAAAGAGTAAACGATTAAAACAACTTCTAACAGTATAAATGATAAAAACGCTCATTTGTGTCACTAAAGTAGACAAATTTATGACTTTCCGTTGTTTCTATGGAAAAGTTTCAGATGGTTACCTATACATAAAAATTTGATACAATAGAAGCGGATGAGGAAGGATATGCATACATATTGTATGTTATGCGAATTTTAGAGAACATAGGGAGGAAATGAGGATGGATTATCGAATCGAACAGGATACGTTAGGGGAAGTGAAGGTACCCGCAGATAAGTACTGGGGAGCACAAACACAGCGAAGTAAGCAAAACTTTCCAATCGGAAATGAAAAAATGCCCAAAGAGATTATTCAGTCATTTGCAATTTTAAAACAAAGTGCAGCACAAGCGAATCATGAACTTGGTCTATTATCAGAAAATAAAGCAGCAGCGATTGCTCATGCAGCAGGATTAATTGTTGCTGGGGAATTAGATGATCACTTTCCATTAGTTGTTTGGCAAACTGGGAGTGGTACGCAATCCAATATGAATGTTAACGAAGTGATTGCTTATGCAGGAAATAAGTGGCTAGAGGCGCAAGGAAGTGAAGAAAGACTTCATCCGAATGATGATGTTAATAAGTCACAAAGCTCTAATGATACATATCCTACTTCGTTACATGTTGCAGCGGCCTTAAAGCTTGAAGAAGCAGTACTACCAGCGCTACAAGCATTAAAAGCAACCTTCAAGGAAAAGATGGATGCTTTTGAACATATCGTAAAAATTGGTCGAACGCATTTACAGGATGCAACGCCATTGACTTTAGGACAGGAAATAAGTGGTTGGCATCGGATGCTTGAGCGAAGTGAAATGATGATTTCTGAAAGTGCACAGCATTTAAAAGAGCTTGCAATAGGTGGGACGGCAGTTGGTACAGGATTAAATGCCCATCCAGAATTTTCCGAGCGCGTATGTGCCGCAATAAGTGATGTAACGAAAAATGAATTTCGTTCTGCTCCAAATAAATTTCATTCATTAACAAGCTATGATGAGCTTGTTTATGCGCATGGGGCATTAAAAGCACTTGCTGCCGATATGATGAAAATAGCAAATGATGTTCGTTGGCTTTCTAGTGGTCCGCGCTGTGGAATTGGAGAAATAACCATTCCATCAAATGAACCTGGTAGCTCTATTATGCCTGGAAAGGTCAATCCAACACAATCCGAAGCGGTGACAATGGTAGTTGCACAGGTGATGGGCAATGATGCGACAATTGGTTTTGCTGCTAGCCAAGGGAATTTTGAATTGAATGTCTTTAAGCCTGTAATGGCATATAATTTCTTGCAATCCTGTCAGCTGCTCGCAGATAGTATGCTGTCGTTTGATGTGCGCTGTGCACAGGGGATTGAACCGAATTATGATCAAATCGAACGGTATTTAAATGATTCGTTAATGCTTGTAACTGCATTAAATCCACATATCGGCTATGAAAATGCTGCGAAAATTGCCAAGAAAGCATTTGCCGATCAGTCTACCTTAAAAGAAGCAGCTGTTGCATTAGGGCTGTTAACATCAGAACAATTTGATAAGTTTGTTAAACCGAAAGAAATGACATATCCTAAATAATGAACAAGGCAAGCCGAATTCTGGCTTGCCTTTTCATTTCCTGTACAAAAAAGTGGCTCCCTATTCTAAATAATTAGTAGTAATTCAAGCACAAATTACCAAGCAATTTTTGTGATATTAATTCTGAAACTGCCAACAATACTTAGTACAGGAGGTGATACACATGGCAAACAACAACAGCTCAAATCAAATTTTAGTTTATGGTGCTCAGCAAGCAATCGACCAAATGAAGCAAGAAATCGCACAAGAATTTGGCGTAACGCTTGGTGCTGATACAACATCTCGTGCTAACGGTTCTGTAGGTGGAGAAATCACAAAACGTCTTGTTGCAACTGCACAACAGCAACTTGGTGGACAACAATATTAATAACGATGGCCTAAAGGGATAATCCCCCTTATAGACTATAAAAGGGAAAGCCAACTGGCTTTCCCTTTTTGTTTGAGTGAATTTTAATGGATACGTAGTTCTGTTTCTGTATCGAAGAAATGTGCGCTATTCATATCAAGTGCAAGTTCGATACTTTGTCCACCTTGGATATCTGTACGAGAATCTACTCGAGCAATAAAATCCTGGTTATTTATTTTGGAATAAAGGAAGGTTTCTGCTCCCATTAATTCTGCAACATCAACATGCGCTGTAATTTTTGTTTCCGGAGTGGAATCAATGAAAACAGGCTCGTCATGAATGTCTTCTGGTCGAATGCCAAGTACAATATCTTTATCAACATAGCCTTGGTCGCGAAGCACTTTCATTTTACCTTCTGGTACTTTAATCTTTATTTCATCCATTACAAAATAGCCTTCTGTTAATTTTCCGTTTAAGAAGTTCATGGATGGAGATCCAATAAAGCCACCTACAAAGATGTTTTCAGGAAAATCATACACTTCTTTTGGAGCACCAACCTGTTGAATCACGCCATCCTTCATAACAACCAGTCGTGTAGCCATTGTCATTGCTTCTGTCTGATCATGTGTTACATAAATGGTTGTCGTTTGCAGACGTTGATGAAGCTTTTGAATTTCTGCACGCATTTGTACGCGAAGCTTTGCATCCAAGTTTGATAGTGGTTCATCCATTAGGAAAACCTTTGCGTCTCTAACAATTGCTCGTCCAAGTGCTACACGCTGTCTTTGTCCACCCGACAATGCTTTTGGTTTTCGATCTAAATAGTTTTCCAAGCCAAGAATTTTAGCAGCGTTTTTAACACGCTTATCAATTTCTTCTTTTTTGAATTTCCGTAGTTTTAGACCGAATGCCATATTATCATACACATTCATATGTGGATAAAGTGCATAGTTTTGGAACACCATTGCGATATCGCGATCTTTTGGAGCTACATCGTTCATCTTTTTGTCGTCAATATAAAATTCACCATCGGTTATTTCCTCAAGGCCTGCAATCATCCGTAGTGTCGTTGATTTCCCACAACCAGATGGTCCAACAAAAACGATAAATTCTTTATCTTTAATATGTAAATTAAAATCATCTACTGCAACTACTTTTTTATCGTACATTTTTTGAATATGCTCTAAGCGTAATTCTGCCATGTGTTTCCCCTCCAATAAATAATGTAAACGCATTCTTTCTTTAACTATAGTATAAAGAATGAAGTGGATTCATGTAATAGGAAACATGCACAAAGATTTTCAATCATTTTGTGCATGTTTACGGCTAAGCATTTTGTTTTTGGTTGTTTTTATGAGATAATATCGCAAAATATACGGTAACGGCTTGACGAAAATCGCGGATATCAAACCCTGTTTTATCGATAAATTTATCAATGCGATATTGCAAACTGTTTCGATGCATGTACAATCGCTTTGCTGTAACTGACAGATTTAAATTACAGGCAATAAACATTTCGACGGTTTGCAGTAGTTCTGTATCATACAAACACTCTTTTAAAACGAGTGTCGGCAATTCGTTTATAAAGGACGGCTCTGCATGATCCATAATTATGTAAGGAATGGCATCCGTGTATGTAATTACATGCATATCCGTTAATGAAAAGGCAGTTTTTGCCTGCGATGTAATCGTTTGATGGTAGTGTGGTAATTGCTGTAAATCTTGCTGATAATGACCAACATAAAATCGAATATTTACATACATATCACTCATCAGTACATCAATAATTTCTTCATAGGAAATGGCATCATCAGTTGTCGATTTTTCTTCAATAAGAATTCCTTCACGTGTAGTCTTCCAGAGAATAGGTACATCTTTATTAAAAAGGGCGCAAATAGCATCCTTGAATGTGGCTGGGTCCATTTCTTTTGATTCTATTGAGAAGTACACAAAGCGAAAAGGAAAAGCTTGTTTATTCGATCCGTTTTCAGCATGTTTTATTCGATCGTTCCATAGCCGTTCCTTTTCTGTCCAAACGGGAAAAACGGCATGATATGGATCGAAAAATGTATGAAGAATGGATATATCTCTATCAGTTAATTCCGATTTATGAATACCGATTACTTTTCGGTCTTCTGTTAAAAACCATTCATAATCCATACTTATTGGTTGTTCTACATCTACGACTAACGTAGAAAAAACGTTTTTCAATTGTTTTAACATGATAAAAAACCTCTTTTCACAGGGCTTTCATTCATTATAGCAATGTTAAGTGAAGAGAAAAACAATTTTCATTCAACGCTATTTTTTTCGAAACGCTATACATGCGTGTACACGTTTGTTATAGTGGTTCTAGATAGAAACCAAAAGCAGAAGATGCTGTGGAGGACGAAACTACATAGAATAAGGCAGTGTCAATGCTGTGACAAGATATGAAGCAGCCTTTTGGAATTCGTATTCTATGATGATGGGAAGGGTGAAAAAATATGCCTAATATGTATGATAGTGCTTATGACTTGGAAAAAGCAATACGAGAAAGCGTGGAATTTCAGGAGCTTAAGCAGGCATTTGAAACAGTAATGAACGATTCAGCTGCTAAAAAAATGTTCGAAGATTTTCGCGATACGCAAATGCAGCTTCAAGAAAAGCAAATGCAAGGCTTAGAAATTTCCGAAGAAGAGGTAGAAAAGGCAAAAAGCATTGTTGAGCTTGTTCAACAACATGAAGCTATTTCTCGTTTGATGGAGAAAGAACAACGTTTAAATATTGTGATTAATGAGATTAGCAGGATTATTACAAAGCCTTTAGAAGAGCTTTATGGCGCAGAGGAAGCAAAGCATTAAATCTATGTACATGTATCCAAATAGACCCAAATGTGTGGGTCTATTTTTTTATCCCTATTTTTGTGGGAATTTAGAAAAATCTGCTTTCGGAATAAAGGGTTTTTCTCCTTCTAGTCGAAATAGTGTTATATAGGTTGTCATTAGAAGGAGGAAGAAGTATGAATACCGTTTTATATCAAAGTATCGATCACATATCATATATTAAATTAAATCGGCCTGATCGATACAATGCATTAAACTTAGAAATGCTTGATGAACTTTTACAGGCAATCGAACAAGCCGAAAAAAACGAGGATCGTGTCCTTATTCTTACTGGTGAAGGAAAGGCTTTTTCTGCTGGTGGAGACATAAGCATGATGAGTGACTGGAGTAACAAGCAGTTTTTCGATGATGTCATGCAAACAATCGAAAAAATTGTTTCGAAGCTCTTTTTGATGCCTAAGCTAGTTATTTCCGCAGTAAATGGTTCCACAGCTGGTTTAGGTCTAAGCTTGGCATTAACAGCTGATTATATTATTGCAGAGAAAGAAGCACAGCTTGGTATGCTGTTCCTTGGCGTTGGTCTTGCTCCGGATGGAGGAGGCCATTATTGGGTGGAAAAACGGCTAGGTACCCATCAAGCAAAGCAGTTTATTTGGAGTATGAAACAGGTCAATGGCTTAAAAGCAAAAGAAATGGGGCTTGTTGATATTTTAGTGGAGGAAGCTGTGCTGGATGCTGCAACGATGCACGGTAAAAAGCTTTTAGCAGCTCCTCTCGAAGCAATGATAAAAACAAAAATGCTCTACCATACAGAACAAAGGAATACATTAAAGCGATATTTAGAGAAAGAGCGGGAAAATCAATGGTCGCTTCGACTAACGGAAGATCATAAAGAAGGGGTTAGTGCTTTTTTAGAAAAGCGTCAACCAATGTTTACAGGTAAATAATCAAACCCGACTTCTGTACTGGCTTAAGGCTAGTTCATGAAGTCGGGTTTTGTTTAGAGACGGGAATTACGATCAGCGGTGAAATAAGACTAGTTTTGCATCGGGCGAAACACAGCGATGTGTATGTTCACTGTATCCTTTTTCTTCTAGCTTTGCTTTTCCAATTTGTTGTGCTTCTTCATTATTCGTTGCTTCAAAGCTTTCTTCGAATAAAAGCTCTCCAGCTTTATCAAAAACGGTTAATACATAGGTTTTCATAAATGTCCCCTCCAGTTGCTTCGTTTCTATATAATATATTCTCTCTAAAGTTTGAAAATCCTGCATATTATTTCGTAAAAGTAATCTTGTATTATTTTATTGCATTGCACTGCAAGCGGACGCTTTCCGCGAGGCATGGCTTGAGCCTCCTCGCTCACAAAAACGTTTCGCTGTGGGATCTCAAGACACATGCTTTTCTCGCAGGAGTCGCCGCCTTTCGTTTCAAGCAAGTCGTTTTCAGGTTCTCTTATTTCTTTTTTAAAAATGGTTCCTTGATTATTAATATTTCGTAAAAGCTATTATATTAAATCTGTTGCATTGCACTGCAAGCGGACGCTTTCCGCGAGGCATGGCTTGAGCCTCCTCGCTCACAAAAACGTTTCGCTGTAGGGTCTCAAGACGCATGCTTTTCCCGCAGGAGTCGTCGCCTTTCGTTTCAAGCAAGTCGTTTTCAGGTTCTCTAATTGCTTTTTAAAGCAATGGGTTCTTTTAATACAGTTTTCGGTTCTCTTTAGGAAGCACATAGGCGAGAGGAAGTCACGTTCCTTTCCATATTTATGTCTTTATGTCGAACGTGCATTCGCACCTTCGTTTTGATAAAATGAACATAATGATTGTGAAAGGACGGTAGAGATGAACAAGGAAATTACATTTATTCATGCAGCAGACCTGCATTTAGATAGTCCGTTTAGAGGGATGGCAAATCTTCCTGAAAAGATATTTAATGAAATACGTGAAAGTACGTTTGCTGCTTTAGATCGGCTTGTGCGTGTTGCCATTGAAAAAAAGGTCGATTTTATTCTTTTGGTTGGGGATTTGTTTGATAATGAAAGGCAGAGTTTAAAGGCGCAAATCCGCTTGCGACAAGCATTCGAGGAACTCAATAAACATCATATTCAAGTTTTCCTATCCTATGGGAATCATGATTATGTAAATGGGAATAGCTATCCGATTACGTATCCAGCTAATGTTTTTGTTTTTCCGGATGAAACAGTGCGTCAAGCGACGTATCGTAAAAATGGACAAGCACTAGCTTCTATTTATGGGTTTAGCTATGAAAACCAAGCAGTACTGCAAAATAAAGTAGCAGAATACCATGTTTCTGAGCGAAATATGCCCTTTCAGATTGCGATGCTCCATGGAAGTATTCATACGAATACGACCCATGATCGTTATGCACCTTTCCAGCTTTCGGAGCTGACAAAATTGCCGTTTGATTATTGGGCACTAGGTCATATTCATAAACGCGAGATTTTAACAGCATCCCCTCCAGTCGTTTATCCAGGGAATGTTCAAGGAAGAAGCAGAAAGGAAGATGGTGAAAAAGGCTGCTACATCGTAACCTTGACCGAAACGAAGCATGAGATGACGTTCGTTCCATTGCAAGCAGTAGCATTTACACCATTAGCCATCGATGTATCAGATGTAGAGGACTTATTAGAGCTCGAGAAGATCCTTCGAAACGAGATAACACAATTAGCAAGCTCAAGCCCTCAGCTTATTCATTTGTCGTTAACGAGTCAAATGGACTTACTCTTAGATTGGGAACAAGAAGGGCATCTAGATGATCTAGTGGAATATATAAACGAACAATTCGGTGTGACAACGCAGTGGTATTATATTTATAAATTTACGACGGAAATAACGCATGAAAAGAGCTTTCCAGAAGGAGCTCATTTTATTAGTGAGCTAGAGCATACACAGCAAGAGGCGCCGGTAAAGGACTATCTCAGCGAGCTGTATCGTCATAAGCAAGCACGAAAATATGTGCCGCCTTTAACGAATAATGAGGAAGAAGAAATAAAGCAAAAGGCAATGGCAATTTTAAAGCGGGAGCTATTGAAGGGATAGGAAGGGAGGAAAAACCATGAAGTTCATCGAAGCAACAATTTATGGGTTTGGAAAATGGATTGATGAAACCATTGATTTTTCCAATCAACCATTTATATGTATTTATGGGGAAAATGAATCAGGAAAGTCGACTTTACAGCATTTTATTTTGTTTATGCTTTTTGGCCTTCCTCCAAAGCAGCGAACGCTGTATCAACCAAAAACAAGTAGTAAGCTTGGAGGCAGATTGACAGTTGTTGATGATAACGTCGGAACTTTTGTGATTGAGCGCGTAGGGGATGTTCGAAATGGAGCTGCTGTTTGTTATACAGAGGATGGCCAGACATTTGATGAACAGTGGTTGCAGGAACGATTGCATGGAATGAACGCAAAAATATATAAATCCATTTATGCTTTTTCTGCACTTGATTTAACGGCGATTCGACAAATGAAGGAGCAGGATATTGGAGAGGTATTGCTAGGGATAGGAACATCAGGTGCTAGCCATTTATATGCCATCGAAAAAAAGCTAGAACAGCAAATTGGGGAGTTGTTTAAACCGAATGGAAAAATACCTGCGATAAATAAACAACTGGAAAAATTAGAGCAGCTGCAGTTCGAGCTGGCGAGCATGAAAGCAGAGGAAGGAACGTATCAAAAACGAACGGATGAAGCGAAAAAGCTAGGGGAAAAGCTAGAAAAATTACGTGTAGAGATACAACATGAAAATCAGCAGCTTATACAACTGGATAAGACGATACAGTTTCTACCAAGCCTTCAGGAGCTGCATACATGCGTGAAGCGGCTTGCAGAGCTTCCGGAGGATATTCGATTTCCTGAACAAGGCGTTGAACGGTTACGGCAGTTAAAGGAAAAGTTATTACCGATAAAAAGCGAGCTCGCTATTTTAAAATCCAATGCATCTGACTTTAAACAGAATATACAACGTTTAGAAGCGACGCTAAAGGAACGATTACCTCTCAAGGAAGCGGAGTCTATCTTGCAGGAAAAGCAATTTTATATTGACAACGAAAGAGAAATCCAGCATCTTACGGATTCGATTGAACGATTGGACGTACAAATGATTTCCGAATTGAAAAAGCTCCATCTTCCTATTAATAGAGCAAATTTAAAGGACGTTCATTTCCCATTTCAATTAGAAAAAACGTGGAATACGTTAAAAAATCGTCAACAATCGCTTGAGTTGGAACAAGAGCAATTAACGAAGGAAAAGCGGCTGTTAGACAATAAAGAGAGCTATGTAGAGGCACAATTAAAAGAGCTTGAAGAACAGCTGCTGCCACAGGAAAAGCGTGATGAATTAGAGCAGCTTATAAATGAACATAAAGAATATGCGCTTCTTCAACAATTAAAGCAGGAGGATAAGAATAAGAAAGCAGCTTGGAAGCAAACGAAACTTAAAAAACAACGCAGAAGTCAAAGGATTCTCATAGCTTCTTTGTTCCTGGCGAGTTTTGTTGGAGTAATCGCATTTATGGTAGATACGCCACTCCGTTATTATTTATTAAATATCATGGCGATTGGATTGGTTGGTGGTTTTGGCCAGCACTTATGGGGGAAGAATGCAATTAGAACAATGGAGAAAATGATCAATTCTGTTGCTACTGATGAAGAGTTAGACAAGCAAGATTCTGAAAATCGAAAGGAAGCAGAGAAACGATTAACGATTGACCAAGATTATCGGACAGAACAAAAAAGCGCATTAGAACAGTTACAACAATTGAGTGTACAACAGCTGCAATGGGCAGAAAAGGAACAAATTTACCTCCAAAAGAAAAATAAGCTTATGAACGACGTGGATGCGGAGAAGAACACATATCCATTTTTAGAAGGTGTAGACGTTCAATATTGGCCAGAGCTTTTTCATTCGTTAAAAAACCTTCTCCAAGCTAATCAAGAACAACAACAATTAATGGAGGAACGACAAAAGAAGATAGAGGTGCATGAAGAATTTACTAGTAAGGTTGATAAGTTTTTACAAGCGCATTTGCAGGATTTTATTCCAAAGCATTGGTTATTACAGCTAGAGAAGATAGAAGAAGATGTCCAGGCGTATCGACAAGTAAAAGAGCAGAAACAGTATTTCGAAGAACAATTACAAGTTAATGCGAAGCAACAACAAGACATGGATAAGAAATTAGGTACGTATAATTTGGAACTTGAAAATCTGTTAAATCATGCAGAAGTAGAGGATGAAAATGCTTTTTATGAAAAAGCAGCTCTTCAAGAGGAACAGATGGATAGAACAAAACGTAAAAATCATTATCATAACCAGCTTACAACTGCCTTTTCAGCGGAAGCACTGCAACCCTTGCTTAAGCACATGCCTAACTTAAGTGAATTGGAACTTTCCAAACAAACGGTAAAAGACACGATTCAATCCCTTGAAACAGAGCTTGAGGATGCTCGACAAGAACTGGCAGCTACTAAGGCAAAACTCGATCAAATGGAATCATCCGAAAGCTATTCAAAGGAAATGCATCGACTGCAAAATGAAGTGGATCAGCTTCAAAGTTTGACGAAGGAATGGGCCATTTTAAAAACAGCGAAAGAACTGCTTCGTGATACGAAAAAGAGCTATCAAGATAAGCATTTAGGGAAGGTACTAGAACGGACAGCACGTTACTTTAATGTTCTGACAGGTGGGGCTTATATCCGAGTAATCCTTCCTGAAGAAAACGAACCACTTTATGTCGAAACAAGGAATCAGCAACGGTTTGATGTAAATGAACTATCACAAGGAACTATTGATCAGCTTTATGTTTCCTTGCGCATCGCAATTAGTGAAGTTATGAGTGAAGGAAAACAGCTCCCGTTTATTATTGACGATGCATTTGTTCATTTTGATTCGATTCGCAGAAAGCGGATGCTTCAGCTTTTGGAGGAGCTATCCAGCCTACATCAAGTACTCTTGTTCACTTGTAATAAAGATGTTTTAAAAGCCGTACAGCATGTAAAAACAATTCATCTCGCTGCAGATAAATCGTATGGTCAAATAGAAGCTCGTGCATAATTATAAAGAAAGAAAATCGTTTTCTTCATTCTTAAAGTGCATAAAAGTGCAATCCATGATAAACTATTTTCAGGAAATTGATCATGGAGAGATAATCCTTGGAAGATTTATTGATTAAAGCAGTTGGAGGGGCTTTTGATGCCTGAGCAAAATGATTGGGAAATTTATGAAGAAACAATAGAAAAATTTATCCAAGTAATCGCCAAAAACATGAATCTTTATGGCATTACTTCATCCATAGGTAGATTATATGGGGTTTTGTATTTTTCAGAGGAGCCAATGACGTTAGATGATATGCGTGATGCTTTAGTGATGAGCAAAACAAGTATGTCAACAGGCGTTCGAACTTTATCTGATATGAAAATGGTTGAATCAACCTTTAAAAAAGGAATACGAAAGGATTTATATCAATCAGAGGAGGATTGGTATAAATCATTTACTTCGTTGTTTGGTAATCGTTGGCGTCAGCATACAGAAACGAATATGGAAGAAGCAGACGAAGCGATGGAAAAGCTAGAGCAACTTTTACAACAAACAAAAGACCCAGCATTACAAGAAAAAATAAAGCACGATATCGATCGACTTCATTATGCGAAAAACTATTATTTATGGCTAATGAAATTTATCCGTGTGATCGAATCTGGAAAAATATTTGAATACATTCCAAAAATAGATGAATAAAACAATGGAGAAGATTGACATAAAAAACAGTGGTGAACAGAAAGCTGCAAGCCTCTTTACATTGTCAATCTTTTTCATTGGGTGGGGAAGGAGTAAGTAAAATGAAACAGGAAACAAGAAAAGGGTTATTAGACTACCAAGTAGGAGAGGGATTTCAAGATTTTGTATTAATAAAGGAAGTATCAAAAGGAGTTACAAGCAGTGGAAAACCGTTTTTAACATTAATTTTACGTGATGCAAGTGGAGAAATGGAAGCAAAGCTGTGGGACGCTTCAAAGGAAGATGAATCAACTTTTATCCAAGAGCAAATTGTGTGGATTAATGGTGAAGTAAATCAGTTTCGGGGGAAGTCACAAATGAAGATTCTTTCTATTCGTCCTGCACAGCCTACGGATGGGGTAAAAATTTCGGATTTTGTTGAAAAGGCCCCAGTTGATAAAGAAGTGTTGATGGAAAAATTAACAGAAGCTGTTTTCGAGATGGAAAACCCTGCGATTCAGCGAATTGTTCGTGCTTTTATAAAAAAGTATCAAGATGCCCTTTTAACATATCCTGCTGCTTCGAAAAATCATCATGAATATGCTTCAGGTTTGGCACATCACATTGTAAGTATGCTTTCGATTGGGAGAGAGCTCTATAAGTTATATCCAGAAGTAAACAAAGATCTATTGTATGCGGGTATTATATTACATGATCTCGGAAAACTACGTGAGCTATCAGGAGTGGTAACTACATCCTATACGATTGAAGGAAAGCTTTTAGGACATATTCCAATAATGGTTGAAGAGATTAAAGGGATGGCACAAGAGTTGCAAATTGAAGGGGAGGAAGTAATGATTCTGCAACATCTTGTATTAAGTCATCATGGCAAAGCAGAATGGGGAAGTCCAAAGCCTCCTTTAGTACGAGAAGCAGAATTACTTCACTTGATTGATTTAATTGATGCAAAAATGAATATGCTGAACAGGGCATTAGAACGAGTGAAGCCTGGGGAATTTACTGAACGTTTGTTTGCGATGGATAATCGTGCATTCTATAAGCCGCTTTTTGAACAAAGCTAGTCATTGTAATTTTTTTCAACTTGTCCTCATATACATGGGAATAAACGAAGAAGGACAAGGGGGTTAAAATGTGATTTTAGGAGTTCCTTGGTGGGTATTCATGATGGTTTTATTTATCTTTCTTAGTGGATATATGGCGTTTCGTGCAATGCGAGCGGAAAAAGAATTGGAGCACAAATTTATTGAGCAAGAGGGTAATATTTATATGGAACGGTTGGAAAAAGAAAGACTTGAAAAGAGACAACAAAAGCAGCATGCTTCAGATTAACCGATTTTCTTTTATAGAATAAGACAAGAGACTATTCTCAAAATACCGAGGAATAGTCTCTTTATTACTAGTTATTTTTCTTCTTTATCTGCTGCTTTAGGCTCTTCTACGTTAAAAAGATCCTTGAATTCATCAATTTTAATATCGATTTTTGCATTTTTAATAATTTTATCGATTTTTGCCTGTTGTTCTTGAGGCGTTACTTTTTTATTGCGTAAGTCATTACGAATGGCTTCTTTATTATCATCAAAAGAACCAATATCTTCTTCTTTCTTACGCTTGTCCTCTAGCTTGATAATGTGATAGCCAAACTGTGATTTTACGAGGTCACTAACTTCGCCAACCTTCATGCTATAAGCAGCGTCCTCAAATTCGGGTACCATTTTTCCAGCAGAGAAATAGCCTAGATCTCCACCTTGTTCAGCGGAAGAATCCGTTGAATATTCTTTCGCTAGCTTAGCAAAGTCGCCACCTTCATCTAATTTCTTTTTAACTTCTTTTGCTGTTTTTTCATCGTCAACTAAAATATGGCTTGCCTTTAGCTCCGTTTTCATTCGATCGTATTGCTGCTTTAATTCTTCATCTTTTAATTCTACATCCTCGTAAACTGCTTTTTCGTATAGAAGTGAGTTTTTAACGAGACCGCGGAAAGTTTCTTCATCACCATATCCTTGCTGCTGCAACCACATTTCAAACTGGTCGCCTAGTTGATCCTTTGTTTTCTTTACTTCGGCATCAATTTCTTTTTTGTCGACTTCAAACTTATCTTCAAGAACTTTTACAAGTACCATTTCCTGTAAAACGCTCTCGCCATAACGGTCTTTTAATTCATTGTAATATTCATCTTTTGTAATATTTCCGGCTTTTGATTCAACCACTACATCTGTGTCATCTGAATTACATGCAGATAATGCTAATACGCCGGCAGTTAGTGTTACAGCAAGTACTAATTTTTTCATCTTAACACTCCTAAATAGTTTATTGCCAAGAATTTTCGCTAAGGACAAATATACCACAATTCGAAGCTAAAAAAAACTCTCCGCCTTAAAAACTTTCCGATTGCTACAAATGCTAAAGGTCGCTTATATAAAAACAAAGCTATGTGAAGCTTTTACAGTTGCCCTTACACCATTGCATTTAACACTTCAACATAAGAAGTAACTAATAAAATAAAAATTAGTATATTGATTGTTCGAAAGACTTTTTCTTGTTTGCTTTGATTCATTTCCATTTTAATACAAAATCTATGTGTCAGTGAATTAAAAATTAACAGAATAAAGAGTGCGTAAATAAGAAAAAAAATACTCATACAAAACCTCCTTGCACGATAACTCAAAAAGCCATATTTATTAATGTATCAAATTATGACCAAACTGAACAGAGAAGAATGTCCTTTTTAGGATGGAATTATGATTTTATCTTGAAATGAAGCTTTTGTAAAAAAAATTCTCCTACTAAAAATGAGTGGGGTTGAAAGAAATCCCCACCGTTTAAAGTTTCGCTTTATATAGGGAAAGTTTCAGTGAGAAAATATTTATACCGATGTTTGAAAATACTTTTCTAGTCGCTCCATAAATGCTTTTGCTGCATTACTTAAATATTTATCCCGTCGATAAATTATTTCTAGATCTCGAATTGGTGCATCCTTTAATGGAATAGCCTGAATGCCTAAAGATTCGAAGCGCTCAATTAGTCGACTTGGTTGGATCGTTGCCCCTACACCTTCTTGCACTAGCTGAAATAGGGAGGTTGCTGATCCGGTTTCCATGATGGTATGGATGGTTAGGTTCTGATTTTCACACCAATCATCAATCATATCGCGACCGTAAAAGCCTTTTGGATACAATACAAGTGGCAGCTTCTTTAATTCTTTTGGAGTAATCACATTTCGCGCTGTTAATGGATGTTTATTATGAACATAAAGGCTATAAGATTCTGTGTAAAAAGAAGTACATTGAATACGTTTATCAGGCTTTGTAGCTAAGCCAACACCAAAATCAACTTCGTTTTCTAATACCATATTTAATATTTCTACAGATGGGATGACTTGCACCTTTGTTCGTGGAAATTCTTTATGAAAATCGATTAATAGTTTGGATAAGCGGTAATCTAAATCAGAAGGTAAGACAGCAATACGTAAATGTCCGGTATTTAATTGGGTAAGATCGGCAATGGCTTCTTTTGCATTGTCGAGCTTTTGAACTACTTCGTGTGCGTAATGCTCTAGTATCGTCCCTGCTTCTGTTTTAACGGTTTTTTTTCCAATTCTATCAAAGAGTGGGGTTCCTAATTCATCTTCTAATACACGTATTTGCTGGCTCAACGTTGGCTGAGATATCCCTAGTTTAAATGCAGCTTCAGAAAAATGAAGCTCTTTACATAAAGTTAAAAAGTATTGAAGCTGTCGGATTTCCATGTGATCTACTCCTAAATGATAGTTTTTATCTATTGTTATCATAGAAAATATAGTATTGAACTATTATAGCATTCGGATTACACTTAAATCAAGGAGTAACAAGGAAGGAGAGAGTGTACGTGAATTATTTTTATTTTGTACTCGTGTTATTTTTTATTTCTATAAATTTGCGACCAGCTATAACTTCTGTTGGTCCGTTACTTGATATTATTAAAGTGGATTTAGGCATGTCAGGGGTTGCCGTTAGTTTATTAACGACACTTCCCGTATTTGTAATGGGGTTGTTTGCATTAATCGCCGTTAAGCTTGGCAAACGATTAGGAACGGAACGAGCATTGTTTGTCGCGATGATATTTATCTTTGTTTCTACTTTTTTGCGTGCTTTTACAGCGAATGGAGGTATACTAATAGCCACTTCATTTGTCGCTGGTATTGGGATTGCGATTGCAGGTCCGCTAGTTTCCGGATTCATTAAGAAATATTTTCCCGGAAATAGTACAGTTACGGGTATTTATTCTGTTTCTATTGTCATTGGAGCGTCTATTGGCTCAAGCTTTACCGCTCCGCTTTTTGAACGGATTGATCATTCGTGGCAAGCGGCATTAAGCTTTTGGAGTATACTCGGACTGATTGCAACACTTTTACTTATTCCTATATTGAAAAAGCGCGCACAGGATACAACAGTTGCTTCTACGACTGTTCCACCAATGAAAAAACCGAATAAACATGTATATTTATCGATGTTTTTCTTTGGATGTATGGCTGCAATTTTCTTTTCGATTACTGCTTGGTTGGCACCAATAATCAAGGCAATGGGTTATAGCCATACCTTTTCAGGTTGGGTGCTTACCTTGTTTGCAATTATTCAGGTTCCGGTAAGCTTTATTATTCCAACAATCGTAAGTAAACGAGGAAATCGAAAAAAATGGTTGCTTTTTTGTGGCTTTTCAGAATTAATTGGGGTTGTTTTGCTACTACTTCATTTTTCTCCGTGGGTTGCCACAGTGTTTATTGGAGTAGGTGCCGGTGGACTGTTTCCACTTGCGCTCCTTATCCCAATTGAAGAATCAAAGTCGGTAGAAGAAGCAACCTCATGGTCAGCAATGATGCAATTTGGTGGCTTCATGATTGGCGCACTCGGACCAGTGTTTATCGGGTTTACAGTGGATCATTTTCATCCATATAAAGGACCATTATTTGTGTTATTATTGCTCATCATTGCTATGCTCGTGATTGTATCCATGATTCCAGGCAATAAGAAAGAACAGGAAAAAATAGAACATTGCTTTTCAAGACAAGCCCATGCTTAAAAATTACGGTACAAATGAAACAATAAAAATACGGACCCTAAAAAGGTGTCCGTATTTTTGATTTTTATTTATTTTTAATCCAGTGCTTCCCCTTCTAATAGATTCGTTAATCGAGTTCATATGAAGGAGAGGGAGTATGTGGACTATTATTTGCTTCCAGTAATATATCAAATCCATCGTTTCCACTTTCAATAAACGACTTTTTAGGAGCTCTAATAATATGACTTACATAGAGAAAGTCAACAAAAGAAATACCGATATTAGTACATGTGAAAAGTAAAATGTATGCGTAATAGTTTGGAAATATATAGCTTGCAAAAATACCAGGCATCGTTATAAAAAAAGTGGGTGCCAAAGCAACAATCAAGGATACTTTCTTTGTTAAGTGTGAATCAGTATAATAAGTAAAGATAGGAAAAAGCTTGCTTCTTGTTTTGTATTTTAATTTTGCGCGTTTGTTTATTGCAAGAATCGGTATTACATGCATAAAGGAATGAAGCGATGGTAGCATAACCAATGCAACCATAAAAGCAAACATACCAGACTCTTTTGCATGATGACCATCATGAGCAATGGATGCTGGAACATATAAGAGGATAAATGCAATAAGCCCGATTAAAAATGACATAAAATAAAGTCGCTTCATACCAAATTCTTTATTAAAATTGATTGATTTCCAGCAATTCATACTAGGTCACCCCTTATTTTTAATGGATGGAAATACTTAACGATAATAGTATGTTTAAGCATAAAAATCAATACCTTTTTTATAGTTTTTTTCCGTTGATAAATCGCGTCGTTGTTTTCTTTTTTTAGCTACATGTAAAAAAACGGCTGTTTGCCTAGAAAAGACGCGGATATGCGGATGTTTTTGATAGTCATAAATTTGACAAAAAATAGGTTTTTTAAAAGCGGAATTCTTCACATTATCGTATGAAACAAAAGAAGCATTGGGAGGGCTATTAATGGAGGAAGATAATAAAGAAATAACTACCGCTTTTCAATTGCAGTTAATTTCCCAAATAATCGACATAAATAAATATCCTTTTACGAAAATGATTATTGATATGAATATAACAAAAGAAGCGTATGATGATGTTTTTCTATTGTTAGAGAAGCTAAATCAGCAGTTTGAAATACAGAAAGAGGAAGGGTTGTTAGATTACACCTCACTGCTTATTCACTTTGCGGGAATGTTACAGCTGCCGTTTGAACCAACAGCAACGATTTATGCTTTAAAGAAAGAAGGTTACTTCCCACAATTAATGACTACTTTTATACATATATTAGAGTCAGAGTCTGAATGAAGCTTTTCCAGAAGATGGGTATATGAAGAATGAAACTGGACAAAAGTATTTTGTGCATAGTAAAATCCGAACGATTCACTCGAATCAGTTCGGATTATTTGTATCAAAAACAGCCTTTATCATCGCTTCGTCAAAATACTCCCTATCACCACAGGCACAAGCGCGACTTCTGCTCAAAATAACTTTCGTAATGTCTTCTTTTCCGCAGCACGGCCTCAGCTAACTTGGTAAAGAAAAAGCCTTTACCAAGTGGATCTTTCGACGTACAGGAAGTACTAGTGCAGACGTTGCTACAGGATGTAGCGGTTTTAGTCTGCGTTCCCCTGTTGCTGTTCCCGCAGGAGTCTCTGTATTTTGACTACACTTAGATTACCTTCGTATCTTATTGTTCGTCTTTTAAGTAACTTGTTTTAGAATTGTCTCAGCCTCATTTTTTATTTCGAAAAAACGCTACAACCTCTTCATGAAAGACTAAAATGCTAGATAACTGTTCTTCTAGTTTTTTTAGTTCTCGGTCATTCGGCGTCTCATCTAGTTGTTTTATCGCTTCATTTTCTATTTCTTTTATTGTATCTCGTTGATGGGCTGCGGCATCTATCCATTTATTCATATAGGAGGTAGTAAATAGCTTAAACAGCTGTCTATTTGCCTGATATAAATCCTTGCGAACGCCTTTTTTCCAGACTCTTGTAACAAGGTTTAGCTCAGACAAGCTTCGTATGTTTGTACTCATTGCCGTTTTACTTTTACCAAGTGCTTCACTCATTTCGTCAAGTGTCATTGGTTTTTCTGCTAAATATAAATGTGCAAATAGCCGTGCCTCTAATGGATTTAAATCAAACATTTCGATTGTCTTCGAAAACTCGATCATAATTCGACGTATGATTGCTTCCTTGTTGTCAGCCATAAAATCCTCCTAAAACATTGCTATATAAAGGTTACACTAAATTGAAATTAATTGGAAACATACATTTACTATGTATTTTAAAGTAAATGAGAGTATTTAAAAGAAAAGCACTGTTTAAGTTCGTACAGAATAAACTGTACAAAAAATACAAACAAAATTAACGAAATATAAAGTTTGTGTTGTGTGTGGGAAACCATATATAGTTATAGAGGTAAGCTAACCGACGTTCGATCAAAAATCTATCAAACTTTTATCCTAGTAAAGAGGAATTATATTTCTGTTGAACGAAGATCGGAAATTACAACGATAATAATTATTAGAAGAATATGAGTAAGGAGTGAAAACGTGCCGATTATAGAAGCGAAAAACTTATCGAAGGTTTTTGGGAAAAATCCGAAGCAAGCATTAAAGCTGCTTGATCAGGGTTTATCCAAAAATGAAATATTAAAACAAACCGGAAACACGGTTGGTGTCAATCGTGCCTCTTTTTCTGTTGAAGCAGGAGAAATATTTGTTATTATGGGGCTTTCTGGAAGTGGGAAATCCACGTTGGTACGATTGCTGAATCGTTTAATTGAGCCAACAGAGGGAAGCATTCTTATTGATGGTGAAGACTTATCAAATATGGATAAGAAAGATTTGCGCAATGTTCGCCGTAAAAAAATGAGCATGGTGTTTCAACGCTTTGCATTATTCCCACATCGTTCGATTCTAGAGAATGCAGAATTTGGACTTGAGATTCAAAATGTGCCGAAGGAAGAAAGACAAGAAAAGGCAACAGAAGCATTGCAAATGGTTGGACTTGGGGGATATCTTGAGCAAAAGCCGGATCAGCTATCTGGTGGTATGCAACAGCGTGTTGGTCTCGCTCGTGCATTAGCAAATGATCCCGAAGTATTGTTAATGGATGAAGCATTTTCAGCATTAGATCCACTAATACGGAAGGAAATGCAGGATGAACTGATTGATTTGCAAGCAACGATGAAGAAAACGATTATTTTTATTACACATGATTTAGACGAAGCATTGCGTCTTGGAGATCGTATTGCATTAATGAAGGATGGCTCGATCGTGCAAATTGGAACACCAGAAGAAATTCTCGTGAACCCTGCAAATGACTATGTAGAAAAATTTGTAGAGGATGTAGATCGATCTAAGATTTTAACAGCATCCCATATTATGAAGCGTCCAGAAACAATTAATATTGAAAGACATGGTCCTAGAGTTGCTTTAGAAAGAATGCGCGAAGAAGGGATTTCTAGCATTCTTGTAGTCGATAGTAAACGTAATTTAAAAGGATATGTTACGGCAGATGATGCATCATCTGCAAAAAAAGAAGATACACGTGATTTACATGCTATATTACGAACAGATATTAAGCGTGTTGAAAAAGATACATCTATGAATGAAATCTTCAATATTATTAATGGTTCACCGATTCCGGTAGCTGTTGTAGAAGATGAAAAACTGGCGGGAATTATTGTCCGTGGGGCGGTAATTGCTGCACTTGCCGGAGATAGTGAGGTGAATTTGGACAATGCTTGATAAATTACTTGATTTTATTCCCGAAATACCAATAGCAGATTGGACAAAAGAATTTACAAAAGATATTACCGATACATTTGCATTTTTATTCGAACCAATTAAGGAACACTTTGGAAACTTCATGGAGTTTGTATCAGACAATTTGATGCTTGTGCCACCACTGATCATTATGCTTGTCGTTGCATTAATTGCATTTTTTATAACAGGAAAAAAACTTGGATTAGCAGTATTTTCCTTTGTTGGACTATGGCTTGTATACAATCAAGGACTTTGGGAGCACTTAATGGATACCTTCACGCTCGTATTGCTTGCAAGTTTACTTTCTGTCATTATCGGTGTTCCAGTAGGGATACTAATGTCGAAAAGTAGAATTGCAGAAGCGATTATAAAGCCAATACTTGATTTTATGCAGACGATGCCTGCATTTGTCTATTTGATTCCAGCAGTAGCATTTTTCGGGATTGGCATGGTTCCAGGTGTATTCGCTTCACTTATTTTTGCAACACCACCAACAGTTCGTTTTACGAATTTAGGAATCCGCCAAGTATCAAAAGAATTAGTAGAAGCATCCGAAGCATTTGGTAGCACAGGTATGCAAAAATTATTTAAAGTAGAGCTTCCAATGGCGAAATCAACGATAATGGCTGGAATTAACCAAACCGTTATGCTTGCACTATCAATGGTAGTTATTGCATCAATGATTGGAGCTCCAGGACTAGGCCGTGAAGTATTATCTGCTTTACAACGTGCAGAGGTTGGTACTGGATTTGTAGCAGGAATTGGAATTGTTATTTTAGCGATTATTATTGATCGCTTTACACAAAGTGCAAATGAAAAGAAAGACGAATAATTGTTGGTATCTTTTCATAAGAAAAGTTTCCATATAAATAAAAAAATTTAAAGGGGAGTTATTTTACATGATGTTTAAACAGAATTGGAAACGTCTCGGAATTGCTTTGGGACTTTCGTTAACATTAGTTGCTGCAGGTTGTGGATCGGATGATTCAAAAGAAGGTTCGTCTGACAATAGCGGTGACGTAAATTATGGCGAAGAAATGAACTATTCTATTACAGGTATTGAAGCAGGTGCTGGTGTATTTAAAGCGGCTGAGAACGCAACAGAAGAATATGATAACCTTAAAGGCTGGGAAGTTCAAGCATCCTCAAGTGGTGCGATGGCAACAGCATTAGGTGAAGCTATTTCGAAGGAAGAACCAATTGTTGTTACTGGTTGGACACCACATTGGAAATTCGCAAAATATGATCTTAAATATCTAGAAGATCCTAAGGGTGTATTTGGAGAAGCCGAAACAATCAATACGATGGTTCGTGAAGGATTTGAAAAAGACATGCCAAATGCCTATAAGCTGCTTGACCAATTTAATTGGACAACAGAAGACATGGAAACGGTTATGCTTGAAATTCAAGATGGAGCTAAGCCTGCAGAAGCAGCAGCAGCTTGGGTAAAGGATAATGCCGATAAAGTTGCAGAATGGACTGAGGGCGTAGAAGAAGTAGATGGTAAAGAAATTGAGCTTGTATATGTTGAGTGGGATTCTGAAATCTCTTCTACTCATGTTGTAGGGAAGGTGTTAGAAGATCTCGGTTATAACGTTACATTAACTCCACTAGATAATGCGATTATGTGGCAGGCGGTAGCTAATAGCGAGGCAGATGGTATGGTAGCTGCCTGGCTTCCAGCTACACATGGTGACCTATATGAAGAATATAAGGATCAGCTTGTTAACCTTGGAGAAAATCTAGAAGGTGCAAAGATTGGACTTGTTGTTCCTTCCTATATGGATATTGATTCTATAGAGGATTTGGAACCAGCGAAGTAAAGTTATATGAAAAGGCTGGTAATCTTCGGATGCTAGCCTTTTCTTTCATTCATTTATAAAAAGGAGCGATGTTAAACACTATGATTGCTAAAAAGAGGTTACGCGCGATATTTTACTTATTACTTGGGATCGTTTTCACGCTAATGATTACTGGGTGCGGCTCAGAAGACGAAGCGGGATCGAATGAAGAACAAAGCATTAGTGATGCAGTGGATTACACCATTACAGGAATTGAACCAGGGGCAGGGATTACAGCTACAACAGAAACAGCGATTAAGGAATATGATGCATTAAAAGGGTGGACATTAGAGCAGTCCTCAACAGCGGCCATGGCAGCTGAATTAGATAAGGCAATTGCTAAAGAGGAGCCAATTATCATCACTGGCTGGAATCCACATTGGACATTTGCAAAATATCCCGATATGAAATATCTTGAGGATCCAAAGGAAATTTATGGTGGCGAGGAAATAATTGCATCTCTCGCAAGAAAAGGTTTAAAGGAAGATAAACCGAACGCTTATAAGCTCATCGATCAATTTCATTGGGATGTAGAAGACATGGAAAGTATCATGTATGAATCAAAGGATACAGGGGATGACATTGCTGAAGTAGCAAAGCGTTGGGTAGCCGACAATCCTGAAAAAGTAGCAGCCTGGGTAGAAGGTGTAGAGGACGTTGATGGTGTTAAGGTAACGCTTGTGTCTACCCCTTGGGATTCTGAACGATCATCTTCTAATGTGCTAAAACATGTGATGGAGCAAAAAGGTTTTGAAGTAGAAATTACCCCAGTTGATGTAGCGGTTGTCTTTGAATCAATTGCAAATGGAGACGGAGATGCAACATTGGCAGCCTGGCTTCCTGTTACACATAAGAAATTTTATGATCAGTATCAAGATAAATTTGATGACCTAGGTGAGAATCTGAAGGGTGCTAAAATCGGATTAGTTGTTCCAGCTTACATGGATATTGATTCCATCGAAGATTTAGAGGCTAAAAAATAAGCGGATTGAAGCTAGTTGATCTACAGATTTACTAATAATTTTCCGAATAAAATCTTTATTCCAAGAAAAAAAGCAGACATGAATTGTCTGCTTTTTTTCTTCTATTTAGATTTCACTTTTTCTTCTAAATCTTTTAAGCTGGATTCAATTTGCTCCAGATATTCATGGATTTTTGCTTGGTGCGGCTCCACAGAAGCCTTCCATTCTTCAACAGAAGTTTTCATTTCCTTTGTTAAATCTTTAATTAGTGCTGCACCTTCTTTAGAGGTTTCCGTGATTTGTTTTTTTAAACGTAGTCCATCTCGTTTTAAGTTATCGAGTAGTTCCATTAAATCCTGTCCTTGCTGCTTTACATTGTGTCGTAATTCTCTTCCGGATGTAGGTGTACTCAAAAGAGTCGCCGTCGCACTAACTGCGCCTCCAACAAAGAATCCTAGCAATAATGATTTTCCTTTAGACATAAAACCGCTCCTTTCCCGTTCTTTTATCTTTACCTTTATTTCCTGGTCTATGAAACCTGTTTTTAAAAAAACGTTAGAAATTAAGGGGCGCATATAGATGTATGCTTTTAATATTTTTAAATTATAAGTATGCGCACAGGCTCTACTTCCATTATATATTGTTTGGAGAAAAAAATCCCCGGACAAATAGTTCTGCCAGAGGATATGTGAAATATTTAAATGGATTTAGGATGTCGTGATCGGCTGTGTTCTTTTTAGAATACTAGTAACAATTGGATAAATGACAATCATAACAAGCGTATTTACCAATGCAGCTGGTAGAACAATCCCGATAAAGAGGGCAAGAAACCCGCCTTCCATTAATCCAACAATATACAGTGCGACACTTAAGAATACAGTCCCACTTATAATCGTTCCAATGGCAGTTAGTATTGGAACACTAATATTTTCATTGAATCGTTTGCCGAAAATTAAATAAACTGCTAAAAATAAGAATGCTGTAACAGGCTTATCAATGACATTTGCTATTTGTCCACCTGGTACGCTAGTTGTTAATGCTGACATGATTCCAGTAACGGTTGCAAGCAGAATAACATATTTCGGTTTCGGGAATAGAATAATCCCTAAAAACATCATTGAAAGGAGCATATCCGGCTTCATCCCAAATAAAATAGGTGGTACGACAGCATGTAATACGGCTCCAATCCCTACAAGCAACGATAAAATCACCAATACTCTAGTCTTCATTTCTCCTCATCTCTCCTCAGCTATTCTAAATTTGCTCTCCAGAAGTGGAAAGCTTCGTTCCCAACTGTACACTCATTGTCAGCTGCGGAACTTATGTAATATTATAGCAAATAACCCGGTAAATAAAAAGTATTAATTTTCTGATACTGATATTACGTTCACTTTATTTATTCACCATGTAATTTAGTGGTTGCATGTACGTTTATTTACCGATAGATATACCGCTTCAGGTACTTAATCTTGTATTTGGAGATGGATATCGTTGGCAATTTGCTGTAAATCTTCGCTGGAATAATCGCTTTGATGGACAGTCCAATTTGCAGAATAACCATCTCCTTCTCCATAACGAGGGATGAGGTGCAAATGTAAGTGGAAAACCGATTGGTCGGCAGGCTTTTCATTGTTGTTTAGTAAATTCATGCCGATTGGCTGATAAGCTTTTTTAATCGCATTGGCGATTTTTGGTACGCGTGTAAATAGCTCCCGAGCAATTTCTTCGGAAGTTTCATAAATATTTTTGACATGTGTTTTTGGAATAACGAGTGTATGTCCCTTTGTTACTTGGCTAATGTCTAGAAACGCATACACAAATTCATCTTCATACACTTTAGCAGATGGAATATCACCTTGAATAATTTTACAAAAAATACAATCATCATGCGCCATATTACTCGCTCCTTTTTTATTTGTTTCTTCTATTGTAATGAGATTAGCATCATGATGTAAAGGATAGTGTTAATACTTTCCAAGATAAAAGATTTTTACAGAGCAACAGACTGGCCCAAAAGGACCAGTCTGCTTTATGAAGAAAGAGGAGGTGGTTGAATAAACTAATGTTTGGGGACTTGCAACAGGCTAATTTGCGTATGCTCCTTAGCATTGGTTACAAAAACCATTTTGTCAGTATCTCATTGCCCTAGAGATAATGTCTGACAAAAAAGTTTTATCGCATTAGATTTCCGTTCACTAACACCTCATTTGTGTTTGACACGAATTTTTACTGTAGTGAAGCATATTCATACGCCAACACTAACACCTCATTTGTGTTTACACGTTTCTGGTAAGTGAATCACCTTCCTCGATCTTCATTAGGTAGTTTGAGCATTGCGTATAATTTTATGCAAGCTTTTTTTAAAAAAATTTGAACCTGTCGATTTTTGTAAGATGGATTCTTTTGGATTTTTTGATTAGTAATGATAAAATTTGATACAAGTGAATAGCTAGGGGGAAACAAAGTGGAACCATTATTACAAGTTGAAAACCTTGTTGGAGGTTATACACATAAAAACGTACTACATGGCATTTCATTTCAAGTGAATCCGAACGAGATTGTCGGATTAATTGGACTAAATGGTGCTGGAAAAAGTACAACAATCAAACATATTATTGGTCTGATGCAGGCGAAAAAAGGTACCATTTCTGTAAATGGGAAGACATTTCAAGAAAATGCCGCTAGTTACCGAAATCAAATAGCTTACATACCAGAAATGCCGATTCTCTATGATGAATTAACCTTACATGAGCACTTGAAATTAACAGCGATGGCGTATAATATCCCAGAGGATGTCTTTGAAAAACGATTACCACCACTGCTAAAAGAGTTTCGCTTGGAAAAAAAGCTTAATTGGTTTCCGGTTCATTTTTCCAAAGGAATGCGACAAAAGGTCATGATTATGTGTGCATTTTTAATTGAGCCACCACTTTATATTGTGGACGAGCCGTTTGTAGGATTAGATCCGCTTGGAATCCAGTCCTATTTGAAGCTAATGGATGATATGAAGCAAAAAGGATCTGGTGTGCTAATGTCTACGCATATTTTGGCAACAGCTGAACGTTATTGTGATCGCTTCGTCATCTTACACGATGGCGAAATTCGAGCTTATGGCACGTTACAAGAGTTAAGAGAACAATTTCAAATGCCTCAAGCAACGCTTGATGATTTATATGTACAATTGACAAAGGAAGATGGCAATGTTTGATTCACAAGCTTTTTTTAAACGACGTTTTTCCGCACATATGAAAGAAACGAGTCGTTATCTACGCTATATTTTTAATGGACATATTGCGGTTGCCATGTTATTTTTCATCTCAGCAGCGGCATATTATTATCAACAATGGCTTGCTGTGCTTCCAGAGGATTTTCCAGCGGCATGGATTATTGGTATCGCTTTTGGTTTGATTGCAAGCTATAGTCCAGTTCGCACATTGTTAAAAGAGCCAGATTTAGTATTTCTTATCGCGGCTGAGCATCGCATGGGACTATACTTCCGTAATGTGCTTCTGTATAGCTTTATTATTCAGCTTTACATTGTTTTGTTTGTAAGTGCTGCTTTAGGTCCGTTATATTTTGCAGCTTATCCGGAGCGAAGTGGCAGCATGTATTTAATGACGATTCTTGTTTTGTTAGTATTTAAAGGGTGGAATTTACTGGCAAACTGGTGGATGCTACGAATTCGAGATAAAAGCATTCGTACGATAGATACGATTACTCGCTTTATGTTGAATGGTGCCACCTTTTATTTTCTTATTATCGGAAATATGCCATTAGCTACGATTTCCACTGTTTTATTTGTTGCCGTGTTTTTATATGATTTATCCCTTGCTCGAAAGCAAGCTGGATTGGCATGGGATTTTCTCATTGAGAAAGAACAAAGTCGCATGCAAGCTTTTTATCGGCTTGCGAATATGTTTACAGATGTTCCGCATTTGAAAAATCGAGTTCGGAAGCGAAGTTGGCTCGTTCGTCTAATCGCAAATGTTCCTTTTGAAAAAGCTTCTACCTATGATTATTTATATCGGCTTACCTTTGTACGAAGTGGCGATTATTTAGGAATGTATATCCGATTAGTTGTTATTGGCGCGCTCATTATCTTTTATGTGCCTAATCTTTGGATGCAGGTGTTACTTGCATTATTATTTATTTATATGAGTAGCTTTCAAATGATGACATTATATCAGCATCATCGAACGATTATGTGGTTAGATCTTTACCCACTTGATCAAAGCGTTCGGCAACATGCATTAAAAAAGTGGATTTTGCTTTTAGCTACAGTCCAAACGGTTTTGTTTAGTCTCGCTTTTGTCCTCGTGCAAGCTTATGCTGGAAGTGTCATAATATTTGTTTCCGGAATGGCATTTAATTTTACCTTCATTCCTACTTATATAAGAAGAAAGCTGGCAGCATGAGCTGGAAAAATCACCGATAAAGAAAAAAGTCAGGCATATCGATGGATAGGGACTGCCCCCAAAGATAAGCATGGAAAATCGTATGGGGTCACTGTCCAATTTAGATAAACGTCCTGACTTCTTTCATTTTATTATATTCGAAAAGCATTGATTTTTAAGATGATTGCTATTCGCTTTTATACTGCTGATAAGAAAAGTATGCTTGAATTAATGCTTTGGCAGCAATCGGCATTGCGCGTTCATCAAAATCAAAGCGCGGGTGATGGTGAGGGTATTCGTTTCCTTCTTTTAATGCCCCTGTAAAAAAATATGCTCCTGGTCTTTCCATTAAATAATAGGCGAAATCTTCTCCACCCATGACCGGAATTACTTCTTCTATTTGATTAATCTCCGTTACTTCTTTTGCTGCTTTCATGACAAGTTCTGCCTCACTTGCATGGTTTGTTAGTGGGGGATAGCCTTTTTCATAATGAAAGATATAAGATGCTTCATGTGCAAGACAGGTACCTGAAACAATTTGCTCGATCATCACAATGATCTTTTCTTGTACTTCTTTTGTTAAATAGCGGACCGTTCCTACGAGCTTTGCTTTGTCTGCAATAATATTAAACGTATTCCCAGCTTCAAAAACACCAATCGTAACAACAGCAGTGTCCAACGGATCGATTTTTCTACTAACTATCTGTTGTAATTGAGTGACAAGCTGCGCGCCAATAACGACCGCATCCTTTGTTTCGTGTGGGTAACCACCATGTCCACCTTGTCCCTGAATCGTTATTTCAAATCGATCTGCTCCTGCCATGAGGATATTTTTAGCAGTTTGAAGGGTGCCTAGTGGGACAGTTGCCCATAGATGTGTACCAAAAACTGCATCTACCTCTTGCAGTGCTCCTGCGGCAATCATTGGCTTTGCTCCTCCTGGCGCATATTCCTCAGCATGCTGATGGAGAAATACGATCGTCCCAGGCAGCTGATCTTGAAACTTTTTCATAACCGTTGCTAATGTTAATAAAATCGCGGTGTGGCCATCATGTCCACATGCGTGCATCACACCTGGAACCGTTGATTTATAGGGAACGTCTTTTTCATCTTGAATGGGAAGTGCATCAAAGTCAGCTCTGAGCGCAATCGTCTTTCCAGGCTTTCCTCCTGTTAGCTTTGCAATAACTCCATTGCCACCTACCTTTGTTTCATAAGGTATTCCAAGCTGTTCGTAAAATTCAGCGATGTAGGCAGCTGTTTTGAATTCTTTAAAAGAAAGCTCAGGGTGTTGGTGTAAATATCTGCGGATGCTGACCATATCTGGAAAATCTTGATCAATAGCTTGATGGATAGCGTGTAGCATAAAATTCCTCCCCGTTGTTAAATTCTAATTATTATAGCATGGTTAAAACAATAAAGGGAGCAATTTTTAGAGTTGTATGAAGGTTGAAATAAAAGTAAAGGGGCTACGACAAAATACTACTGAATTGTCGCAGCCTCTTTAAATAAAGAATAAATAATTTATTTTTGATTTAAGAAAACCTAGGGTCTGCAAGTAAGCGTTCAATTTCTTCTTTATGATGGGTTTCATCTGAAATAAGGTCCTCTAGTTTCACAACTAGTTCTGTGTAGCCTAGCTTTTCTGCTTGTTTTTTCCGTGCCTCATAACGTTCAATTGTTGCAACCTCTGATTGAAGGGAAGCTTCTAGTAACTCTTTCACATCGGTAGGTTGAGGAACAGAAGCTGCCTTTGTCGTTGGTGTACCACCTAATGATTTGATTTTCTCGGATAAATAAAGCGCGTGCTCTAACTCATCCGTAATTTCGGCTTCAAAGAAAGGCTTCAGTGCCGACCGATACAATCCAGATACAACAGATGCACTGTACGTATATTGAATCGCTGCAGCATACTCATTCGATAGATCTTCATTTAATCCGTCAATTAAGTTCTTTAATTCTTTGTCCATAGTTTATTCCACCTTTACTTTATAGTTCTATATAACCATTCCCACTATTGTTTTTTTCAAACATGAAATAAGGTATAGTTGTAATGGAGGAGGAATGAGATGATGATTCGCAAGCGACAAATGATCTATATTTTACTTGGATTTTCTTTATTCATGGTTGGTATTTGGATTGTGAAAATTATCAATGGTGAACTACCATTACTTGATCAATGGTCACGCTCCTTTGTTGTTCAAATGGAGAATACGTCGATCTATACGTTTTTTCGTATTATGACTGAATTTGGATCAAGACCGTTTATTCTTCCATTTACAATCGGTGTTGCCCTCCTTTTAATGGGAGTGAATCGTGATTGGTTACCTTCTCTTGTTTTTGCAGGAGGAACATTGCTCAGCCACTTCCTTAATAATGTAATAAAATTCCTCGTACAGCGAGAAAGACCTACCATCCTAGTTGAAGCAAATGCTGAAGGATTCAGCTTTCCTTCTGGTCATGCAATGACTTCCATGGTATGTTATGGACTTCTTTCTTATTTTATTGTTAAAAAAATAAAATCAGCTAAAATTGCTTTTGGCGTACAATTCTTTTTTGCCTTACTTATTTTTCTAATTGGAATTAGCCGTTATGTGATTAATGTCCATTATTTAACAGATGTAGCGGCAGGCTTTTTATTTGGATTTTTATTGTTCTACGGGCTCATTCAACTATATGAATATGTAAATCGACTTCGATCTCCGTCTTAAGGCGGAGAAAAAAGCCTTCTAAGGATGGTTTTGCGATGGTGGACCTCACTGTATGATAAAGGTAGTTAATGAAAAAGGAGTGTCTACCATGACTGCAATAAAGGAGAATGCAAAGGAAAATAAACACGTTTTATTTCGAAATAGAAATTTTTCACTATTATTTATTGGCGGACTTTTATCTTCACCTGGTTATTATGTCTATTTAATTGGGGTGGAGTGGCTCATGCTAACGTTGAATGATAATCGGTTTTACTTTGGCATGTTGTTTTTTGCAGCTTCGATTCCTAGGCTGTTGTTTTTGACAGTTGGTGGAATCATTGCCGATCGATTTAATCAACGAACAGTGCTGTTTCTTTCGGATCTTTCAAGAGCAATCCTAATTGCAGTACTGTTAGCATTTATTTGGTTAGACACTGTGACAGCTATACACTTAATTGTTTTAGCGGCCTTGTTTGGGATTTCAGATGCATTTAGCTACCCAGCGCTAAATTCGTTAACCCCGAGAATTTTAGAAAAAGAGCAGCTACAACGTGGAAATTCCTTTATTCAAATGACAATGCAAATAAGTCCCATTTTAGGACCTGCAATTGGAGGAAGTTTAATTGCACTGTTAGGATTTAAAGGCGTATTTTCTGTAGCATTCGTCATGCTTTTACTCGCCTCAATGTCTGTACTAGCTATCCGAGTGAAAAAAGAAGAAAAAGAAGAAGCACAGGCGTCTCCGTGGCAGGATTTAAAAGCAGGCTTTCAATACGCAAGAAAAAATGAATTGGTTATTGCCATCGTTACAATGGCCTTTTTCTTAAACTTTTTCTTTGCAGGACCACTTTCTATTGGCCTTCCTGTTATTGTAAAGGATGTTTTTGAAGGAAGTGCTGTTAGTCTGGCGATTGTCGAAATTTCAATGGGGATTGGAGCAATGATTGGAGCAATCTTGCTAGCAGCAATCACCTTGAAACAGCCAGGGAAAGCGATGGTTGGTAGTTTAATTGTTTTAGGCGTTTTATTTACAGCTACGGGGATTTCTACGGGTCTGATATGGACAGCAGCAATTGTACTATTGATGTCGATTGCTACCCAAATAGTGAATATCCCTTTAATTACAATGCTTCAACAAACAACAGATAAAAAGATGCTTGGTAGGATGATGAGCTTTTTAATGACGGTCTCTACTGGGCTTGTACCGGTATCCTATGTTTGTACATCGTTTCTACTCGCTTTAGGATTAAGTATTCAACTCATTATTATCGTTAGTGGAATTATTGTAACGATATTGGCACTCTATATGTTAAAAAACAAAAAAATTATCTCATTCACATCCTGAGAGGAGGAGCGACATGCGGAAAGGGTTCTTTCGTTATTTGATAGCTTTGATATTAATCATTGCAGGAATAATGCTTGTTTTAGAGAATATCGGTATCACAACATTTAATATGAAGCAGATATGGCTGTATTTATATCCAATACTTTTCATCCTATTTGGAATAAAGTGGATGTTTGAAAGCATTGTATATAAAGGTGGAAGTATGATTGGTGGATCCTTTCTCTTCATATTCGGTACGTTACTTTTTTTAGACCGTTTTGGAGTTATTGAATTTATTTTTAAAGATGTTTTCAAGCTTTGGCCATTATTAATTGTTTATTTTGGCTTTCTGTTTATAAAAGGAAAAAATAATCCACATTTCTATATTGGAACGAACAAAAGTGAAAATGAAGACAAATATGAAAAATACACTTCTTTTTCATTTGGAGACTATGAATTTAATAAACCAAATTGGAAGGCGGAACCGATGGCATTAAAATCAATGGCTGGAGATTTTTATTTAGACTTTTCCAAAGCATTTATTCCAGAAAAAAAGATTCCGATTAATATCCGTGCACTTGCAGGGGATATCCATATTTTGATTCCAGAAAACGTTGAATTTCGAGTGGTTGCTGATGTAAAAGCAGGAGATATTGATGTTGTCGGAAATCAAGTTGATGGAATAAACCGATCACTTGTATTTGAAACGACCCATTATGAAGGTGCGACACAAAAATTAGAATTCACCCTAAAGCTGAAGGCTGGGTCCATTCGCGTTGATTATGTGTAGGGGGAAATGGATATGATTAAACGACTTAATAGTATACGTTATAGCTATATTCGTTCTCATTTATATGGATTATTTTTAATTACAGTTACCTTGTTATCGGTGCTGCTAACCATATACGTTTTAATTGAACCTTCTTGGTTGAATAAAACCAGTATCTTTGTGTTTATTGCTGTTTTAATCTTACTCGGTCTGTTCCTATCTTTTTACGTTGGCTTTCTATCAAGTGGTAATATGAAAGCACGACTAGATTCTATTTCCGTTTTAATAACCCAGTTTGCAAACGGAAACTACCAATCAAGCATTCATTTTAATGAGGATGATGAGATAACAAGAATTGGGAATGAATTAAACGAGCTTGGTATGAAATTGCAAAATCAAGTAAAGTCTTTACAGCGAATGGCAGATGAAAAATCAGAATTTGCAAAGTCAGCACACAAAACGGCTGTCATTGAAGAAAGACAAAGGCTGGCACGTGATTTGCACGATGCAGTTAGTCAACAGCTCTTCGCGTTAACAATGATGTCTGAAGCAGCGGTTAAACAATTTGATAAACGTCCCGAATTAGCAAAAAATCAAATGGAAGAAGTAGCAGCTACTGCTCTGCAGGCACAAACGGAAATGCGTGCATTATTGCTTCATTTACGCCCAGTTCATTTGTCAGGCGATCCATTAGATATAGGTGTTCACAAGCTAATTGATGAATTAAAGCGAAAATGTCAAATCGCTTTTTACGTTTCGATTGAGGAAAATCTAATGTTAAATCCAACGACAGAGGAACATGTATTTCGCATCATACAGGAATCGTTATCCAATATTCTTCGTCATGCACAGGCAGCGAATGTAAAAATAGACGTAGCCAAGCGTTCGAATGAATTGTTTATTCATATTCGAGACGATGGAAAAGGCTTTGATATTCGTTTGGATGCGGATAAAAAAACGTCGTATGGATTGAAAACAATGCGGGAACGAAGTGAAGAACTAGGAGGAACTTTTGTAGTTAAATCGAATATTGATGAAGGAACCTATATAGATATTCGAATTCCATGTTAAAGAGGAGTAAGTGTACACGAAAGCAGGGGAGGAAAAGCACATGATTCGAGTAATGGTTGTTGATGATCACGAGGTAGTTAGAAAAGGGATTATTGCATACTTATCTCTAGATGAGGAAATTGATGTGATAGGACAGGCGACAAGCGGGGAAGAAGGGGCAGCATTAATTTTACGGGAAAAGCCTGATGTCGTATTGATGGATTTAATTATGGACAATGGAACAGGAATTGATGCGACAAAGAAAGTAATAGAATCCTTCCCAGAGTGCAAAATAATTATTTTAACGAGCTATTATGATGCCGAACAGGTTTTTCCAGCTCTTGAAGCAGGTGCGTTTAGCTACATATTAAAAACTTCCTCAGCTGATGAAATTGTCACTGCAATTAAAAAGGCTGCAAATGGAGAAAATGTTATCGAGCCTAAGGTGGCAAGTAAGATGATGACGAGCTTTCGTGCAGAAAAGAAAAAACTTCATGACGCGCTAACAGACCGGGAAATGGAAGTGCTTTTATGTATCGGCAATGGGATGACAAATCAAGAAATTAGCGAACAGCTTTATATTGGAATAAAAACGGTGAAAACGCATGTAAGTAATATTCTTTCGAAGCTAGAGGTACATGATCGAACGCAGGCAGCCGTATATGTACATCGAAATCGTTTGCTTGAAAAAGAGGAATAGTTTCCTCTTTTTTGTTTTTTTTGCAATCGGCTTGTATAATTTAAATGAGAAAAAAAGGTAAGGGGAAAAGTGGATGATTTCAAAACAGAAGGAAAACCTGCTTTTAATTATGTGGATAACAGCATTGTTAGCGACAACAGGTAGCTTGTACTTCTCTGAAATTGCTGGTTTTATTCCGTGTGAGCTATGCTGGGTTCAGCGTGTTTTTATGTATCCATTAGTCATTATTTATGGTGTTGCATTGTGGAAGAAAAAGCAGATTATCGCTTTGCCAGGTATACTGCTAAGTGGACTAGGGCTACTCATTTCAATCTATCATTACTTGATACAAAAATTACCAGCATTACAAGAAGCAAGTGATTCATGTGGCTTGATTCCATGTAATGTGCAATACGTGAATTATTTAGGATTTATAACGATTCCCTTTTTAGCGGGAACTGCATTCTTGATTATTTTCATTACCCATATTTTACTTAAGAAGAACTAGAAGGAGGCACTATTTATGCAAAAGAAAATGCTCATGATTGTTGGAGTTATTGTTATCTTGTTTGCAGCACTATACTTTGTTAATGATTATAAAACAAATAAGACGATGGACGACAATGAAAATCCTTACGGGAAGGAAGGTCTGGATCAGGCAACTGTAAATCAATTGGACGACCCTAACTACCAGAATCAGATTACACCAGATGCGCTAAAAGAGAAGCTGGATAATAAAGAGGATGTGACAGTTTATTTTTATAGTCCAACATGTAGCTATTGTCAAAATACGACTCCTGTCCTTGTTCCATTAGCAGAGGAAATGAATGTCGATATAAAAAAGATGAACTTATTAGAATTTAAGACATTGTGGGATTTGTACGAAATAGAAGGAGTTCCCACACTTGTCCATTATGAAAACGGAAAAGAAGTTGCGAGAATAAGCAGTGAGCAACCCGAAGAATCATTTCGAGCATTCCTAACCGAAAATATCATAGAGTAGAATCAAAAGTGTAGGTGCCTGCACTGCGACGAACGGACTGGAACGAGCCGTCGGAGATAAAGGAAACACGAAGAACGAAGAGAAGCGATGTTGACTTATCGTACAGAGGAGAGTGAAGTACGCAAGTCGCAAGGCACAGAAACTAGTCGGATCAAAAGTGTAGGTGCCTGCACTGCGACGAACGGACTGGAACGATCAAAGAATGAGGTGGAGACAAAGCCTCATTCTTCTTTTATCATATGATAGTTTGTCAGGAAGGGGCGATCAGCAAAATAGGCTGGCTTCCTTCCTTGATGCGCTTCTTGAAATTGCTCAGAGTTCTTCCAATTTTCAAAGTCATTTTCAGAAGCCCACTGAGTTAACACGACATACGTATTTCCTTTAACGGGCTTTAAGAGTCGAAAGGCTTGAAATCCTGGGAAAGCGATTATATCATGTTGCCGCTTTTTAAAACGATTCTCAAAAACGGGCTGTCCGTCCTCTGTCACAGGTATATTGTTCATTACAATATACCCTTTTTCGTTTAGCGTTCCTACTGAAAGTAAGATGTCGTAGGCTCTCCCAGCGGCAAATAGTTGTTTGTTGTCTGCTTCATAGTACGCTAACGTACTTGAATCATTACGCATGAAATAAAGGTGAAAATGCGGATGGTTATCTTGTAGCTTTTTAAGAAAGTGATAGGTTCCATTTGTCATAAAAGCTTTCATTTTGATCCCCTCCTCTTCTTATCATCATACCCTAATTTTACTAACATTAGTATACATTGTAACCTGCAATAAGCATTCACTTTCAATTTTATAATTATTATTATTTGATAAACCCTATTGCTTTATGGATGTTGAAATTTGTCGTATAATAACAGATGGTGATCTGAAATTGTCCAGAGGTGAATGGATGAAAAAGTGGTTTGAAAGCATAAAAAAACTTATAAAGAATACGCCTGCAAAAGTAAAAATTCCGATTGCGCTCCTTAGCATGATCATTATCCTTAGTTTAGCTGGATACCTTTTTATTTTATTCGGCGGTAAGCTTGTGGTAGACGAAGAAGCAATGATTCAAGATGCGGTAACGACAATAGAATCAGAAGATGGCGAGATAATCGGCAAGCTTTATGAAGAAAATCGAATACCAATCCATATCGAAACGCTCCCTGATCATGTAAAAAAAGCATTTATTGCGATCGAAGACCGTCGTTTCTATGAGCATGCAGGTGTCGATATGAAATCAGTAGCTCGCGCTGTCTACAGAGATATACTTGCTGGGAGTAAGGTAGAAGGGGCGAGTACGATTACACAACAACTCGCTAAAAACGTATTTTTACACCATGATAAAACGTGGATGCGTAAAACAAAAGAAGTAATGGCGGCGATTTATTTAGAGCGTCATTTGTCGAAAGAACATATTTTAGAATTATATATAAATCAGATTTATTTCGGTCATGGTGTGTATGGTATTGAAGCAGCTTCACAGAAATTTTTTTCAAAAACAGCTAAAGAACTAGAAATTAGCGAAGCGGCGTTAATAGCTGGACTCGCTAAAGCACCAAATGGGTATTCTCCGATCAACCATCCGGATAAGGCGTTAAAAAGAAGAAATATCGTATTGCGGGCAATGGAAGATATGGAGATGCTTTCAACGGAAGACCGTCTCAAGGAACAAGGAAAAACGCTCGGCTTAAAAGTTCAATCTACGAAAGAAAAACCGTGGATGGCTAGCTATATCGACATAGTGACGAAGGAAGCTGCTGCATCCTATAAGCTATCCATCAACGAGCTTCGCCGCGGGGGATATCGAATTATAGTAAATGTGGACGATAGCCTACAACAAATTGCTTATAAGCGTATGCAGGAAGGGGATTATTTCCCAGGCAATAGCAAAGGGGTTGAAGGTGCTTTTGTCATGACAGAAGCTGAGACGGGAAGCATTGTTGCTGCAATAGGTGGAAGGAACTATCAAGCTGGAGATCTCAATCGACTATTCGTTAAACGGCAGCCAGGTTCTACCTTAAAGCCAATTGCTGTTTATGGACCTGCAATGATGCGTGGGGAATATGGTCCTTATTCTTTGTTAACCGACCAAAAGATGGAAATTGAAGATTATGCTGTCCGTAATAGTGATGGGAAATATGAAGGTATTGTATCGATGTATAACGCGATAAAAGACTCTAAAAACATTGCAGCGGTATGGCTTTTAAATCAAATTGGTATTCCGTATAGTAAAGATTACTTGGAAAAAATGAATATTTCTATTCCTGATGAAGGCTTAGCAATTGCGCTTGGAGGCTTGCGTGATGGAGTAACCCCATTACAAATGGTAGAGGCGTATGGTACATTTGCAAGCAATGGAACCTTTGTTCAAGCAAAAGCAATCGATCAGATTTATGATAAGAACAATACATTAGTTAAACGAACTGATGTAAAGAAAAAGAAGGTGTTTTCTCCACAGGTTGCTTGGAATATGACGAGAATGCTTGAAGCGGTGGTTCAGAATGGCACAGGTCAAAGCGGTTCCTATCATAAGGCATTAGCAGGAAAAACTGGATCAACAGGGCATCCGTTAGCAAAAGGAAAAACAAAGGATGCATGGTTTGTCGGCTATACCCCCGAGTACGTGACAGCGCTTTGGATGGGCTATGATCAATCCGATGAGCATCACTATTTAACTGGTGGTAGTTCGTTTCCGACTATATTAACGAAAGCGATGCTGACAGAAATGGATAAGACCCACCCGCAGAAAGCTGCATTTGCACAACCAGCAGATGTGGAGGAGGTAGAAGATCCCATTATACTTCCGGAAATAAAACACGTTAAAGCGGAGCATGTTTTTGGAGGATTCGCTTTATTAAAAGCAAAGCTTACTTGGGAAGGATCTGAGGACGAAAGGGTCATTTACCGTATATATAGAAAGCAAGAAGGAATCGATAAAAAGGTTGGCGAAGTAGAAGGGAAGCATATGTTCACATTAACTGGATTATCTGCTTGGAAAAAGAACGCGTATTATGTCGTTCCATATGATCCATTAACAAAACTTGAAGGAGCCCATTCTCAAACGGTTGAACTAGCTTTATGATTTGACAAATTCATGACAAAAAACAGCGTTTACTATACACATATGGTTTGAATAGCTATAGTTAATAATTAGGTAAAGAAAAATACGCTTTTAATCTTTTGATAGAAGCTAAATAAAGCGTTAAAAAAAGGGTGGATGGCATGTCAAGGAAGATAAACGATACAATTATTAGAGCGTACAAAGGGGAAAAAACTGATTATACACCAGCATGGTTTATGCGCCAGGCTGGACGGTCTCAAAAGGAATATCGTGAGCTTAAAAAGAAGTATTCCTTATTTGAAATTACACATCAACCAGAGCTTTGTGCTTATGTAACACGACTACCAGTTGAACATTATAATGTAGATGCAGCTATCTTATACAAGGATATTATGTCTCCGTTACCAGCCTTAGGTGTTGACGTAGAAATTAAATCTGGAATTGGTCCAGTCATTCATAATCCAATCAGTAGTTTAGAGGATATAGAAAAATTAGGGACAATCAATCCGAAAGCAGATGTTCCCTATGTACTAGAAACCATTCGAATCTTAACGAATGAACAATTGAATGTGCCATTAATAGGGTTTAGTGGTGCTCCGTTTACATTAGCTAGCTATATGATTGAAGGCGGACCATCAAAAAATTATGCGAAAACAAAAGCGTTTATGTACAAAAATCCAGAAGCGTGGTTTGCGCTAATGGATAAGTTAGCAGATATGGTAATTACATATGTGGAAGCACAAGTTGAAGCAGGAGCGAAGGCAATTCAAATATTTGATTCTTGGGTTGGTGCTTTGAATGCAAGTGATTATCGAAGCTATATAAAACCTGTTATGACACGCATTTTTGCGGAGCTACAAAAGCAAGATGTACCATTAATCATGTTTGGCATCGGTGCGAGTCACTTATTACTAGAATGGAATGATTTGTCGGTAGATGTCATTGGATTAGATTGGCGTACTTCTATCGAAGAAGCCCGGGCATTAGGTGTGACAAAGGTGCTGCAAGGGAACTTAGATCCGGCAATTTTACTTTCTGATTGGGAAACAATTGAGAGTCGAACAAAGAAAATCTTGGATCAGTCGATCAAGGATGGCCATCATGTATTTAATTTAGGACATGGTGTAACACCTGATATTGATCCAAGGACATTGAAGAAGCTTACCGATCTAGTGCATGCATATTCTGCTAGATAACTTTAAAAACGAGAGAGTAGAGGTGTAGAAAATGGAAAAAAAGAAAATGGGATTACTTGTCATGGCTTATGGAACGCCATATAAAGAAGAAGACATAGAACCATATTACACACATATTCGTCACGGAAGAAAGCCATCCGAAGAAGCGTTGCAAGATTTGAAAGATCGCTACAAGGCAATTGGGGGGATTTCTCCATTAGCGCGAATCACGGAAAATCAAGCAAGTGCATTAGAAGCGGAATTAAATGCGATACAGGATACGTATGAATTTACCGTATATATTGGATTAAAGCATATCCACCCATTTATCGAAGATACCGTAGAAAGAATGGCTCATGATGGTGTAAAAGAAGCTGTTTCAATTGTGCTTGCACCACATTATTCTACGTTTAGTGTGAAAAGCTATAATACACGTGCGAAGGAAGAAGCAGAAAAGCATGGCATTACATTGCAATCTGTAGAAAGCTGGTATGCTGCTACTGGATTCATTCAATATTGGGCAGATAACATTCAGAAGCAATACGCGAAAATGACGGAAGCAGAACAGGAAAAAGCGGTGCTCATCGTTTCTGCACATAGCTTGCCTGAGAAAATTTTGCAATATGGAGACCCATATCCAGAGCAGCTAAAAGAAACAGCCAAATTAATTGCAGAAAAAGCAGACATTAAACACTATGAAATTGGCTGGCAAAGTGAAGGAAATACACCTGATCCATGGCTTGGACCAGACGTACAGGATTTAACACGGGAATTGTATGAACAAAAAGGGTACGAGTCCTTTGTTTATGCGCCAGTTGGTTTCGTCGCTGATCACTTGGAAGTACTATACGATAATGATTATGAATGTAAGGTTGTTTGTGATGAAATAGGTGCAAATTATTATCGCCCGGAAATGCCCAATGTAAAGCCCGAATTCATCGCTACATTAGCGAATGTTGTGTTAGATAAAGTAAGAAGTGAAGCATAATGGAGAAGAAAAAAATCTTAATCACTGGTGGCGGTATTACAGGATTAACGGCAGCTTTTTATTTGCAGCAAGAAATTCAGGAAAAGCAGCTTCCATATGAAGTGAAATTAGTGGAAGCTAGTAATCGTCTTGGTGGTAAAGTGAAAACAACTCGGAAGGACGGCTTTATCATTGAACAAGGTCCCGACTCTTTTTTAGAACGTAAAACACCTGCAGTAAAGCTAGTAAAGGCATTAGGAATGGAAGAAGAGCTTGTTCGTAATGGTACAGGGCAATCCTATATATTAGTGAATGGAAAGCTTCATAAAATGCCAAGTGGTGCATTTATGGGGGTGCCTACCCAAGTAAAGCCGTTCTTGTTTTCCGGTATTTTCTCACCAATTGGGAAGCTTCGAGCCGGTATGGATTTTTTACTTCCAAAAGGTAAGGAAGTGGAGGATCAATCTTTGGGTGGATTTTTTCGTCATCGGTTTGGTGATGAACTGGTCGAAAACTTAATTGAGCCATTGCTGTCGGGAATTTATGCTGGAGATATTGATGAAATGAGTTTGATGGCAACTTTTCCAAACTTTTACCATTTAGAGCAAAAGCATCGTAGCTTGATTCGTGGCTTGCAGAAAACGATGCCAAAGCCGACAAAACCAAAAGGAAAAAAACCTGGCATGTTTTTATCGTTAAAAAACGGTTTAGAATCGATTGTGGAGCAGTTAGAAAAGCAGTTAGATCAAGTAGATATTATACAAGGGGTAGCTGTTAACCATATCGAGAAAAAAGAACAAGGCTATGACGTCTTATTAAGTGATGGTGAGGTATACAACGCAGATGCAATCATTATGACAACTCCTCATCACACCTTGCCTACTATTTTTAGTCAATATGATTTCTTTCAAGCATTTCATGAAATGCCAGCAACGTCTGTTGCAAATGTTGCAATCGCATTTGATCAATCTGCCATTACCCAAGATATTGATGGCACAGGGTTTGTTGTTTCAAGAAACAGTGATTTTCGAATTACTGCATGTACGTGGACACATAAGAAATGGCCAAATTCAACCCCAGAAGGAAAGGCGTTAGTGCGTTGCTATGTCGGTCGTCCGAATGATCCAGAAGCAGTGGATCTTTCTGATGAGGAAATGGTGGAAATCGTGTTGAATGATTTACGTAAAACGATGAACATCCAAAAAGCTCCAGAGTTTTATGTTGTAACACGGTGGAAAAATGCAATGCCACAATATAACGTGGGGCATTTAGCACGGATATCCGAGATACGAAATCAAGCGAAAAAACAGCTGCCAGGCGTGTTTTTAACAGGAAGCTCGTATGAAGGAATTGGCTTACCAGATTGTATGGAGCAAGGAGAAGAAGCAGTAAAGGCTGTATTAGGTTTTCTAGAATAATCCTTTTATATTTTCAAAAAAAGAAGTCAGGCAGTTCATCAACCATCGATGATCTGCCTGACTTCTTTTTAAATGGTTAGTAGCTTTCTTCTAATTGGTCAATCAGGGAGCCAACATATGCGACTGCTTCTTGAATCGGAGCAGGCTTTGACATATCAACGCCTGCTTTTTTAATTAAGTCAAACGGCTTCATTGTACCACCAGCTTTTAATACTTGAAGCCAACGATCTACGGCAGGCTGTCCTTCTTGCTGGATTTGTTTGGCAACATTTGTAGAAACGGTTAGTCCAGCAGAGTACGTATATGGATATAAGCCCATGTAGTAGTGAGGCTGTCGCATCCATGTAAGACCAGCTCCGGCATCTAATGTAACACTGTCTCCCCAGAATGCTTGCAGTGTATCGTATTTTTGCGTAGAAAGAACATCAGCAGTTAACGGTGTGCCAGCTTCCGCAAGCTGGTAGACACGACGCTGAAATTCAGCTTCTAGTAAATGGGTAACAAAGTTATGGTAATACGTACCTAATAGCTGTGTGATGACCCAACGCTTCATCTGCTTATCCTCTGTTTTTGCAAGTAAATGATTTGCTAATAATAGCTCATTTAAGGTAGAAGGAGCTTCGACAAAGTAAGTAGATGGGCGTGTATTACTTAGAGATTGGTTTTTCCCTGCAAGATAGAAATGACCTGCGTGTCCGAGCTCATGAGCAAGGACGAAAGCACCTCGCATTGTATCGGTCCATGTGATAAGAATATACGGATGAACGCCATACGGGCTTGAACAAAAAGCACCAGTAGCTTTTCCAATATTATCGCAATAATCAACCCAGCGTTCGCTAAGGCCTTTATGAATCATGTCACTATATTCCGTCCCCATTACTGCTAATGCTTCTTTAATCGTTGTCGTAGCTTCCTGATACGTTGTTTTAGGATTAAAAGCTGGATCTAGTGGTGCTTTTAAATCACAGTAATGCATGTCATCAAGCTCGAGCTTTTCCTTTTTTAATTTCGCATATCGACGCATATGTGGTGCAAGTTCCTTTAGAATCACATCTAGCTGCTGCTCATACATTTCTTTTGATACTTGCTGTGAATGCAACAACATGTCTGTAACGGAAGGATAGTTTCGCAATTTAGCTAGGGTTACCTGCTTTGATACCTCTGTTGCATAAGTTGCTGCAAAGGTGTGCTTATAGCTATTCAATGTTTTGGTAAAAGATTGATAAGCAGCACGGCGAATGTGCGTGTTTGCTTCAAATTCATAGCGATCCTCGTAAAGTGCTGCGGACATCGGTAACGTTTTTCCATCGGTAGATTTAATCGCGTCAAATTCCATGTCAGCAGATTTGCTTCTTCCATAAATCATATATGGTGCATCATGCACCTGACTTAAAGCTGCGAGGGTTTCTTCTATCTCTGGACTTAGGGTGTGCGGTTTTTTTTCAAGTGTATCTAGCAGTGTCTTTTGGAAGAGCTTTAGCTTTGGTTCTTCTTGTAAATATTGGATTATTTTTTGCTCTGAAAGAGTAAGAAGCTCAGCCTCTACAAACGAAAGCGCTGCACTGATTTGAGCCATTGCTGTAGCAACTTTTGCGGAATCACGTTGATTATTTGCATCACTACCGTCTGCACTAGCTCGTAAACTTGCATATGTAGCAACGCGAATCAAGCGTTCTTGATAATTCTCTAGCGCCTGGAGACAGCTTAACAAGGCTTGTGCATTTTTTGTTACGTTTTCTTTATACGCGGTGATTGATGTAACCTCTTCCTGAATCGCTTTTAATTCCTGCTCCCATGCTTCATGAGAAGGAAATAAGTCTGATAAATCCCATGTTTGTGCTTGTGCTACTTCCTTTCGATTCTTTCTTTTTGAAGCTAAATCGCTCATATCTATTCTCCTCTCCAAAATTAAAAATATTTCGTTACTCTAAATATTATCATATGTTAAAGGTTGTGAATATTGTTTTTTTCATCTATAGCTTTTAAAAGGGAGAGGGTGTTTAATGATAGTCTTAATAAAAAAACAGCTATTTTAGAATAGCTGTTTCATAACAGATAGATAGTATACATGGTATGATTTAGATATAGGGGAATGATACAGGCTAGCGAGCTGGGTGGTCGCATTCACAACAAATATTTCCATAGCAGTCAGCTTGTTCATGCATCTCATTACCGCATTGTTGACACTTTTTCTTTGGGAGATTCCTGAAAAATTCAATAACGTTCATCATGTTACACGCCTCCTTATTCGTAAGATTGTATCATAACAATAAACTTTATGTTTTTCTGTATTATAACAAATGTTAATTGTATTGTATTATAACAATATGCGATGTGTCAATACTGTGTTACAACAAATTTTAAAAAAGGAATGATTAGATGAAATTAACCGTTGTCGGCCATTGGGGTGGCTATCCTGCAAAAAACAATGCAACGTCCTGTTATTTATTAGAAAAAGATTCATTTAGTTTATTAATCGATGTAGGTAGTGGAGCATTATCTTGTCTACAGGATTATAAAGAAATCATGGAGATTGATGCAGTGCTCCTCTCCCATTATCATCAGGATCATATAGCAGATATTGGTGTGCTACAATATGCATGGCTCGTAAATTCCTATTTAACAGAAGATAAGCGTGTACTTCCAATCTATGGTCATAGGGAGGATGCTGCGGCGTTTTCCGTTTTGACACACGAATGCACAAAAGGAATTGCATATGATCCTACCCGTGTTTTAGAAATTGGTCCATTTTCAATAACTTTTTTACAGACGGTTCACCCAGTCCCATGTTATGGAATGCGAATATCAGATGGCGAGAGAACAATTGTTTATACAGCAGATACAAGCTATCAGAAGGAATGGATTCCGTTTTCAAAAGGAGCAGACTTATTAATTACCGATTGTAATTTCTATGCGGAACAGGATGGATCCAAAGCTGGCCATATGAACAGTAAAGAAGGAGCAATGATTGCACAAGCGTCTGGTGTACATGAGCTTTTACTCAGTCATCTGCCACAGTATGGTGAACAAACGCAGCTCGCGCAAGAAGCGAAGCGTGATTATAATGGTAGAGTGCATCTCGCCTGTAAAGGCTTTACTTGGCAAAAGTAGGATGTAGAATTGGTTTCGCATAAAAGTATGGTATATTTTGTATGGAGAAAATGAGAATTCTTTGATTGCGTCGCTACTTTCTATTAAACTGAATAAAGAAGAGAAAAGATAAGGGGGTAAAATGATGAAGTTTATTGATAACAAGGGGATTACAGACCCTACAATCAATCTTGCATTAGAGGAATATGTACTTCAAAATTTTGGTGAAAAGGATACATATCTTTTATTTTATATTAATGAACCGTCGATTATTGTTGGGAGAAATCAAAATACGGTTGAGGAAATTAATACCGAATATGTAGACAGCAATGGGATAAAGGTTGTCCGTCGTTTATCAGGTGGTGGAGCGGTATATCATGATGAAGGAAATCTTAATTTTAGCTTTATAACAAAAGACGATGGTGAAAGCTTTCATAACTTCGAAAAGTTTACAAAGCCAGTTGTTGAAGCATTAAACAAATTAGGCGTTCCAGCAGAATTAAAAGGCCGCAATGATCTCGTAGCAGATGGAAGAAAAATATCTGGAAATGCCCAATTCTCTACAAAGGGGCGCATGTTTAGTCACGGAACATTAATGTTTGATTCAGAAATTGAACATGTGGTGGCTGCCTTGAACGTAAATAAAGTAAAAATCGAATCAAAGGGGATTAAATCAATTCGTAGCCGTGTTACGAATATTTCTGAATTCCTTGATGAAAAAATTACAATGGACGAATTTAAGGCACTTATCTTGCGTTCGATTTTTGATGTAGCAGATGTAGCGGATGTTCCTCGTTATGAATTAACAGAGAACGATTGGGAAAATGTTCGACAAATAGCAGAAGAACGCTATCGTAATTGGGATTGGAATTACGGTAAGTCACCGACATTTAACATTCAGGAGTCCCACAAATTTGATGCTGGTCTTGTAGATGTTCGTTTGGATGTTTCAAAAGGAAAGATAAAAAATTGCAAAATTTATGGCGACTTTTTTGGGGTAGGAGATGTACGTGTAATTGAAGAGAAGCTACAAGGGGTTCGTCATGAGCGAAAAGCGATTGAAGAAGCTTTAGAGGGAATAGATATTCCGCACTATTTAGGAAGGATTACAAAAGAACAATTTATCCAATTAATTTACTAATCATTTACGTAAAAACCGGAGGACTGCCTTCGGTTTTTTTGCTATATGTAAGCAGGAAAGTAATTACGTCACAATTTTGGTAGCGGTTTCACTTGAATTGCAGCAGCCGCTATTTTATAATTTAAATTAGATTAATATTCACAATTTATAGAAGAAGGGGTTGGGATCAAGAAGGATATGTGCGTCTAAATAATGAATGACTATTCATTCATTATTGATTGAGGATTTGAACAAAGGGGGAGAAAAAATGAATTTAAGTCTACAGCTGGAGCGTACCGCGCATAGTATGCCAACGAAGTCTGCTTTCATTTTTCAATCGCAACAAACAAGTTACCAGGAATTAAACGGTGCGGTAACAAAGCTAGCTTCACAACTCGAAGCATTAGGCTGTAAAAAAGGGGATCATATCGCACTTATAACTGGAAATAGCCCTCATTTCATTATCGGGCTATATGCAGCATTGCGGATAGGGGCGGTCGTAGTACCTATAAATCCAATGTATACGATTCCTGAAATGCTGTATATTTTGAAAAATGGTCATGTAAAGACTGTTATTATGCTGGATGTACTTATTCCAAAGTTCGTTGAAATGGAAAAAGATCTTCCAGCTATTACGAACTATATTGCATGTGAATCTGGAAAGATGGGACAGTTTGATAGCAACCTATTATCAGGAAAAATAAAATCGTTTGCAACACTTGTTTCGAACGGCAATTTGGACTACAAGCCACCTATTATTAATGAAGGGGATACAGCGCTCATTTTATATACTTCGGGAACGACTGGACATCCAAAGGGCGCAATGCTTTCTCATAAAAATCTCTATTCCAATGCAAAGGATGTTGCTGATTATTTACAAATGAATGAAGATGATCGAGTGGTTGCAGCATTACCAATGTTCCATGTGTTCTGTCTGACGGTTTCATTAAATGCACCATTGATGAATGGTGGAACAGTATTAATCGTACCGAAATTTTCACCGCATGCTGTATTTGAATTAACAAAAACGTATGAGGCAACAATATTTGCTGGTGTACCAACAATGTATAATTACTTATTACAGGCAGGTATACCAGACCACAAGGCTGATTTTTCTTCTGTACGACTTTGTATTTCAGGCGGTGCATCGATGCCTGTAGCCTTGTTGAAGAACTTTGAAAAGACATTTGGTGTAATTATTTCAGAAGGATATGGTTTATCAGAAGCGTCACCAGTAACGTGCTTTAATCCGTTAGATCGACCTCGCAAGCCTGGCTCTATTGGTACAAGCATAAAAAATGTAGAAAACAAAGTAGTCGATGAATTTGGCGAAGTGCTGCCACCTGGTGAAGTTGGCGAGCTTATTGTTCGAGGGCCGAATGTGATGAAGGAGTATTACCAAATGCCCGAAGAAACTGCAGTGACACTGAAGGACGGGTGGCTATATACGGGTGATATGGCTAGAATGGATGATGAAGGTTATTTTTATATTGTTGATCGAAAAAAAGATATGATACTTGTTGGTGGATATAATGTATATCCACGTGAAGTTGAAGAGGTGTTGTATGCGCATCCGCTTGTTGCAGAAACCGCAGTCATCGGTGTGCCTGATCCTGAAGCAGGAGAAGCGGTTGTTAGCTTTGTCGTTGCGAAGGATGCTTCTCTGACAGAAGAAATGTTAAGGGATTTTTGTAAAGAGCAACTCGCACCGTATAAAATCCCTTCAAAATTTGAATTCATAGAAGAATTACCAAAGAATACAACAGGAAAAATCATGCGCCGAAGCTTGCGCGATCATGTAAAGCAATAAGGATTCACTATAATAACGATTAATAATTCCTATTCCTGATATGTGGGTAGGAATTATTTTTATTCCAGTTATAAATTGTCTGTACCTTGCGCTAATTAGGAATAAATGGAAGGAATTTAAGCCATACTAAAAAAAAGTGAAAGGACGGATTGAATGAAAAAGCAGGAAGAACAATTGGAATTATCAACCTTTACAGTACTTAATCCGCATTTTTATCCAGAACTGGAAGTACATGCTGTAACAGAAAGCAAAATGGAAGATGAGCAAGAAGGGAAAACTGAATAGTTAGTGATATTTAATTTCCATATACATCATTTTTTGTGAAAATTGTAATTTTATGTATACTTTTATAAAAATATCTGATAAATTAGAATATAAGCCTCTTTCGATTCATTTGATATGGAAAGGATGAATGTTATGTTGGATGATCTTTATACCTCATCTCATGAGGTGACTCCTGTTACATTGGCCATCATTGCTGGGGAAGAAGCAAATGAGAATGCAAGGGCAATCATCCTAGAAGAAAAAAAGGAATACCCTGTAAGTATTCCTCCAAGCAGGATTATTGATCAAGCCTGTAAATTCTACGGATCTAGTCTTAGAGGTAGGCAAGAAGGGACAAAAGAGATCTGTGGAATCACCCACAAGGCGCCCATCTCCATTGATCCGACAAGCGGCATGTATTTTTTCCCCACGAATTCACCCACGAATCCGAAATGCTCCTGGATTGCTCATTCACACATAGATCAAGTCAACCGATCCAAAAATCAATGTACGGAAATCGTTTTTAAAAATGGTCGAAGTATCGTACTAGATGTTTCTTTTGGATCGATGCTCAATCAGGTGCAACGAACAGCGCAATTCCGTTATTTATTGGATAACCGTATCAAGTATTTGCAAAAGCATATGATTGATCTGGTTGCAGAGCCTTACGCATAAGCTCCAGTATTATCGTTTCTACTTTTTTCTGAATGGTTGGATTAAAGTAGTTGCGTTTTTCCTCTCGTCCATTGCAAAGAAAGAGATAGGAGGAAAACGTGTTGTTTTTCTCCAAAGGAATTACTTGTAGCTTATGCTTCTGCATTTGTTTCCTTAATCGTTTTCGCTCATTTAATGCTTTTGAAGCCATTCTTTTCAACAGTTCCACATATGGTGCTTTTATTTTAAAGGCTCCCGTTTGGATCAGATGAATATCCTGTTGAATAACGATAATGGCCATCGAAAGAAAAAGAAACTTCGTTGCAATGTTTACTTCTTCTTCTGTAAGATAGCGCAAAGCAAATCCCTCCAATAAGAGAACGTTTGTTCTAGTATATGCGTTTGCAAAGAAAAAATATACAAAAAAATATTGGAAATGAAGTCGAAAGAGGCAATTGATATATTTTAACTTTGCAGATTGCATCGTTTCTATTAAAATAAAAGGGTATCGGAAAATACTGCTAATGTGCTCGAAGCATAATGCGACTCTTTTATCACACATTATCGCTGGTATGGATTAAAGGTTCTTTTAATGGATGAGGAGATTATACGTCATGTATTTACATAACATCTTGACTGATTGGAAAATAATGGCTGAAAATGATACGTTAGATGAATATATTATGCAATTGCTAGAGGATTATAGTAATCTTGGGCCATTACCAGGTATATTACTGCCTTTTATTGAGGCTTTTCTTCCCTTTCTACCACTGTTTGTATTTGTATTCGCCAATGCTGCAGCATATGGTTTGCTGAAGGGTTTTTTACTTTCATGGGCTGGTTCTAGTCTAGGTGCAATTGTTGTATTTCTCATAATTCGTCAATTACAAGATAAACGAATTATGGTTGCGATACGCAAAAATAAGCAAGTAAAAAAAGTGACGAATTGGCTTGACCGTCATGGGTTTGGTCCGTTGTTTTTATTGCTTTGTTTTCCTTTTTCACCGTCGTCTGTCATTAATGTTGTAGCTGGCTTATCAAGGATTAGTCTACAGCAATTTATTTTGGCAGTCTTATTAGGCAAATCCGTGATGATTTTTTCAATTGCTTATGTCGGATCAAGTATCGTCTCTTTTGCCAAAAATCCAGTGAAAACAATTGTAGTAGGCGTTTGCATTGTTTTATTTTGGGTACTTGGGAAGTATTTAGAAAATCGATTGCAAAAAAAGGCCGCACAGAAAGATGCTGAAGAGTAGCAATCAATGGTATAGAAAGAATGCAGATCAACGTACAATGGTGTCTACATACAAATGAAAATAACTATAATAAAGCTTCTGTCTCTGATAAAATAAGAGGATAGAAGCTTTTGCTATATAGCATGTTGTTTAAGGAGGGAATAACAATGGGACTCCGTTTTATTATAGGACGGGCCGGTTCTGGAATAAGTGAGCAGTGTATGCAAGAAATAAAGCAGGAATCACGTCACAATCCTCAAGGTCCTCCTATTTTTTATATCGTGCCGGATCAGATGACGTTTCAACAGGAATATGCTTTGTTTCAAGATGCTGATTTTCAAGGAAGTATTCGCGCACAGGTTGTTAGCTTCTCCCGTCTAGCATGGCGTGTTCTCCAGGAAACAGGAGGGGGGACAAGGCAGTTTATTAGCTCTATTGGTATTCAAATGATGCTTCGAAAAATCATTGAAGAAAAGCAAGGCGACTGGCAAGTATTTCAGAAGGCATTGGAAAAGCAAGGCTTTTTGAGCCAAATGGAGAAAATGATTACCGAATTCAAGCGGTATCAAGTTACCCCAGAGCTTATTCAACAGCAAATGGAGCAAATTAATCGCTTTACCCATAAAGAGCCAGGCGAAGAAGCGTTAGCAAAAAAACTAGCTGATTTGCTTTATATATATGAAAAGCTTGCCATTGCTTTGCAAGACACGTATATCGATAGTGAAGACCAGCTGCAATTATTAGCGGAAAAAATAACGGAAGCACGTTTTTTAGAAGGAGCAACAATTTATTTGGATGGCTTCCATCGATTTACTCCTACAGAGCTTTATGTTGTAGAAGCTTTGTTGAAGAAATGCAGCAATGTAACGATGACGCTTGTAGTCGATGATCCAGAAAATGAAACATCATCAGATCTTGATTTGTTTTATCAAACAACGGAAACGTATCATACATTAAAGGCACTTGCACAAGAACTCGCCATTGAAATCGAAGAAACAATGGAATTAACTCCCCAAGAAGCGAGGTTTCAAGACCGCCCTGCTTTTGCTCATTTAGAGGCGCATTTTGATACACGACCTGCACCAGAGTTTAGTCAGGAAGCACCGATTAACATTGCAGAAGCAGTACATCCGCGAGCAGAAGTAGAGGGAGTTGCGCAAGAAATTCTCCAGCTTGTCCGTGAAGAAGGCTATCGTTATCGCGACATTGCCGTGTTTATAAGACAAACGGATACATATCACGATCTCATTGCAACGATATTTAGTGATTACGATATTCCTGTTTTTATCGATGAGAAGCGTTCGATGTTAAATCACTCCCTTATCGAATTAATTCGATCGGTGCTAGAGGTTGTGGAAGGAAATTGGCGCTATGATTCCGTATTTCGTGTGTTGAAAACAGGATATATCCCAGCGGCAGATACAGAGTATCCATTAACCAATGATGCGATTGATGAGCTCGAAAACTATGTATTGGAATATGGAATTCGTTCTCGTAATCAATGGTATGCCAAGGAAGGGTGGATTTTTCAACGCTTTCGAGGCTTTGACAAGGCAGCGCAAACCAATGCAGAAAAGGAAATGGAATTAAAGCTAAATAAATATCGGGAGCAGGTTATCGATGCACTCCAAGCTTTTGATGAACAAATAAGGAAAGCAAAAACGATTCGTGCACGTTGTGAGGCCATTTTTGGATTGTTAGAACGGATGGATGTGTCGCAAACATTAGAGAAAATGCGGACCCATTATGATGAAAGTGGTCAGCTTGAAAAAGGAAGAGAGCAGGAGCAGGTTTGGAATGCTATTATGCAGCTTTTTGATGAAATTGTTGAGATTGCTGGGGAAGAAGAGATGGATTTATTAACATTTCGTTCCATGCTTGAAGCCGGTTTTGAATCATTAACATTTGCGCACGTCCCACCAAGCATAGACCATGTTATTGTAGGTACAGTAGATCGATCAAGAGTAAGTGATATTAAATGCTCATTTTTGCTTGGTGTGAATGATGGCGTATGGCCACTAAAGCCACCATCAGATAGTGTAATTAATGAACAAGAGCGCGAATTGTTAGCGATTCATGGGTTAAAGCTTGCTGATACAAGCAAGCGACAATTATTGGATGATTGGTTTTATATGTATCTCGTATTCACAGCTGCGCAGGACAAGCTTTGGATTAGTTATCCTTTAAGTGATGAAGAAGGAAAAGCAAAAATGCCCTCACAGCTTATTCATCGAATGGAGGATTTGTTTCCACATGCACGAATGCATTCATTATTACAAGAGCCTGATGAGTTGTATGAAGCAGAACGGTTTATTACAACACCAGTAAAAACACGTGCAGCACTGACTGCTCAATTGGCAAGAAACCAAAAAGGGTATCCAATGAAGCCAATTTGGCTAGATGTATTAAATTGGTATATCGAAAATCATGACCGCAATGGAACGACCCACACCATTTTGCAAAGTCTTTTTTATGACAATAAACCTATTAACCTATCAACACAAACGGTAGAAAAATTATATCCTAAACAAGTAAAGGCAAGTGTATCTCGCTTAGAGACCTATTATCGCTGTTCTTATCAGCATTTTGCCAAATATAGCTTAGGATTAAACGAACGCAAGACGTATAAGTTAGATGCACCAGATATCGGACAATTATTTCATGAAGCATTAAAGCTTATTACAGAATGGGTGAATAAAGATGGAGGAGATTATGCGCAGCTAACAAAGCAGGATGCAGGTGGATACGCTCAAAAAGCAGTCCGACAGCTAGCACCTGTTCTTCAGCATCAGATTTTGCATAGCTCTAATCGCTACCAGTATATTCAGGAAAAGCTACAGGAAGTAATTGCACGCGCTGCATTTGTACTAAGTGAACAAGCAAGACAAAGTCACTTTTCACCAGTAGGATTAGAGCTTGGCTTTGGTACGAAGGACACGGATTTATCGCCAATGACCTTACAGCTACCAAATGGATTTGAATTGATGTTACGTGGACGTATCGATCGCGTTGATAAAGCGCTCGAAGGAGAAGAGCTCTACTTACGAATTATTGATTATAAATCAAGTGCAAAGGGATTAAATCTGTTAGAGGTTTATTATGGCTTAGCATTACAAATGCTCGCTTATCTTGATGTTGTATTAACGAATTCCGAGAAATGGCTCGGAGCAAAGGCAAGCCCAGCTGGCGTGCTTTATTTTCATGTTCATAATCCATTTATTAATGGATCAAGAGACTTGTCAGAGGATCAAATAGATCGGGAAATATTTAAAAAGTATAAAATGCAAGGGCTGCTAATGGCTGACGAACAAATGGTACGATCAATGGATACGTCGCTTGAATCAGGAATGAGTACGATTATTCCTGCAGGTGTAAAAAAGAATGGTGGATTTTACAGTAGCTCGAGGGTAGCAGACGAGCAAACATTTACGATGCTACAGCAGCATATTCATCATTTGATGGTACAGGCAGGAATCGATATGACTTCTGGCGGTGTAGCACTCAATCCATATCAGCATAAGCAAAAGACAGCATGTACGTTTTGTCCATTTTTATCTGTTTGTCAATTTGATCCAATGCTTCCGAATAACAACTACCGAAAATTGCAGGACATGAAGGATGACGATGTACTTGAGCGGATTAGCAGAGAGGAGGATGGAGCATGGTAAAGTGGACACCAGAGCAGGAAAAAGCGATATATACAGAAGGAAGTGATGTGTTAGTCGCAGCAGCAGCAGGCTCTGGAAAAACAGCTGTACTTGTAGAGCGAATCATTCAAAAGCTGTTAAATAAGCAGAACCCTGTCGACATTGATGCATTATTAGTCGTTACATTTACGAATGCCGCCGCACAAGAAATGCGGACACGTGTTGGTTTGGCACTAGAAAAAGCATTAGCAGAAGACCCTACATCGATCCATTTGAAAAAACAGCTTTCTTTGCTTCAGCGGGCATCAATATCAACCTTACATTCCTTTTGTTTAGATATTGTTCGCCAGTATGCATATTTGCTTGATATCGATCCTGGCTTTCGAATTGCGAATGATATGGAAGCAGATTTAATGCAGCAGGAAGTTCTCGATGAATTATTTGAAGCATGGTATGGAGGAGAAGACGTTAATCAAGCACAATTCTTTTCTGTTGTAGACCGCTTTTCTAGTGATCGTAGTGATGCAGATGTAGAGGATTTAATACTGAAATTGTACACGTTTGCGATGCAAAATCCTTCTCCTGAAAAATGGTTAGACGAGCTTGGGAACATGTACCAAATTCCAGCAGAGTGGAAGGAAAGTGACCTCGCTTGGTTGGAAATCATGAAACGGGAAGTGGTTAATCAGCTAGAAGCGATGGAACAGGAGATGCAGCTTGCAAGGTCAATTGTGCTTGCAAGTGATGGTCCATATCAATACGGGGATACCATTGATGCAGATATGGCGATGCTAGAACAGGCATTTCATTCCACTACATCCTGGGAAGCGATGCAAGCATTCTTTTCTAGTACTAGCTTTACAAAGCTTTCCAGTAAAAAGGCAGATTGTGATGAAGAAAAAAAAGAAAAAGTAAAAACAATTCGAAATAGCTATAAAAAGCGTTGGAATGATATGAAGCAGGACTGGTTTAGTCGAAATCTTGAGAGTCATGTAGCAGATATGCGTGAGCTTGCGCCTGTTATCAATCAATTGACCGCTTTAGTAAAAGCATTTAAAAACCGTTTTACAGAACGTAAAAAAGAAAATGCTGTGGTTGATTTTTCTGATTTAGAGCACTACTGCTTACAGCTGCTTATTGATGAAACATCAACAGACGAGCAGTTTTTCGCCTCTTCTGTTGCGAAAAGCTTGCAAAGTCAATACAGTGAGTTATTGGTAGATGAATACCAGGACACTAATTTAGTTCAAGAGACGATTTTAAAGCTAATTAGTGATCAGGTAGGAGCAGGCAACATGTTTATGGTAGGAGACGTAAAGCAGAGTATTTACAGGTTCCGCCATGCTGATCCATCTTTGTTTATTCATAAATATAAACAATTCGCCAAGCCGAATACTTCAGGCAGACGAATTGATCTCGCAAGTAATTTTCGAAGCAGGGAGCATGTATTAGTAGGTGCAAATTATATTTTTAGACAAATTTTTGATGAAAAACTTGGTGACATTGAATATGACGAAGCAGCAGAACTAATTTACGCAAATAAAATGTATGATTCGCTTGAAGCGACAGAACCGAATCCAGAGCTTATTATAATTGATCGTGAACAAGCAGAAGAAAGTGATGAGCAGACAGAAGGTTCGGAGGATTATGCTGATTTGGCTAAAGCGGAGTTGGAAGCCCGTGTATATGCACAAAAGATAAAAAAATGGATCGGACAAGATGAGGAGAAAAGCTTGCAAATTGTCGATAAAGCTACCCAAGCAAAGCGTGATGTTCAATACCGTGATATTGTTATTTTGCTTCGTTCCATGACATGGGCACCAATTATCACGGATGAACTAAAGAAGCAGGGCATTCCTGTATATGCAGAATTGTCAACTGGCTACTTTGAAGCGATAGAAATCAAGGTAATGATTAGCCTGCTGAAGGTCATCGATAATCCACGTCAAGATATTCCCTTAGCCTCTATTCTAAAGTCGCCGATTGTTCGCATGGATGAAGAGGAAATGGCTGCAATTAGACTAGCAAATCAACGTGAAGCTTATTATGATGCGTTATTGGCGTATTCAAAGCAGAACAATAATGAAACAGCAGCAAAGGCTAATGAGTTTTTAACGCAGTTAGCGCATTTTCGATTAGAAGCAAGACAAGGTGCTTTGTCTGAATTAATTTGGAGAATTTATCGTGAAACAGGCTATTATGATTTTGTTGGTGGTATGCCTGGTGGTAGACAGCGGCAAGCAAATTTGCGTGCACTTTATGATCGAGCACGGAGCTATGAAACAACTTCGTTTCGTGGGTTGTTCCGCTTCCTTCGATTTATTGAGCGAATGGAGGAAAGAGGAGATGACCTTGGAGCTGCTCGCGCATTAAGTGAGCAAGAGGATGTCGTACGAATTATGACCATCCATAAAAGTAAAGGGCTTGAGTTTCCAATTGTTATTTTAGGTGCAATGGATAAACAATTTAATTTGCAGGATTTAAGAGCACGATATATGCTGCATAAGGATCTTGGATTTGCTAGTAAATATATTGATCCAGTTAAGCGGATCACATATCCTACCTTGTTTTATCATGCGATGCAAAAAGAACAGCTTCGAGAGCTGCTTGCAGAAGAAATGCGCGTTCTATATGTTGCGCTAACTCGGGCAAAAGAAAAACTCGTGATGGTAGGTAATGTTGCTTCCTTTGAAAAGAAACAGGAAAAGTGGCAAAAGGTTCTTGACCATGCAGAGTGGGTATTACCTGCCCATTACCGTCTTGATTCGAAGACATATTTAGACTGGGTTGGTCCTGCACTTATTCGGCATGAAAATACATCTTCTTTGCGCACTGAAGTACTAGGGGATGCGGTACTAGAGGAAATTAAAGTAGATCCTTCGAATTGGGATATTACGGTAATCCATGGAAGCGAGCTCGTTAACGTTAAAAATACGATTGGTAAAGAGGATGCGTTGTTAAAAGAGCGTATTATCGAATGGAAACCGCAGGACTCGGAGGACGAGGAAAGAAAAGCTTTCGTAAATAAACGTCTTTCTTTTCACTATCCGTTTGAAGAAGCAGCGCGCTCACGAGCAAAGCAAACCGTGACTGAGATTAAAAGACAACGGCAATTAAAGGATGATTATAGTGCGGATCAACTTGTACAGCCTTATAAAGCGCCGATTGTACGTAGGCCAGCGTTTATGAAAAAGGAAAAAACGATGTCAGCTGCTGAAAAAGGAACTGCAATGCATGCAGTTATGCAGCATATTCCATTTGAACATGAAATGACAGCAGCTGAAATTGAACTATTTATTGAACGTTTAGTAGAGCGGGAAATTCTCAGGAAAGAAGAAGCGGAAGTTGTAGATATTGCAGCAATCGGGCGATTTTTCAAAACAGAAATTGCTGCTTATATGATAAAGCAAAAGAAGCTATATCGAGAGGTTCCGTTTAGCCTGACGCTTCCTGCAAAAGAAGTGTATGCATCGTGGGATAGTAATATAGAGGAGCAGGTTCTTCTACAAGGGGTGCTTGATTGTGTTATTCCCAAAGAGGATGGCTGGATAATTTTAGACTATAAAACGGATACCATTAATGGGGAAATTACAGAACAGGTCGTTCATGAGCTTACAAAACGCTATGCCGTGCAAATGGAGCTTTATCGAACGGCGATTGAACGAATTTGGAGGCAACCAGTAAAGGAAACTTATTTATACTTTTTTTCTAAAGAATTACTTGTAAACGTACCAAAAGAATAAGGCCAAGACAAGTTTAGCATTTGTATCAATTAGGGCCACCGCAAATTAGGAATGGGTTAGCTTATGCGGGTCCGACCTCAACTAACATGGGAAAGATAATACGCTTTATCGTGTGGATCTTTCGACGTACAGGACGTAGCGATTTTAGTCTGCGTTCCCCTGTTGCTGTTCCCACAGGACAAGGAACGCTTCGGCAGCGATACATCACACGCAGAAAAAGCGTTTTTCCTTTTCAAGGAGTCTCTGTACATCTGGCTTTCACGCGAATGATATTCTGCATGCTAGGTTTTCGTATAAAGGTTATAAAAAGCACTCCTCTAAGCTTTTGGTAGTCTAGATTAGCTACCAATATGCAAGATTTGAGGAGTGCTTCTTTTTTGTGTTTTGAAACCTTTGCTCTATAAGGAATAGGTTTTACGAATTTCACTAAATAAAAAGGTTTTTTGTTTCAGCCCGTCTCTATAAAGCTAGACAGGTTGTCCTACGTCTTCATTGCTATTGCTGTTTAAATTGGGGTTCCTCGGATTGAATGTATTGTAGTCTGGCATTAAGATTATCTAGTATCGTTTGTTGTTGCTGTGCCATGTTTTGAAACATTTGCTTTGCATTTTGATCTTCCGTTTCTAAAGAAAAGCTATTCAAGCTAGCTAGCACACTTTGGCAGCTTGATATCGCTTGTTGCATTTGTGTACCTACTGTCATATTATCACCTCCATATTTTATGTTTTCCCATTAACTTCGAAATATGATAGATATTTCAAATGCAAACAGAGTGTTTCCATGTTGAAAGGGAAAACACTCTGTTATGCATTTGCGGTTACATTTTGATCTGTTGCATCAGGATCAAATGGATTTGTGGAGCTTACTCCAGTGTTAGTACAAATAAAATCCCCGGTGTTTAGTGAACCAGAACCTGTATTTGTTTTGGAATTGCTTTTTGGAGATAAATAAAAGGAATCCCCAAAATTTACTACCCCTCCGCCAACACTATTTATTTTAACGGGTCCAACAATAGATGGCATGGAAAACACCTTCTAATGGTAAGTTTAGTTCATAATATGACTAGTACATGCTACTTGTGTAGGTCAACTTATCGGTTTGTTCCTGGAAGTTTACGAATGTGCTTTATTCTCGATTCGGAGTCAATGATATCTAAATTTCCGATTTGGGTAATTCCAGACTGACTTATCCCGGTAATATTTATATCCTGTACATTGATCGTGTTTTTATGGTTTGTCGTTTTAAGATGAACTTCTTTCGGATTGGATAGATTCCATCGTGGTTTCATGCGGAAAAGTGGGAATTGGGCAAAGGTTTCATCCGTCTTATTAGAAAAAACGGCAAAGGGCTGTTGTATAGCAATTGCCTTTGATCGTGGTTGTGCAATTCCGGAGTCGCCAATATTAAACATGCCGGAAAAAATGATAGATGTAATTTCAATATGTTTCACTCGTGACGTGCGTATTCCCATATAACCCCTCCTTATACAGCAGCCAGAGGAACGACAGAGCCAATAATATAGGATTCAGGTGGAGTATCAAAAAAAGATGAAAGTGTAATTTCTTCGTTATCTCCAATTAAAAAGACAGAAGAGGAGGTAACTACTTTAACCTGCACATTCTGTACATTAAGATCCCAATTGTGTACTTCTAGATTCATTTTTCTTCTCCCTCACTATTCGTTGATTGCATATGCTTTCTTAATGAATTTAAAATTTCTTGCTTGATTTTTTCACAGGTGAAGTCGTAATCATCCAGTTCTTGCCCTGCGAGGTGTTTCTTTTTCGCTTCTGATTCGTAAAATTCAATTCGTTGAGGAAGCTGTTTTTCAATGTCTTGTAATATAAGCGTTAAATAAGCCTCATCAATGGGCTTTTGATATTCGTCTGCAAGACTACGAATTAAATTTGGACAGCTGTGATGTAAGTAATTGGTGAGATCGGCTAGCGCTCTTCGTTTCCATTCGTCCTCCTGGTTTGCTTCTGGAATATTCAATTCGTCTATATTTGCAAGATCATTTGGGGATAAACCAATATGCAATGTTCCATCTAGCTTTTCTATTTTCAGCTGATCAAAGTGATATTCAATTTTTTCAACGTTATTTCTATTTTTCATTTTTAAGCTAGTGGATAATTGATCGACACGTTCCTCTAACGCTTGCATACGTTCATTTTGCGCTTGATAAGCTTGCTGTAATTGGTATAAATAATTGTTCCAATCATGATAGTTCATAAAAGCTCCCCCTTCATAATTCATAGGCGAATGTCTACTTTAGCGTATGCATAAGCAGGAAAAATGTGCTATTGCCCTGTAGGAGAGAGAGGGATGACAGGGGATACGCCCTCTACGTATGGGACAGGTTCTGCCAATTCGGTATACCCGCCTGTATTATAAGTGTCTGATCTTGATTGAATGCTTCCAGAGGTGCCAATTTGAAAAACAGACGAGTTCATAACAGCTCCAACTTTTATGGTATTAATAGTAATGGATTGATAAATGGTTAAATCCATGTGATTCACCTCGTTGATGTAATCGTTTGATCCAGTTGATCTGGATCATTCACCTGCGTATAGGAGTTAGCAAGATTAATATGTGTTCCATCTCCTGTATTGAAAGAGCCTCCACCAGCGTATGTTTTGGCAGTGCTTTCTGGCGCCATGGAATATACATCACCAATATTAAAAATACTTGATCCGGATACATTGATTACTTTAACTGCACCTACAATCGCTGGCATATGGAACCCTCCTCATCATTATTTTATGTTAATCATTTATATTGTTGATTATTTCAAGGAGAAGAAACATAATGATTCGGTGAATGAAAAGGGAAAGAGAAAAGGCTGAATATGAGAATTCACCTCTCGTTATTCAGCCTTTACGTATTATCCTTCTAGGATTGCTTTAATGTGATCTAACGCCCAATCTAAATCATTTTTTTCAATGGTTAAAGGTGGAGCAAAGCGAATGACATTTTCATGGGTTTCTTTACATAGAAGTCCTCTTTCTTTTAATCGTTCACAGTAAGGACGTGCCGATTCTGTTAATTCCACGCCAATGAATAGTCCTTTTCCTCTTACTTCTTTGATGGTCGGATTAGATATTTTTCTTAATTCTTCCATCATGTATTGGCCGAGCTCTAACGAACGATCTGCCAAATTTTCATAAAGCAATACATCAATCGCTGCAATGGAGACAGCACATGCTAACGGATTTCCGCCAAACGTAGAGCCATGTGATCCTGGATTAAATACGCCCAAAATGTCTCTGTTGGCGACAATACAAGATATCGGCATGACTCCACCGCCAAGCGCTTTTCCGAGGATTAATATATCAGGTGATACATCTTCCCAATCACAGGCAAACATTTTTCCACTTCGACAAAGTCCGGCCTGAATCTCATCAGCGATATAAAGGACATTATTTTGTTGACAAACGTCAAACGCTTCTTTTAAGAAACCTTCAGGTGGCAGCACAATTCCTGCTTCTCCTTGTATAGGTTCAAATAGAAAACCAGCCGTATTTTCATTAATAGCAGCCTTTAATGCTTCAATATCTCCATAAGGAATTAGCTTTATTCCAGGAAGCATTGGACCGAATCCGCGTTTGTACTCTTTTTCAGAGGATAATGACACAGCGGTCATTGTGCGCCCATGGAAGTTGCCTTCACATGCAATGATTTCTGCTTTATTCTCGGTAATACCTTTGACATCATAGCCCCATCGACGAGCAGCCTTGATAGCAGTTTCCACTGCTTCGGCTCCTGTGTTCATTGGTAAAGCCATTTCCTTATTTGTTAATTTGCAAATTTTTTCATACCACGGACCGAGTTGATCGTTATGAAATGCACGGGAAGTTAGTGTAACACGGTCAGCTTGTTTTTTTAATGCCTCAATTATTTTTGGGTGCCGATGTCCCTGGTTTACAGCTGAATATGCGCTTAGCATATCCATATAGCGATTTCCCTCAGGATCCTCTACCCAAACGCCATCTGCTTTTGCAACAACAATCGGCAATGGGTGATAATTTTTTGCGCCAAATGCTTCTGTTTGATGAATGACTTCTTGACTTGTTTGTCTCATTTTACCCCTCCCATATCTATGAAACCCTTTGAATCATTAAAATATTCTATAAAATGATTATAACAGTAATTCAATTTTCTTTAAATGCTCGATAGCTAATGGTAGGAATTTAGATGAAATACGTGGTATGATTATTACTATGAAGATAGGAAATACTTAATAGGTTAGGAAATAGGAGGAAATTTTGATGAATACGCATTTACATGTAACAGCTTGGGTGCTTGCGTTTATTTTGTTTATTGTTACTATTGTGCTTCGCAAGCAGGGGAAAGCGAAGGGCGCTAAAATTGTGCAAATGATTCTACGACTAGATTATTTATTAATTTTATATTCTGGTGGAGATCTTCTTGCAGGGTATTTCAGTGCAAAAGGTGCAATATTAGGGGAAGCAATTGTAAAAGGCTTAGCAGGTGTATGGATCATAGCAGCGATGGAAATGGTCAGTATGAAGCTAGCAAAAGGAAGGTCTACCAAAGGAGCATGGATACAGCTTATCATTGCTACAATAATTACATTAATACTTGGCTTTGGCCGTCTTCCTTTTGGATTCCTGCCATAAGAAACAACTTCACTATCAGAAGTGAATAAAAAAGGATAAGGGTCTGGCTATTTTTTGCCAGACCCTTTCCTGTGTAATGGTGTTCCTATTGACGAATCAAGCTTAATAAGAGAACCACTTGTCGTAATTATTATTGGGGGTATAAGAATGAAAAAGCATTTTATATATATTCTGTTAGTGCCATTACTTTTTTATTGTCTTCCTCTTGGTCATGCGAGTGCGGCTGATGACGCATCAAATCAAGTTATTTATGATATTTTAGTTGATCGTTTTAATAATGCAGATCAATCAAATCATGAACAAGTAAACCTTGAAAATCCGTTGGCCTATCATGGTGGAGATATTGAAGGGATTACACAAAAGCTGGATGAAATTAAAGAGTTAGGCTTTACAATGCTTTCCTTGTCACCGATTATGGCAAACACTCAAAATGGCTACCATGGCTATTGGATCGAAAATTTTTATGAAGTGGAAGAGCAGTTCGGTACAATGGATGACTTGCGGCAGCTTGTGGATGAAGCACATAAACGAGAAATGAAGGTTTTACTCGAATTTGTTCCAAATTATGTTTCAAAACAAAGTCCACTTGCTACAGATCCCGCAAAGGCAGATTGGATTGTTCCTAATGAAACGGTAACTGTGGATGCTGCACCATGGCTTTCGGAAGTAGCTGTATTAAATCAGCAGAACGAAGCGGTCCAAGCTTACTTATTGGATGCTGCACAATATTGGATGGATGAAGCAAATGTGGATGGTTTAAGACTTTATGGAGTAGATGAGGCACAGCCTGCTTTTTTGGAAAGATTTACTGCAGAGCTCAAAGAAAATAATCCAGCAATGCTTTTAACTGCAACAGTGCTTGGAGATAATACACCAGCGTATTTACTCGAGAATGATGCCATAGATCTTTTAGAAAATCGTGCATACAATCGTACAATCACCAATATTTTTTCAAATCCAGATCAGCCCGTAAAGGATGCATACGAAGCATGGAATTCTAGCGGATCGAAATCAACAGGACTTCTTCAGATAGATACACCGTTTACACCGAGATTCACGCAACAATTTGCAGAGCAAGGAAGAAATTCTGTAACAGCCTGGAAGCTAGCATTAACGTACTTATATACTACTCCTGGTGTGCCGAGTATGTATCAAGGCTCGGAAATTCCGATGTATGGGGGAGCATATCCGGATAATCAACGACTTGTTGATTTTAATAGTGGTGATTCAGAATTAAAGGAGTTTTATACTCGAATTTCTGCACTAAGAAATGAATTTCCTGCTTTAAGAAAAGGAGATTATAAGCTAGTGGGATCTGATAAGGGAATGAGTGTCTTCTCACGTTCCTACGAAAATGAAACCATTTATATTGCCATTAACAATGATAGTGAATCACGGGTTGTTTCGATTGATGGAGTCACTTCAGGAAAGCAGCTTCGAGGCTTGCTTGGAGATAATATTACGCGTGAAGGGGATAATGGCGCATATAAAATTGGGTTGGATCGTGAAACAGCTGAAGTGTATACGATAGAAGAGGATAAAGGGCTTAATTGGCTATTTATCGCACCAATTCTGCTTGTGTTTTTCCTTTTTATAGGAGCTGTACTTTATTTAAGTAAAAAACAGAAAAAGCGTTCCATGGAGCAAGCCTGGAACAATAATAAGGCATAAACAATAAGCATACCACTAAATACGGTGGTATGCTTATTTTCACTCGACTTTTAAGAAGAATATTCGTATTCGTGTGCGGAAATAGCACCTCGCCCAGCTAAGTATCCATAAAGCCTGCGATACTCACTAATATCAATTTCACCAAAAATATACTTTTTTTGATAGAAGTCTAATAAATCATTCATGCTTTCAGGCAGTTGGTTGCGTTCAGCTTCAAAAGTAGTGATTAATTTGTTAATTAACATAGAATTCTCCTTCATCGTGTAGTGGGATAATCGACTCACTAAAATATATGAAGGAGAATAACGGTTCATGCTATTTTCTTTTTACATCAAAATCCAGATTGCTCTGGGAATGTTACTTTTGCAGTTGTTTTTTCCTTTTTTAAATTATATATCTGCATTCCATCCATGGAAAACGTATAAAGCATATCTCCAATCGAAACGGCTCGTTGAATTTGGGATTCCCATCGTTCATGGGAAATGTTTTTGGGCTGGTGTGATATCGATCCCTTTAAGACAATACCTTTCGTTGGTGAAATCTCATAGAGAAATAATCCTTGATATAAAAATTGTTGTTCTTCATAGACTGCTTCTCCTTTTTGAACCCGTTTCGTTTCAAAAAGCGTTGCAGGAATGCCGAACAAATCTTTTGTAGGATGTTTAAATAAGGCATTATGATCCGTATTTATTTCCGAATAAGAATGGCCTTGCCCTAATATTTCATTTGATTGCTCTACTGGTTTCGCAGGATTAGTTATATCGAATAGAGATATTTTTAACCCATCTATCCGAACCTGTGGATCACCATTTCCTTCTTTAACAAGCTTTGTTTGCTGTCCAAATCCAATAAGATGCTGCTTGCCTAATGGGTGTAAATAATCACTAAAACCTGGGATTTTAAGTTCTCCTAATACGGTCGGTTTTTTCGGGTTTTTAAGGTCTATGACAAATAGTGGATCCACTTGTTTAAAAGTTACCATATAAGCAACATTCTCCATGAAGCGCACACTATATATACGTTCTCCTTTCGCAAGGCCTTTGATAGAACCAAGCGGCTGTAATTGAAGATCAAACGTATACATATTATTGGTAGAAGGTTTTTCCCCAGCTCCTATCTCGTTTTCTGTCGTTGCCACGCGAAATGTTTTATTCCGTTCATCCATAGAAAAGGAGTTAATTAGACTACCTGGAACGGTAGTAGAAGCATTATATTGTACTCCTTGCTTCTGGATTTTAAATTGGACAATCTCTGTATTGCTGACAGTGGAAGGTAGAACTGCTTTTTCGTTTGATGAAGCAGCTGCTTTTGGTTGTTCATACTTGATGACCGTCGTATATAAATGTTTTTTTGACATGTATATATGATCAGAAGAACCAAGATAACTTTCGATGACAGCCTCCTTTGTAAGATTACTTAAGTTAATCGCTGCAATGACCATAAAGTTACCATCCTTGCTATCCGGAAAAAAGTACATGTTCTCAAAATCAAGTGGCCCGCTATCCTCTCCTTTTGCACTATCTTTTATAAATGGTCGTGGATCGATCGTTTCATTTTCCATTATGTGAAAGGGAGGTCGTTCATTGGCAATGATATAAAGCTGATCATCCATTTTTCGGGAAGCGGAAATAGTGCCTTCAAGGGATACTTCACGTATTCGCTTTGGCTTTGATGCATGAGATAAGTCGTATAAATAGATCGTTGTTTGGCTTGAATAAGTCGGATAGATGGCAATATCCCTTTTAGCTTCTGAGGAAGAAGCTTCTTTTTCCTCTTGGATAACTTCTCTCATAGGTTCATGCTTATAGCCGATACTAATTAAGAGGTTGTCATGGAGATAGATTTCCTCAGGTGTAAAGTTCTTTTCGGAAATCGTTGTCACTTGCTGCTCATTTGAGGCTGAAGCAATTACAATATCTCTTTCACGCGAAAAATAAATATATTCTCCATCTGTTTTTATGCGATCGCCTTCATCGATGCCAGCGACCTGTACATTGGTAGATGAAACTGCTGCTTCTTCTCCGGCACTTTCATTGACAGCTTTACTATCCTCCATCTCCATACTGAATAATTCATTTTCTCCTGTCTGATTCATGCGTTCCTTTAGCAATGTCATTAGCTGTGCTTTATCCTTAATTTTTTGGAGAGATTCCCCGGCTTGAAAAGTGTGTGAAAAGGCTCGTGCAAGCGTTTTTCCAGCTGTGGTTTGCACATCTTCTGTAATTTCAATGGAATAATTCGTATTAAGTTCATATCCGTTTTTTGGAGCGACAATTGTGACTGTTGTATAGTCATGGTTCCATTTGAGAGATATATCAATTTTTTCTCCTTGCTCATTTTTTACAAAAAGATTGTCTTTTGTAAATGAAGCAGGATCCATCTTTTGATTAAAGTGAATCTGCCAATTTTTATCCTGTAACACATAGCTAGAAGGAGATGCTAGTTCTGCTATTGGCTGGATAAAAAATGTTCTATATAAGAAAATTCCCGTAGCAATAAGTGCCATACAAATTGGTATCACAATAAAAAGTGTTCGTTTCATCATTTACCCACCTTGTTTGTTTTTTATTAGTAAGACGACGAATGTGAATGTATTGTTTCATTTTGAAGGGATATAACCTATTGCAGAAGGGAAGAAGTCGTTTTACAATGCAGTATTTTCTCAAGCAAAAAACGGAACAGGCAAACTTGTGCTTGTTCCGCTTTACTCGTATTATTTAGAATTTGAATTAAGAAAAAAGAGTGCGAGTGTTCCTGGTCCTGAATGAGCACCAACGGCAGAACCAACCATTTCGATGACAAAATCTTTACAACCGAATTTATCCTGAATCATGCTTGCTAATTGCTCTGCTCTATCAAGGTCATCACCGTGACTTATTCCGATTGTCTGTTCTTTCAGATTAACCCCACGTTCCTCCATAATCTCAAGCATTCGTCCAAGAAGCTTTTTGGAGCCACGAATTTTTTCAAGTGGAATTAATTTTCCTTCTTCTACATGAAGAATCGGTTTGATCTTTAACAAGGAGCCTACAAATGCTGCTGTTTTACTAACACGTCCACCACGATATAAATATTCAAGATCATCGACAGTAAAAATATGCTCCATGTGTGTTGCATGAAAAGCTGCCCTTGTTAATACTTCATCAAGACTTGCTCCGCCTTGTGCGAGCTTTGCGGCTTCTAATACTACTAAGCCGTACCCAATTGATGCACATTTTGTATCGACTACATGGATTGGAGCGTCTGGATATGTTTCTTTTACTTCCTGTTCCATCATTTTTGCTGTTTGGTATGTACCTGATAACTCAGATGAAAAGGCCAAATACACTAAGACTTGATTTGTTTTGGCATAAGATGTAAAAATAGTCTTAAACGTTTGTGGAGATACTTGGGAAGTTTTTGCGCTTTTTCCTTCGCGCATCGCATCATATACCTTCTTAGGTGAAATGGTTTTTCCATCCTCATAATCGTTTTCATCCAAATGCACGGTAAGTGGTACCATTTCAATGTTATATTCGTTATACTGTTTTTCTGTTAAGTCACAGGCAGAATCAGCAAGAATCTTTATTGCCATACTTTCACCTTCATTTCATATATCATATTACTAACAGTTTATAGCTTGATTGCTGTTTAGTCAAAGTGTAATTAATAATATTTTCAAAAATGGAAAAATAAACTTAGGAATTTGATTCCAACAGAGGAGGCTGTCATGTTTTTAGTTGAAGCCAAGCGAATGGTTATTGTAATTTTCGGTGCCTTTTTAAATTCAATTGCCTTGAACTTCTTTTTAATTGGTGCAAATGTTTATGCAAGCGGGTTTACTGGAGCGGCACAGCTTGTTTCCAGTGTGTTTAAAGATTTTCTTGGGGTTGGAATAAGTACAGGTATTTTATTACTTTTGTTTAACATCCCAGTCGCGATTCTCGGCTGGTTGAAGGTAGGTAGAGGCTTTACGATTTACAGTGTTGTGTCTGTTATTTTTACGTCGATTTTTTTAGCGATATTACCGGTATTAACGATATCAGATGACATTTTACTTAATGCTGTATTTGGCGGTGTGATTGCTGGAACTGGTGTTGGGATAACGTTAAAGCTAGGTGCATCAACTGGTGGAATGGATATCGTAGCAATGGTCCTATCGAGAATGAAGGATAGGCCGATTGGTATCTATTTTCTTTCCTTAAATGCAATTATTATAGCATTAGCTGGAATATTGTACGAGCCTGAAAATGCATTATATACACTCGTTGCACTCTATGTTACAACACGTGTAATCGATGCAATTCATACGCGTCATGAAAAAGTTACGGCAATGATTATTACACGAAAAGCAGAAGAGTTACAGCTTGCGATTCATAAAAAAATGGTTCGTGGGATTACCATCGTTCCTGCTAAAGGAGCGTACTCTAATGAAAATAAAAATATGCTCTACTTAGTCATAACCCGTTATGAATTATATGATTTAGAAAAAATTATTAAAGAAATTGATCCGAATGCATTTACAAATATCGTCGAAACAGCAGGAATATTTGGCTTTTTTAGAAGGGAAGCATAACTATAGAAGATAGGGGAAGAGCGTATATGAGATATATTGTATTTTTACTTCTTGCTTTTAGTTTAATCGCATGTAGTAATAGTGAAAACCCGAAGAATAACGAGCAAGAATCAAATATAAAGACAGCTTCTGAAGCACAAGAACAAGAGGTTGCCGCTAATTTCCGTAATGTAGAGGTGCGGATTACGGGTGGAAAAATTGAAATGGTAGGGGAAGCTAAAGGAAAAAACATTGATTTTTTTTATGAAATGAAGCAAGGAAAAGCGGTAGTGAAAAAGGAATCACGTATTCCGTTCGATACGGAAGAGGGATGGAAGAAGTTTACAATACAACAGGATATTACGGAAGATATGAAAGAAAATGAAGATCCAGTTGTGATTATTACTGCCTATGGAAAGACGAGCTCAGGTGAAAAAGTAAATCCGAATTATATTCCAGTTGACCTGTCCTATCGATAACGGTATAAAACAACAACGTTCCGTGTCTTTCCTTCTAAGAAGGATTTCAAGGAACGTTGTTTAAGCGTACAGCTTTATGTAAAGTATTAATAGCCGTGTTTCTCGAAAACTTCCATTACATTAGGAGTAAGCGTCTCCCATGCAGCATCCATATCTTTGTTTACGGTAATAAAATTTTGATAGCCAAATACATTGGCAACCCCGTCAAGCTTCATTAAGTCATTCATAATTTCATGTTCACTTGTATCACCAGGCATTACTGAAATACTATTCGTTCCTTCAAAAATTAATGTATCCGTCGTAAATTTTAGTGCATTCGGATTTGGTGTGGATTCCGCACGTACACTCATTTTTATTCCTCCTCATCTTTCATATGTACTTACATAGTAGCAGAAATTGAGGAAAGAAAAAAGGATAAGCATGAAACAAAGGATGCTCTATCTTAGAGCATCCTTTGTATGTTAGCTGCTTGCAGCAATCCCTTTTCATCCTGTATAAATGAATTGGTAATTGCCATCACAGACGGAGTGCGTTCGGGAAATTCCCAAAGGACTTACGGCAATGTGATGGAGGTTAGCTTAGTTGTTGTTGCTCAAGCTGCTGTTCTAGTTGCTGCAAATGTTGTTTTTCTTCTGGTGTACAATCATTGTACGCTGCTTGGATTGCGTTTTTAGCTGCTTGTTTATCCTGTTCATTCGCATTTCCTTGCATATTCATCATTTGCTGAACAGCATTTTTAGCTTGTTGGAATAAGTTATTGTTTTCCAATTTAAAACCCTCCTACATGATGGTCTTCTGCTTCCTCGTGCTTGCGCTCGACATCAGAAAAACGGGAACGGTAAGGAAATCGTTCTGCATGCTTTTTAACAGAATCAGATCCGTATTGAACAAATCGTCTTGATTTACTCTTTTTTCCCATCATAATCCCCCCAGCAAAATGAACGTATTCAACGTTCTTTACTAGTATGATACGGAATAACTGGAATATTGCAGGTAAAATGAGGGAAGGGAAGCAATTAAAAATGGACTCCATTTTGTGGAAGTCCATTTTAAGAATTATATCGCTTTTTCTACATTGATTTTTAAGTATTCTTCTAGAAATTGACCGATACCATCCTGCTCATTCGTGTTTGTCACGTGCTTGGCAACCTTTTTTAGTTCATCAATGGCGTTCCCCATTGCAACACCAACACCAGCATAATCAATCATTTCTAAATCATTATCTTCATCCCCAAAAGCGATAATGCGTTCTTGAGGAATGTTATAATAATGTGCCACTTTTTTTAATCCAACTGCTTTATTCATTCCTTTTTTGACGATTTCAATGATGTTCCATGGTGCTCCCCATTTACGATGCTCAATCATTTCAGCGTGATAGTCGTCTAAATGATTGCGAAGCTCAATAATATGTGATTCCTTCGGGTGAATAAGGAGAGATGTCGGATCATCATTTAGTTTGGTTTTTAAATTTCCTACCGTAAAGTTCGTGTTTGCTGATGCTTGATTAAAGATGCTAATGATTTCGTCATCATATTTGTCTATGTAAACATTATCCTGAACTTCAGCTAGAATATTTTTAACGGATAATTGATGACAGGCATCAACAATACCAAGTGCTGTTCGTTTTGGCATTGGATTATGAAGCGCGTCCCACTTTTTATCTAACGGGTGGTGGATTAATGCGCCATTAAAATTCACCATTGGTGTTTGGAGTCCGAGCTCATGATAGTAACCAATACTTGCGCGATGTGGTCTGCCAGTTGCGATAACAACGACATGTCCTTCTTTCATAGCCTGTAATACAATCTTTTTCGTGCGATCGCTTATTTGTTTTTTGTCTGTTAGAAGTGTTCCATCTAAATCTAATGCAATTAAATGTTTGTTATTTTTCATTTGTTTCACCTCGTATTATTTTAGTGTATTAGTCTTCTCTAAATAAGTAAAGAGCGAATTACTTTGATGTTTATAAAAAAAGATATTAAGATGAATAGTAGAGAGAAACTTAATGAGGAGTTGTGGCGAATGATCGGTATACAAAAATTAAACATCGGTAGCATACCTACCCTTATCATTCAGGATCATACAATGGAAGCAAATCCACTTCCTATTGTTACATACTTTCACGGTTTTACAAGTGCGAAGGAGCAAAATTTACCTTTAGCTTACATGCTTGCAGAAAAAGGATTTCGCGTCCTACTTCCAGATAGTATTCATCACGGCGAGCGTGACAATACATTATCTTCTCAACAAAGACAGCTCGCTTTTTGGAATATTGTGCTTCAAAATCTGCAGGATTTATTGCATATCAAAACATATCTCTCCAGGGAAGGACTTCTATTAGACGAGCGTTTTGGAGTAGCTGGTACGAGCATGGGAGGAATTACGACCTCGGCGGCAATGACACAGTTTCCGTGGATTAAAGCAGCAGCAGTTCTCATGGGAACCCCCCGTATTACAGCTTATGCAAAACAGCTTATGAACCACTTTACGAGCGAAGGTCCATTGCCTATGTCCGAAGAAGCAATCCAACAATTATTTAGAGAATTGGAGCGAATCGATTTATCGCTACAACAAGAAACGCTAGCAAATCGTCCGCTCTTATTTTGGCATGGTGATGCAGATAAGGTTGTTCCTTTTGATCAATCTTATAGTTTTTATCAAGAGGTAAGAGAGCAATATCCGGATCGAAAAAATGTCCGCTTTATAAAAGAAGTGAATCGAGATCATAAAGTTAGTCGTTTTGCAATGCAGGAAACAACTAAATGGTTTGAACATTTTCTGCTCCAAGATAGTAAAGCAAATCATTTAAAAAAAGCATGAAATATGTTTAAATAAGAATATATCGCGTTAGAGGAGGGAAATGCATGGAGGAAGCATTAAAAGAAAATTTAATGGGTGCGCTTGAAAACGTAATTGACCCCGAGCTTGGAATAGATATTGTTAATCTCGGTTTAATATATGATGTAGAATTGGATGCGGCCGGACTCTGTACAGTTACAATGACATTAACCGCAATGGGGTGCCCATTAGCAGGGCATATTGAATCAGATGTTAAACGAGCGCTTTCTGATATTCCAGAAGTAAAGGAAGTAGAAGTTAAAATTGTTTGGAACCCGCCATGGGGGAAAGAAAGAATGTCACGCTACGCAAAAATTGCGCTTGGAATTCCAGACTGATTTTGAAACGAACACGTATTGTTATGAAAAAGAGGGTTGGTTCATCGAATGGATCGGCCTTTTCTTTGTAAAAAAGCAGATAGAGGTAAAGAGATGGGAATGTCGCAAAATACTCTAATAAGTCAAATTGTAGGCTATAAAAACGCAGGAAAAACAACCGTCATGGTGAAATTAATCGAATATCTCTCAAAAAATCAAATAAAAATAGGGACAATTAAGCATCATGGACATGGTGGTAATCCAACACATGTATCGGGGACAGATAGCCATTCACTTATGCTTGCAGGAGCTAAGGTGAGTACAGTGCAAGGAGAAAGCCTTTTGCAATTAAACGCTGAGGCTTCCTTTTCTTTGGAAGAGATTATTGCTTTATATCGTTCTTTTTCATTCGATTTATTGTTAGTGGAAGGCTATAAACAAGCGCATTATCCTAAAATCGTTTTAATTCGAAATGAGGAAGATTTGCAGTTGCTAAGCACACTATCAAATATCGTTGCTGTTGGCTTGCATGCTAACGTCGTTTGTCAGGAACATGACTATTATACATTTGCCTTATCAGAATTAGACGATCACATCCCAATATTGGCAGAATTATGTTTGAGAAAGAGGTAGCTATGGACAAAAATTATTGGATTACAACGGACCCAATTGATGTACAGGCAGCAATAAATCAAGTAGTTCGTCCTGAAGCAGGAGCGATTAGTACATTTATCGGTACAGTAAGAGAATTTACGAAAGATAAGCGAACTTTATACTTAGAATATCAAGCATATGCATCAATGGCAGAAAAAAAGATGCTGCAAATTGGTACCGAAATTGAAGCAAAGTGGAAAGATACACAAACAGCTATTGTTCATCGCATTGGTCGATTAGATATTTCAGATGTAGCTGTTGTTATTGCTGTTTCTACACCGCATCGTAATGATGCATTCGAAGCAAGTCGATATGCTATCGAACGGATCAAAGAAATTGTCCCAATTTGGAAAAAAGAGCATTGGGAGGACGGTACTTCATGGATAGGAGATCAGAAAGAACAAATATCTTATGAGAAGAAGATACCTTCTAAGGAGGAAATGAACAATGGTTGATCTATTATTTTTTGCGGAGCTTCAAGAATCTGTCGGAAAAGAGAAAATCTCGGTAGAAGCAGCGGGGATGACTGTTCAAGAATTGAAAAATACATATCTAAGGAAGTATGATATTCAAAACACGGAAAATGTCATGGTCGCGATCAATGAAGAATATGTGACAGACAATTCCATCTTAGTAGATGGGGATGTTGTCGCATTTATTCCTCCAGTGAGTGGTGGCTAATGGCATCTATTTAACGGTGTATTTAACATAATAAAAACTCTAACTTTGGTACCAGCAAAGTTAGAGTTTTTAGTTAGCTTTCTGTTGAAGTATTTGTATTTCCGTAGCCTAAAAATGCTTTTCCAAGCACAAGCATACTTCCAAATGCAAATAACGTTATCCATAAGGACGGTGTTACGATATGCTGCCCTGCTGTGGCTTGAACGCCAAAATACGTTAATGCTATGATGCTCGTTAGCCAAAAAGCAAAGGATAAGATTGCATCAAAACGTTTTACTCCACTCCACTTTTTCGTTACAAAGTAAAGACATGCCATTAAAAAGTATGAGAATAACGATATAATTGTAATTGATCCAAGAAGTCCCATCTTCCATACCCCCATGTTTATGTTTAAAAAGTGATTAAAAAACTCTAGAAATAATAGTGCTAATAATTGATTCATCTTTATTATAAGAAATGTTCACAAATCTGTAAAGAAATATTAACGATTTAGACACAATTTAAGAAGGAAAAGAAAATCCACCCACTAGGATAGGGGTGGAAAAGCTTAAAAGCATTACATGAAAAGTAGTACCAGCACACCGACAATGAAACAATAAAAAGCAAAATATTTAAGGTTTCCTTTTGCCATGATATTTATAAACCATTTTAACGCAAAGTAAGAAGCGATGATGGAAGCAATGAATGCAAGTAAATAAGGAATCATTAGTGCATCAATGTTCGGATCGTTCACAATATCTCCGATTGATAAAATACCAACACCTAAGCTTACTGGAATATATAATAAAAACGAGAAACGGAGAGCTGTTTCTTGCTTCATTCCAAGCAACATCGCCGCTACGATAGTTGCACCAGATCGACTTATACCTGGAATTAATGCAACAGATTGAGCCAACCCAACTATGAGAGCATCTTTAATGGTAATGTCACCATCATTTTTTCTACCACGTAAATTACGAATAATCCACAAAGCAAGTCCTGTAATGAGTAATGTAATACCAACAGTAGATGCTTTACTAAGATCGCCTATTTTATCCTCAAATAAAATACCAATAATGCCTGTCGGTATCGTTGCTATTACTAATAATAGGATAAAATGAAAATCTCCTTTTGCTTGTTCTTCTCTTGATATAAGATACCTAAACCCATTTTGTATTAATCGGATAATATCGTTCCGATAGATGAGCAGAACAGCAATTAGCGAACCAAAATTAACTAGAATCTCAAAGGAAAGTCCTTTAATATCGAGCATGAATAACTCACGCAAAATAACGAGATGTCCACTTGATGAAATCGGGATTGGTTCGGTAAAACCTTGGATAAGTCCGAGTACAACATATTTAATTATCAACCATAATTCATTTGCTATTTCCATAAAAAAGTAACCTCCTGTTTACATTCTAAAAAGAAAAGATTGAAATATGCGTGCAAGCAGTATTTTGAACAATGTATAAATTGATCACAGCTTCCTCATTTCATCCGTCACCACCATTTGGGCGTTTGAATATCCTAAATGGTGAGGAGGGGTATCATATGAGACATGATCAAAAAAATATATATAAATTGTGTAAGGAGCATATGCATTCCTATGTACTTGTCGAACTGCATGATGGATCGACGTTTAACGGAATAGTAACTGGCTTGGACGAAGAGTATGCTTATTTTGCTGTTCCCATTTCGTATAATGAAACCGATTCACCAATGGTATCAGCTGAAGAAAGTCGTTTTCTCGGCTATGGCTATCCTGGATTTGGTTTTGGGTACCCAGGCTTTTATGGTCCATTCGGTTATGGAGGCTATGGCTTTTACCCACGACGTTTTAGACGATTAATATTACCACTCGCAGCAATCGTAGCGCTTAGTGCATTACCTTGGTATTAACGGAAAAGTAGCTCGTTATGTTATTTCTACGGGAAACAGAACATGCCAAGTAAAAAGGAATGCCAGTATGAATGAAAAACCCTTGCCGTTCATCCCAAGAAGGCAAGGGTTTTCCGTGCATACTTTATGTAAAGCGGTAAAACCGATAGCATATCGGTTCTATTAGTTGCTCTTTTCTTCGCGTAGTACACCTTCACCAAGAATAAAAATGAAGATCGCGAAAATTGCGCCTAAAATAAGCGTGTCTTTTAAAACAAATGGGTTTGCAGCCATACTGGAAAGCACATAGGATAACACGCCACTAATTAACATTGCCCAAATTATTGTCCATATATAACGCATAGGATACACCTCGATTTTCATATTAAAATAATTTAATGAAACGTATATATTCATTTATGCACATGATTCTCATTAATTTTATCAAATGAGTGGAGAAATGAAAAGCATTTCTTCTGAATAAAATTGTTATATGACTTTAAAATAAGGGGGATTTTCATGACAACCTTGGTTATGAATTGCTTTCATTGGATAGGATATCACATTGTAGATCATTTACTCCAACAAGGTGAAAAAGTGTATGGATGCGACCATGTCGATACGGATCAAAAAGATCATTTATCAATGTTTTTTGGTAGAAATGATCAATTTACGTTTTGCAAAACGATAGATGAAAAGCGATATGATGATATTTTTATCATTGAACAACAGAATGAACATCCATTACCGAGTTCGCATAGAGCCGTACGCATTGGAACTAGGGAAATGAAGCAGCTAGATGATCAAATGATAGATATTCATATTCCGTATCTTGTTGGAGAATGGATGCCAATGGCAAATGATGGTGTACGTATAGGAGGAGAATGGATACCCTTCGAGTCCAACCTTTTCATTCAAGAAGCAATATATGTTAAGGATTTCATTCCGATTATGTTACAATGGAAAAATCATACGTTTTTGGAACCAGCACTAACTGTAAGATCTCAACATAGTAAGGATCAAAATAAAAAGCTTGAAAATTCTATCAGTATTCGTGACAATAGACCTAATAATACCATCGTGCGTATTTTAAAGGAGCATTATGAACGTCATTCATGGTATTATCTTCTTTAAGAAGAGATAAGAAAGGCAGCAGTGGAGCCTTATCATGACAAATGACCTGACCTCAAAGAATAGCTAAATGATTGGAGTGCCTACATTGAAACGATTTATTCTCATTCAATTAATTATGATTTCACTTTTAATAGTAGCTGGCTGTGGCGATATGGCACACCAAGGCAATCTAGAGAAAGTCGGGATGCTAGTGGAAGGAACGATTAAGGAGAAATCATGGGATACAAAGGGCTATGAAGGACTGCAACATATTAAGGACTCCTTTGATGTAGACGTTTTTTATAAAGAAAATGTAAAAACGGAGCAAGATGTGCTTGATGCGGTAGATGAATTCGCACACAAAGGAGTCAATTTAATTTTTGGTCATAGTAGCAGCTTTGGTAAATATTTCGTTGATATTTCAGAGCTCTATCCAGATGTTCACTTTGTGTATTTTAATGGTTCTTATTCGAGTAACAATGTAACAAGCTTTAATTTTAACGGACATGTCATGGGCTTTTTTGCAGGGATGGTTGCTGGAAAAATGACCCTAACCGATCAAGTCGGTATTATTGCAGCATATGAGTGGCAGCCTGAAGTAGAGGGGTTTTATGAAGGGGTAAAATTTCAAAATCCATCAGCTAATGTGTTAATTGATTATGTTCATGATTGGAATGAAACAGAAAAGGCTGTTGATATGTATGAAGAGATGAAAAAGAAACGAGCCGACGTTTTTTATCCAGTTGGAGATGCGTTCAGTAAAAAAATACTGGAGCTTGCAGCTAATGATTATTTATATGCGATTGGATATGTGATGGATCAATCCAATGTTGATCCTGATGCGGTATTGACAAGTACGGTACAGCATGTGGATATGTTGTATAGCTTAGCAGCTGAAAAATTTAATAAGAGTAAGCTAAAGGGAAAGGTTTATTCCTTTGATTTTAAAAACAATATTATCTCACTCTCTCCATTTAGCCGAATTGTTCCTGAGTCTTTTCAGTTAACGTTAAACAAGGCAATTGACGAATATAAGGAAACAGGACTTTTACCAAATCAATACGCGGATCAGCAATAAGGAAAAAAGCGTTTTTAGCGAACTACTTGCTAGAAAATCTTTTTTGCATTAAAATTAGTACCAAGTCATAACATTTGATAATAACATTATGTGTAAGGGGATGGATTTATGGGCGTTGGCGTAATTGGAACAGGTCATTATGCTCCACCAAAAATCGTTACAAATAAAGATTTGGAAAAAATAGTAGATACAAGCGATGAGTGGATTCGCACGCGTACTGGAATAGAGGAAAGAAGAATTGCTGCTGATGATGTTGATACATCGGATATGGCGTATTTTGCAGCGCAAAAAGCGCTGGAGGATGCGAATATCCAGGCAGAGGATATTGATTTAATTTTAGTAGCGACTGTTACACCTGATACACCATTTCCATCTGTTGCTTGTGTGCTGCAAGAAAAGCTTGGTGCAGTAAAAGCGGCAGGAATGGATGTAAGTGCTGCTTGTGCAGGCTTTATGTATGGAATGATTACTGGAAAGCAATTTATTGAAACCGGAACGTATAAGCATATATTGGTAGTGGGTGTTGAGAAGCTATCGAAAATTACTGATTGGACGGATCGTAACACGTGTGTATTATTTGGTGACGGCGCCGGTGCTGTCGTGCTAGGTGAAGTATCAGAAGGTAAAGGTATACTATCCTTTGAGCTAGGAGCAGATGGTACTGGTGGAAAGCATTTGTATGAGGATGATCAAAAGCATATTATTATGAATGGTAGAGAAGTATTTAAGTTCGCTGTTCGACAAATGCCAGAGTCCTCGGTTAATGTCATTGAGAAGATAGGTTATAATAAAGAAGATGTAGATTATTTGATTCCGCACCAAGCAAATATTCGAATTATGAATGCTGCACGCGAGCGATTAGGGATTGCAGAGGATAAGATGGCAACAACAATTAAAAAGTATGGAAATAATTCTTCAGCGTCCATTCCTATGGCTTTATCAGAAAGCGTTCAGAACGGTAAAATAAAAGACAATGACCTCATCGTCCTCGTAGGCTTTGGCGGCGGATTAACGTGGGGTGCAGTTGCAATTCGCTGGGGACGATAATAGCGATAATAGAAAAAGAACCATGCATGATAGGAGGGTAAAAATTGGAGAATAGAAGGGTAGTCATCACAGGGGTTGGAGCGATTACTCCACTTGGTAATGATGTACAAACGATGTGGGATAGCTTGATAGCAGGCAAGTCAGGGGTTGACTTTGTCACACATGTGAATAAGGATGAATTTCCTGCAAAAGTAGCTGCAGAGGTAAAGGATTTTGATGCAGCAAAATATATGGATAAAAAAGATGCACGTAAAATGGACCTATTTACACAGTTTGCTGTTGCTGCAGCAAAAATGGCTGTTGAGGATGCAAAGCTTGTTATTGATGAAAGCAATGCAGAACGAGTTGGAGTTTGGATCGGTTCAGGAATTGGTGGTATGCAAACGTATGAAGATCAATTTCGAAAGTTTTTAGAGAAGGGGCATCGTCGTGTGAGCCCGTTCTTTGTGCCGATGATGATTCCAGATATGGCGGCAGGTCAAGTTTCGATTCAATTAGGAGCTAAAGGAATTAATTCTTGTTCAGTAACAGCTTGTGCTTCTGGAGCGAACTCTATTGGTGACGCATTTAAAGCTGTGCAACGTGGACAGGTCGATTATATGATTGCTGGTGGAGCAGAAGCACCAATTACAAATATGTCGTTTGCTGGCTTCTCATCCATGAAGGCTCTGACATTTAACGAGGACCCAACAAAAGCAAGTCGTCCTTTTGATAAGCATCGAGACGGGTTTGTAATGGGGGAAGGTGCTGGTCTTCTGGTACTAGAAACATTAGATTCTGCTTTAGCGCGTGGGGCTAACATTTATGCTGAAATTGTAGGCTATGGTGCTACAGGGGATGCATATCATATTACTGCTCCTGCAGAAAGTGGAGAAGGCGCAGCAAGAGCGATGAAGCAAGCACTGGAGGACGCACAAGTTAATCCAGAAAGTGTGGACTACGTTAATGCGCATGGGACAAGTACAGATTTGAATGATAAGTATGAAACAGCAGCAATACGCGATGTTTTTAAAGATCATGCAGATCAATTAGCTGTTTCTTCTACGAAGTCAATGACAGGGCATTTGCTAGGAGCTGCTGGTGGGGTGGAAGCAGTAATCTCTGTTAAAACAATTGAAAATGGAATGATTCCACCGACAATTAATTATGAGACACCTGACCCTGAATGTGATTTAGATTATGTTCCAAATGAAGCAAGAAAGCAAGCTGTTCGCTTTGTAATGAGTAACTCATTAGGGTTTGGCGGTCACAATGTTTCCTTATTGTTTAAGAAATATGAATAATAGTGTTTTATTATGTTGAAAAGGGCTGTTCCATAAGTCATAAAAGATTTATGGACGCCTTTTTTTTCGTGTGAAAAATAGTGCTTTCCTATCGAGTTGCTTTCTATAAAGGATTGCCTTGCATGAATGCTTGTTCGCTTGCATAAAATGGTATAAAGCATTGGACAAGCGTGGGCGGTGGTATGGTGGGAATAATTTTTATTTTTTTACTCGGATTTGGGCTCGCTGTTTCTGGCGGTGTAACCTTAATTGCCTATATGAATTTCTTGCCAGCAGGCGTGTCATGGACCGAATATTTTATTTATATAAGCGGCCAGTTGGAATGTTATTTTCTTCCCATTGGTATCGTAATTATGACAATTGCTATCTTTCAATTTCCGACCAAACCTTAACATCCAATCGAATATTTTTTGTTTTAGTTGGTCATAATGATGGTAAGGTACACGTTCAAAATGTACCAGTTTTGGAAAAACTCATGTAGCTGCTTCGCCATTATGACTGTCTCTGAAACAATTTTGATTGAAGTGAGGGTTGACTATGTTATATTTGCATGATGTTTGGGTGAATTGGTTTGAGGGAGAAGAAAATGGATATAGTGTTTGCTATTTTCACGAATGGCGAAAAGAAGATAAAATTGAGTTGTTAGACCAGGTTCCGCTCGTATACATAAGTAAACCACTGTTTCATTTTATTGAAAATGATATGCATGATCTGCCTAAAGCATTGCTTGATATGATTTATAAGCGTGCATATATGCGTAAAGGGCATGAACGATCTGTATTAGATTATGCATGTGTCGTAACAGACGGCACTGATATGCTTGCTTTTGATACAATTGGTTATCAAATTCCAATCCGGAAAAGTAGGTTGATACCAAGACAGGAACAGCTTGTATACGATATGATTGAAAATACTAAACCACAGCATTTTAGTTTTGATGAGACGGCATACAAAAAAGAATACCATATGCTATCGATGCCACCTGAGCTTGTATATGGATTGACGAGGCGGGAAAGACAGCTTAAGCAGCTTTTAATGATGGCGTTGGATCAGCTACATACATCAAATAACATTAATGAGCTTCGTTATTGGTTAACCGAATGGGACCCAAAGCAATATCCGGCCATTCGTTATATGAACGAGGAAAAGGTATGGGAAGCGCTATATGAAGGAGTGAAGTATGGTTGGACAGACGCCCATGAGGATTTATGTGAAAAGCTGATAAAAGGTCAGCCTTTCCTTGAAAAACTGTGGGAGTTCGAGCATGCATATCATCCATCAAAGCAAAAATCAAAAAACCAGTGAAGGATATTTATCCTTCGCTGGTTTTTTTCGGGGCCGATATCTAATCGACTCCATGACTATTTTTTACGAACTCTTCCAAGTCCCATTGCTTTTTTCGCTTTTTGTAGCATTTTGTTCGCTGTAAACGATGCTTTTTCTGCGCCTTGATCAAGAATCAAATCTAATTCATCCGAATCGATAAGCTGATGGTATCGTTGTTGAATTGGTTCAAGCAACTGAATAACAGCATTTGCCACATCCTGTTTAAATTGACCGTAGCCAACACCTGTATATTTCTTTTCTAATGCTTTGATTGATTCTCCTGTGCAGCTTGAATAAATGGTTAACAGGTTAGAAATACCCGGTTTCTTTTCTTTATCAAATGCGACGATGCCTTCTGAATCGGTGACTGCACTTTTTATTTTCTTTTCAATTTTCTTCGGCTCATCCAGCATCGAAATAAATCCCTTTTCATTTTCATCGGATTTACTCATTTTTTTCGTAGGCTCTTGAAGTGACATGATACGAGCGCCGACCTTCGGAATCTTTATTTCAGGAATGGTGAATATATCATTATATCGATTATTGAAGCGCTGTGCTACATCACGTGTTAATTCAAGGTGCTGCGTTTGATCTTCGCCTACTGGGACGATATCTGTTTGATATAACAGAATATCTGCCGCCATAAGGGATGGGTACGTGAATAAAGCTGCAGATACAGCCGCTTTTCCATCTGATTTTTCCTTGAATTGTGTCATGCGTTCCAATTCGCCGATATAGCTCTGCGATTGCAAGATCCAACCGAGCTGCGTATGAGCAGAAACTTCCGATTGAATAAATAAAGTAGATTTGTGTGGATCAATGCCTGCTGCTAAATAAAGCGCGGCTAAAGAACGAATATTATTTCTAAGCTTTAGTCGATCTTGTGGTACTGTAATTGCGTGCTCATCAACGATGCAGAAATAGCATTGATGATCATCCTGTAGCGTTACAAATTGTTTCATTGCACCTAAGTAGTTACCGAGTGTAAGTGTACCACTAGGTTGAATTCCAGAAAAAATCGTCTTCACTTAATATCACTCCCGTATTTTTTTAAGCATAAAAAAATCCATTCTTCCCCTTATAAGAAGGGGCGAATGAACCGCGGTGCCACCGTACCAATAAACTTTGGGTATGCCCATTCCTCATTCGTCCCATTAAATTCCTCAAAAGCCTCATATATAAACTTTACTATACTAGCCTCATCTTTCCCAATTTTATTAGGATCTTTATCCCACAAGGTAGATAATAGGCTAAATAGGACTTTTTGATTTTGTTCTTTTACTTTCTTTTTACTTACTCTGTCTTTTTCAGTTTTGAGTTTTTCTTTTAATTGATTAAATTTTTTGGGAGGTACGGTGGTGATGCTCATTGCCTTTTTAGCAAAAGTTTAATTAATTACCATTTCCTTATTTGGCTTATACTCAATTGATTCTATCACATGTTTTAAATAATTTCTTACTTCCTTAGTTGTTTGATTTTTTATAAAAGGTTTCAGGATGAAGTAATAATCCCACTACTTTCTGCAATTCAATTTTTTTCATATTTTGTTCTTCTTGTTCATCATTTAATTCATTTTTCTTCTTTCTTAACTGTCTAATTTGTTTTGATAATTCCTCACCTTGTTTTATTAAATCCATTTTAAACTCGAGATCAGTTACTTGACTAATGCTAGAGATAATACTCTGCTTAGATTCTTCAGCTTTTTTAATTTGGTTATCTAAGCCATTTAACTTCTCAAGATATGCTTTATTATTTTCTAATGACACCTTTTGGTAACTATATAAATTTTTCAGTACATTAAGTACCACAGTTGAATTACCAAATATGTAAATATATGTTATTAACCTTTTCAATACCATTTCTTCTTATCAATTTCAACAAAACCCCTCCTTTTCCACCAAGAATTAGAGCTAATATCCTTCTGTAATCAGAGTTATAACCCTAAGTGTATAATCACCTATGTATAAAAATAAGTAGGATTACAGACACATCTTTGCTTCTTTTTATAATACTTTGTCCTTCTCTTTTGCACAAAAGTTTAGCATAAAGGGTACATTTCAGTTAGAACAATTATACTACTACATTGCCAATTAGATAAAGGGAGAATTAGACGTAAATACGGTTATGAAAATAATTGAAATTTTGAATAGCAAATTTTGATGGCTGATACTTGTCCTTGTATTTCAGGATGTCGTCATTTAATCGACACAAAATCAAGACCTTAACCTCTTTTTTTGCGGAGAAATTAAAAAAAGAGCGTTAAAATAAGTTTAAATTAAATGGAGGTGTGTGACGTTGGGGAAAGTGATTCATTCGCCGTGATACAAATTGGCTTTGCTAGCTTTAATGCTTTAACATTTGATAAAGATTAATGGCTTTAATATTTATAAAAAGGAATTATTAAACAATTTGGGTCTTAACAGAGTAACTCTAAAAATTTGAGGATAATATAGAAACAATAATGTTTGGGCTTTGAACTTATATGACACTATCAAGAACTGGAAAATCATTTAAAAACCTGGCTGAAGAAGATATTGCAAATAGGAAAGATGTATTTAGAGAAAAAATCTCACTTTTTCATTGTTGTATAACGATGAGCAACAAGATTGTTTGTATATAAAAGAGTTGAGAGCTTTAAATAGAAGCATTGTAGATCATTGTACGATTGTATAATGCTTATTTACAATGAATACTTTCTAGTACCAACTCTACCCTCGAAATTAATTTTATTCTAATAATTTATTATAGTTGGGTGAATTGTGTGGAATTTATGAGGATTCCCCTTTTTAATGAAGAAAATGATAATATGCCTATAAGAGGTGATTTTTATGAATAAAATTCTTGTGGTTGATGATGAAAAAGTAATACTTGAAGTATTGGAAGCTTATTTTGAAAAAGAAGGATGGGAAGTTCTTTTCGCTTCAAATGGAATTGACGCTTTAAAAATTGTAAAAGAACAAAGTCCTGATCTTATCATATTAGATTTGATGTTACCGGATATTTCAGGTGAGGAAGTATGTAGGTTGGTAAGAAAGGATAGTAATGTACCGATTATCATGCTAACCGCTAAGTCTGCCGAAGATGATTTAATTAATGGGATTGTCATTGGTGCAGATGACTATGTAACAAAACCATTTAGTCCAAGAGAAGTGGTTGTGAGAGTAAAAGCTTTATTAAGAAGAACACAGCAGATGGAAAACGGTAACCAAATAAGTTTTAACCATCATAAACTTAGGATTGATCACGTTAAAAGGGAAGTAAGGCTGAATGATGCGATTCTTGCTCTGACTCCAAATGAATATAGGATTTTAATTACGATGGCAAGCTATCCGGGGAGAGTGTACAGTAGGGCTGATCTATTAGAAAAATTACAAGAAGACGGCGCTTATTTCGAGGGATACGAAAGAAATATTGATACACATATAAAAAATTTGCGTAAAAAAATGGAAACCGATACTCGTCATCCTGAGTTTATCATTACTGTATTTGGAATGGGGTATAAGTTTGGAGGAGAAAAGGATGAATCTAACGCTTAGGACAAGGATATTGTTATATCTTTTAGTGGTCTCTTTAAGTGGCGTTTTTATCACTAGTTTCACTATCTTTTTTGGCGTGGAAAATCAATTTACTGATTATCTCAAAAAAAATAGAGAAGAAAGTATCGAGACAATTAAAAAGGAAGTACTTCAACAATATGATGAGACGGGAGAGTTAACAAACGAACAATTAAATAATATGCTGCATCAGCAGGCAATGACAGAGAACTTATACTTTAAACTTTATGATAGTAATGGTGAATTATTAATTGATTCAACATCTTTGCGCTCAATGATGGGAATGATGAATGGGACGCAATCCTCAATAGACCCTAATGACTATCGGTCAACTTCATACCAATTAAAAAATAAAAATGAAGTAATCGGGAACTTGACTGTGTTTTACCCAGAACAATTAATGGGTGAGGATTTTATCTTTTTGAAATCAATAAAACGAAATATTCTCATTGCGGTATTGGTTACCGTTATTTTATCGATTTTATTTAGTTTATTATTTTCAAATCGTTTAACGTCAGGTTTTAAAAAGTTAATAAATGCGATTGCAGAGTTACGTAATCATCAATGGCGAACAAGAATCCCTGTTGAAGAATTGACAGATGAAATGAGACCTTTAGGAGAGTCGTTTAATCAGCTTGCAGAATCCTTAGCAAAAGAAGAAACGCTACGAAAAGAGTTTACAGCTAATTTTGCTCATGAACTCAGGACACCACTTGCAACGCTAAGGAGTCATATTGAAGCTTTTCAAGATGGGATATGGGAACCAGATTCAAAGAGATTAGAGCAATGTCATGATGAATTAATGCGCCTGGTTAGGCTAGTAAATGAACTAGAAAAATTAATTGCAGCTGAAAATCCCCAGATTAGATTGAATAAAACAAGGTTAGAAACTGGAAAACTATTGTCCTTCATAAAAGAGCAATTCAGCCCATTGTTTATGAAAAAAGGAGTGGATTTAGAAGTACAAAATACCGAAGAACAACATTGGTTTAATGGTGATCGTGATAAAGTCATTCAAATTTTAACCAATATCGTTAATAATGCCCTGCAATATACACCGCAAGGGAAAAGAGTTTCTATTTATATAGAAGAAAAAAATGATCAAATTTTTTTCATAGTAAAAGATGAAGGTGAAGGAATTAGTGAAGATGATCTTCCATTTCTATTTGAAAGGTTCTATCGAGGTGATAAATCACGAGATCGAAAAACAGGTGGAGTTGGAATTGGGTTGTCGATTGTAAAGGCTTTTGTAGAAGCGCATCAAGGAAAAATAAAGATAGAGAGTCAATCAAATGTTGGTACAACTGTAGAAGTACAATTACCAAAGGAGTAAGACCAAATGCCGTTAGGTTTAATACTATTGTATATTCACTCACTATTTTCAGTGTTTTATATTTGATAAGTTAATTAATCCAATATATTTTAGGGAGAGATTTAACGTGGAAAAGAGACAAACTGAAAAGATCAAGAATCGTTATAATCGGGTGTCAAGGATATACGATTCCATGGATAAAATGATAAAGGAGAGCTGGAGAAAAGATCTGCTCAAAAATGTAAAAGGAAACGTTTTAGAAGTAGGGATAGGTACCGGTGCAAATCTTCCGTTTTATCATAACGACATTTATTTGACAGGTATAGATTTTAGTCCAGGTATGTTAAAGCATGCAAGGAAAAAGGCAAAGACTCTATCTCTGCCCTATCAAATAAATCTACTGGAAATGGATGCGCAGCAAATGGAATTTCCAGACAATACTTTTGATTATGTCGTAGCCACTTGTGTTTATTGTTCTGTGCCTGACCCTGTAAAAGGGCTAAGAGAAATGGGCAGAGTCTGTAAACCGGATGGGAAAATTATTCTGTTAGAACATATGAGAAGCGAGAATGAAGTAGTAGGGAAAATGATGGATCTAGTAAATCCTATTACGGTTAGCATGTGGGGAGCGAATATTAACCGAAGAACATTAAATAATATTAATAAGGCAAGTTTAATAATTGAACAGAAAGAAGATTTATTTTATAGCATTGTAAGAAAGTTTGTAGTTAAACCTAATAAAAAGGCCAATTAAAGTTGAACAAAAATAATATTAAAAGTAAGGGATTAAGCCACTAGATGGACTTAATCCCTTTTTGTTTTTGTGTCATTTCATGAAGTGTTTGATTCCACATAACTTCCACATAATTTGCCCATAAGATCTATACAAGTTTTGCTTATGATAAGGACAAGTAAAGAAAACAAATGAAGCTTTACAAGTGAAAATTTAAGGAGGAGATAAAATGTTTCATTATACAGTTGTAACTGAAAAACCAATTAGTCAAATTCTTAATGATTTGGAGGAGAATTTAGCAAAAGAAAAGTTCGGTGTTTTGTGGAGCTTTAATATTAAAGATAAATTAAATGATAAAGGGTTAACTTATAATCAAGACTTTTATGTGTTAGAAGTTTGCAATCCTTTTGAAGCAAAGGAAGTATTATCGATGACAAGTCAGGTTGGTTATTTCTTACCTTGCAAAATTGTCGTGTATGAAGAGGATGGCATCACCAAAGTTGGAATGGTCAAACCAACCGCATTAATAAGTATCTTAGGAGATACCAATCTAGATAGTAAAGCAGCCGAAATGGAACAGCGCCTTATTACCTGTATAGACAAAACAAAATAAGAATAGATCAAGGAGGGATTATCCTATGTTTAAAAAAGTGGATCAAGATGTAACAAAGAAATATCAAAGTATTCTCAATACAAATCCTTTTCTTACAGGAGATTGTCATTCTTGGCAGTTAGGTGAAGGATTATTTAGATATGAAAATGAAAATATAACATTGATTAAAATGGATAGGGATGGAAACTACCAGTGTTATAGTATGGATGTTGAAAAGTAAAGGTTATGTAAGTTTATCTACATAACTTTCACATAAGTTACTCATAAAATCCCCATTAGTAAAAAGTATTATTGAATTAAGAAAGGAGAGATAAAGCAATGATGGGATTAGGACATGGTTATGGAATGTTTGGATTTGGAGGTGGATCATTCGTGATGATATTGGTGTTTTTACTCTTCGGTTACCTCATCTATTTAGGGATTAATAGTCAAAATCCAGGTTCTGTAAATAGAAAACAACCGGTAGCAGGTTCAAATGCAATAGAAACTGCCAAATCTAGACTTGCAAAGGGTGAAATATCTTTTGAAGAGTTTGAGCAAATCAAGAAAAATATTTTATAAAGCTAATAAATAATTAATAATATAAAACTATTAAAAGGAGATTGATTAGACATGAATATACTTAATGGAATTTTAGCAGCAACTTTAGTATTTACAGGTGGGGTAGGATTAACTACTCTATTTTCTGAAGAGGATGCTCCGAATCAAAATACAGTAATCCAAGAGCAAGATGTTAGATATGACCAAATGATAGATGTGATGGGGACAGGCAATTTTGAAAGTATGCAAAAGTTTATGGAAGAAGGCAATGTAAATTTTGATGAGATGCAAAAGTTTATGGAAGAAGGTAATGTGAATTTTGGACAAATGAAACCATATATGAGTGCAATGCATCCCAATTTAGATAACCAAGAATTAGAAGAACTGTATAAAAGTATGCATGGAACAGGTGGTGCTTCAGGAAGCAATAATTTTAGAGGAATGGGTAGCATGTATTAAAAAGTGATGAGCAGGTCAATTAACTTTGGCCTGCTACTACAAAAATTCGAAAACAGTATGGATAGAGGAGTGAAGTTATGTTTTTAATACTTATTTTAGCTATTGGCTTTTATCTGTATAAAACAGGTGAATTGCAAAAAATGTCTGGCAATAATCAAACAAAAGTCAATAATAATCCAAATGAACTTAAGAAAGTGATTGATTATAGATATGCATCCGGTCAAATTTCTATAGATGAATATAACAAACTAAAAGCATTACTGTAAAACTAAATTTAATTAAATAGAGAAGGGAGAAATTATTATGATGAATGGAGGACATATGGGTTCCTTTGGAAATGGTGGATTTAATGGATACAATGGAATGCAGCAAGGATTTAATTCGTTTGATATGATGGCAGGTGGGTCTTTGATGACTATGCTTGTATTTGTACTTATTGCTTTTACGCTATATCTCATTTTTAAAAACAAGAAACAACAAACTTCAGTTTCATCAAATATGGGAAATTCCACAGTTATTGAAGCTGAAGAAGTTGCAAAATTACGCTACGCTCGTGGTGAAATAACACATGAAGAATTTCAATCAATTTTAAAGACAATTAAGTTTTAATGAGGTGGAAAAGTCGTGTTAAACTTAATACTATCAACAATAATAATGTACTATCTGGTAAGGACTGGAGACCTATTCAAAATAATAAGGGTTGGGAAAAAAATATTTCATGACTTTCTTCTTAGCTTTAAAAAGGAAAAACAAGAGACAAAAGGTAACAATAATCCTGTAGAAGTATTAAAGCTCCGTTATGTACAAAGAGAAATTGATAAAGGGGAATACGAACAAATTTTAAAGAATTTATAAAGAGTAAAAAGTCGTCTGTATTTTTCAGCGGCTTTTTTAAGTTTTATCATTTAAAGTTCTACAAATAATAAAATCTGCACTTTTCGAATTTTTTCATTTACTGTTATTGGTTCAAGTAAGTACGAGAAAACTTCTTGTAAAACTCTTTTAAATAAAAACTAGTGTTTCTCCATCTAAACTGTCAATTTCAGGATTCAAAGAAACTGAATATTAAATAGGACAACAATTCTTTGATTAATTAATGTTTTCAAACGCTTAACTATGATAGCTCTGAGCATATTGAGTAGGAATTGTGACAATTTTTTCATAATCTAGAATCGAAAGCTACTTTATTTCATAGCAGTGAGCGCATATTAAGAGGATATGAACCAGAGATTTGACATTTCAGAAGGAGTGGAAAAAGTATTAATTGAACAGGAATTTAACTTTGGAAAGAGAGTAATTCTAATGATGATTATGCTAGGAAAAGCAACGAAAGGATTTATGCTACAGATGACATAAAACTGGAACTTAAAGTTTGTATGTGTTGCAGCATATGTAGAGGAATAGTCGTAGACTTATCAGTTGTATCCAGTGTGACGTTTACCAATAGATATAATTACATTAAAAGTATTAGGGTTCACATTTGGCAGAAGAGTAAGCGTAAAATAGTCCACACCTAGCACTAAGGTATGAACTATTGTTATGATTTATTTAGTTGTATCTGGCATTTAGCTGACCATGGAAGTAATTGATCAAGTTGATCCTTGTCGTTTGTATCAATGTTTGGGAACTTTTCAAATAAATAGTTAAGATAGTAAATTGGATTTAATCCCCACAATACTATAGATAATTGCACTTGATTTAGCACCTTTGGCAGTATTTGCGAAGAACCAATTTTTTCTTCCTTAACATAATACGGCTCAACAACACGATGCTTAACCCTAACGTGATAACTTGGATAGGAGACAGGCCATCTTTACAATGAATCTAGATGATCTTTGACACACATATTAGTGATTGCTAATATATTGTTAACATATTCGTTTCGAGTAATATAAGGAGCGTGTCGTTTGGTGGAAAAAGTTGATATCGATATTAAAATGAAATTTTTGCACGGGTTTTCAAATAAAACCAGAATTCAAATCCTTGAAAGTATTAAAACGGAAGAAAAAACAGTTACTCAAATTGTTGATGATTTAAATGGAAATCAGTCCAATATCTCGCAACATTTAGCTTGCTTAAAAGGGTGTAGGCTTATTGTCGGAAGGCAGGATGGAAAATATGTATATTACCGTGTACGTAATCAACTCGTACGTGATTTGTTAACTAATTTTGATGTAGTGCTTGAAGATATTCAAAATGATATTGCTTGTTGTAATAGCCATATCTATCAATAGAGGTGAAAAGAATGAATTCTGATCCAAAAGAAGTGCAGGCAAATGTAAAAGATAACTGCTGTAATCGAAATGCTTCAGAAGAAAAAATGGTTCGTTGTTGTAGCGAGGTTGAGGAAACGCCTCCTATTCATTTCAATCCAGTTAAGGGAGAAAAACTCGAATTTTTGATCCACGGAATGGATTGTCCTTCTTGTGCATTAACGATAGAAAAAGGACTGGTTAGGTTAGATGCCATTCACGAGGTAAAGGTGAATTACAATACTGCAAAATTGCAGGTAATTGGGGACGACACTGTATCCTTTGACATTGTAGAAAGGACAATTCAAAAACTCGGCTTTACGGCAGAACCATTAAAACAAAACAAAAGTGTAAGAACTTACGCTGTTGTAGGAATGGACTGTAGCAGTTGTGCGAAAAGCATTGAAAATCATTTAAATGCGATTCCAACTGTTCATACAGTTACTGTCAATTTTTCAACTGGCAAAATGAAAATAGCACATGAAAATAGTGTTGAGGATATTGTTACGGAAGTATCGAAGCTTGGATATAAAGCTTCACTAATTACAAAACGTAATAAAACTATAGTTACACCCCAAAATAAAGAAGGATATGGAGGCATTACCTTCTCTGGTATCTTAATAGCACTAGGATTTGTTGGCTCCTATACTGGTGTATCGCATTTAATGACTACTTTTCTATATGCTATTTCTATTGTTATTAGTGGTCATAAACCAGTGAAAGGTGCCTACTATTCGATAAAAAGCCGTTCCCTTGATATGAATGTTCTAATGTCTGTTGCAGTAATAGGAGCAGCTTTAATTGGAGAATGGTTTGAAGGTGCAACTGTCGTATGGTTATTTGCTTTAGGGAATACCTTGCAAAATAGATCGATGGAGCAAACGAGAAAATCAATTCGCAATTTAATGGATTTGGCACCATCAGAGGCATGGATTAAAGTTGGCACAGATTTAGTTAAAAAGCCTGTAGAGGAAGTTTCAGTTGGGCAGGTTGTAGTTATTAAACCCGGTGATCGAATTCCGTTAGATGGTGAAATTATTCAAGGTGAGACGAGTGTGAATCAGGCAGCTATCACCGGTGAGTCTATCCCAGTGGATAAATTGACTGGAGATATGGTATATGCAGGTACCATTAATGAAAGTGGCTCGATCGAAGTCAAAGTCACCAAACTAGTCGAGGATACTACGATATCAAAAATCATTCATTTAGTTGAAGAAGCACAGGAGCAAAAAGCCCCTACCCAAGCATTTATTGATAAGTTTGCCAGTATCTATACACCTATTGTTTTTGCTTTGGCATTAGTAGTAATCGTGATACCACCCCTATTCGGCTTTGGTGCTATAGAAGAGTGGGTGTATAAAGGGCTTGCATTATTAGTAGTTGCCTGTCCTTGTGCATTGGTTATATCTACTCCTGTTGCCATTGTTTCTGCAATCGGTAACGCCGCAAAGAATGGTGTCTTAATAAAAGGTGGAACGTTCCTAGAGAAAGCTGGAGCCATTGATGCGATAGCGTTTGATAAAACAGGAACATTAACAGAAGGAAAGCCAAAAGTAACTGAAATTGATGCATTAACTACCACAGAAGAAGAATTAGTATCATTAGCATTTACGTTGGAAGATTACTCCACACATCCAATAGCAAGAACAATTGTTGAATATGCGAAGGATAAGGGAGTTAAGGTTAAGAGCGGAACGTTATTTAAAAATATTGTCGGGAAAGGTGTTCAAGCAACAATCAATGGAGAAGTTCATTATGCCGGTAATCTAAAACTGTTTGAAGATCTAGAAATATATTTAGATGATGTTAGGGCCAAAGTAGAAAAGATACAAAGTTATGGGGAAACTGTCGTGATAATCGGTACACAAACAGAAATAATGGGGATTATCTCTGTTTCTGATACGATTCGCTTATCTACTGTTAAAGCATTAAATGGTTTGAAAGAAGTTGGCGTTAATCAACTGGTCATGCTAACTGGTGATAATGAAGGTGCAGCTAAGAGGATTTCAAGCGAAGCACGTGTCAATCGTTATTTTGCAGAGCTGTTACCGGCCGATAAAGTAGATGCGATAAAACAATTACAACAAGAGGGCTATCAAGTTGCAATGGTTGGTGACGGGATAAACGACGCACCTGCACTTGCTACTGCAGACTTAGGAATTGCGATGGGGGGAGCGGGAACCGATACCGCTATGGAAACGGCGGATATTGTTTTAATGGCAGATAATCTAGAAAAATTACCACATACCGTTAAGCTAAGTAGAAAAGCATTAGCGATTATTAAACAAAATATTTGGTTTTCGTTAGTGGTAAAATTTATAGCATTAGTTCTTATTTTTCCAGGGTGGCTTACACTTTGGATGGCCGTACTTAGCGATACAGGGGCTGCCGTCATCGTGATTTTAAATGCGCTAAGACTTTTAAAAGTTAAAGGATAATAATTAGGTAAGCTGTTCAAATATGCGTTGAATAGCTTACCGATTAATTGAATTTAACCTATATTTTCAAATGGGATGTGATGAGATGTATCATACGATTGTTATCGGTGCTGGACAAGCAGGTCTAGCAATGGGTTATAAATTAAAGCAATCTAATCATTCTTTTCTTATACTTGATAAAGGTAAAGAGATAGGAGAGGAATGGGATAAGAGGTATGATTCCTTGGTATTGTTTACTCCAAGAGCATTCAGTTCATTACCAGGACTAGATCTAAATGGAGATCCTGATGGTTTTCCATCAAAAGATGAAATATCTGATTATCTAAAGGGCTATGCGGAATCTTTTAGCCTACCAATTAAAAATAGCACGAACGTAACAAGCGTTCAAAAAAAGAACAATATTTTTCACATTTCAACCGAGCATTCGGAATATAAAGCTGAAAATCTTATTATAGCGACTGGTCCTTTTCAAAAGCCGAGCATTCCATCCTTTGCAAAAAAGGTTTCAAAAGAAATTGTTCAATTCCATTCGTCAGAATATCAGAATCCTTCTCAATTAAAAGAGGGAAACGTGCTAGTTGTAGGAGGAGGGAATAGTGGAGCACAGATTGCTGTGGAAATTGCACGAGAAAAGAAGACGTATCTGTCAACAGGGCAACTGTTATCGTTTCTTCCGTTGTTAATTAGAAATAAAAGTGTCTTTTGGTGGTTTGATAAGCTTGGTATATTAAAGACCACTACCAATTCGTTCTTTGGGAAACTAATTCAAAAAAAAGGGGACCAAATTTTTGGACTTGATTTGAAACATGCCATTCGAAATGGTGATGTAGTCATTAAACATCGATCCATGGATGCGAATAAAGACAGGGTAATATTTCAAGACAATACGTACCTTAATGTACATAACATAATTTGGGCAACTGGATTTATTTCAGATTATTCATGGTTAAAAATATCAGGCGTATTAGACGAGAAAGGAAAACCTATGCATAAGCGGGGGATTACCAATATAGAAGGGTTATATTTTCTAGGGTTGCCTTGGCAATCTCGAAGGGGTTCTGCACTGTTGCAAGGTGTAGGAAATGATGCAGAATATTTAATTACGCATATTCAAAATAAGTAGTGGTTAGATCTAGAAGAGGGGATCGTTTTGGGATGTATTCGAGAATTATTCCTCTCTTCCATATCAGTAAATGGATTCCATACTAGAAACGATTTTCAAGAAAGTAGCTATTTTTTGCCTACTAATTTAAAGTAAAATAATGAGGATATACAACCAATAAGCAAAGCTGAAAAAACACTAAATAAAGTTAATATTCCTGCTAGAACTGCACCATGGTTTACGTATTCACCTTGAGGGAAAAATAATAGATTAATAATGGTGGTAGACGCGATCAAAGATATAACAAAGAAGATGAACATTCCTACAAGTATCTGAAGTTTTGAAGAGGGATTATGTTTGTACTTTAGTATAAAGATTACCATGGGTATCATTCCGAACAAAAAGATACTATAAATTATTTCTCCACCTTTAACTTCATTCCAAAAAGTAAATAATGACATGTTACTCCCTCCTAGTACTGCCGTATTTCAAAGCAAGCCAACTACTTTTAATTTTATCTTTTGTTTTTTCGAAAAACAAATATTTATTAGGTATACTGGTGCTGATCTAAGTATCTCCTGAAATTTTGCAATGGTTGCTGGCTTTGCAAACGAAGTTAAAATGTAAAGGTATTAAATTTTCGTAGACGAAAATTAATTTCTTTATTTCTTCCCCCTAATATTAATCGTCGGTTCAGAAGGCGGAGGAGATTCAATATTCACTTTTTGCATTGTATTTTCATCCATTTCTTTTTTAGAATGTTTAGGTATAGGGGGAGGACTCATGCCTTGTCCATAATTTGCCCCAATATTTAATCTACCCCCTAGTTCTTTAATCCCTAAAGCGCCAATATTATTATTTGTCTCGTATTTATCAATATAAATGCGATCCACGTCAATTTTTTTAATATGAATTGGTTGCAATCTTTCATCTGTAATGAATTGATCTAATTTTTCTTGCAGCATACGTATTTCATCTAGAACGTGTTCTTCTGCGGCTTGCTGCTTGAGTCGCACAAGCTCGGTTTCTAGAGTTGTTATTCGTTCTTTTATGGATGGATCTAGAAACATATTAATAAGGTTTCTAAGCATGTAATCCCACTTTTCCTTCAAATAGTAATTATTTCGTAAAGCAATGCATACTTTTTCATAACGACACTCTATTTATAAAGAGAGGGAAGAAGATGAAAAAAAGAAATATTAATATTCCTTTTGTAAAAGTAAACTCAGTTGACTATGCATCACAGGCATCGGTTGGTATAAATAAAAAGCGCTCCTATCAAACAGGAATAAAAAGATCGATGATGATGCGACAATTTAGTGATGGAACACACTTAGTAGATACACAGCTATTTATCAATGATGCGGATTTCTCAGACAGTGTCTCCTATAAAAGTGAGGACTAATCAATGATAATTTTACGACTTTGAGAAGGCTTCAATGAAAACTTAATAATTAACAGTCCTTGATCCATGAAGGAAGAGACTTTACTGGGGTCAACTCGATTAGGAAGTCCGATGATTCGGCGAAATGGTGCTAAACTTCTTTCTTGCTTTATGTAAGCGTATTGATGATAAAGCGCACTCGGATTTCCTCTTATCATTAATTGATGTCCTTCGATAAATACTTCCACCTCTTCTTTAGTTAGACCTGGAATCTCTACAATGATTAATAATTCCGTTTCATTACGGAGGATATCAATAGGAGGGTGTTCTTTTCCATCGTGTTGTTGTTCCGGTTGTTCAGAAGAATTCGTAGATGTATTTTTAGAATGATTGGAGGTAAAAGCTTCCATTTGCTCATTAAAAACATTATCCCAAAAGTCTTTTCCATGGAATTGTTGAGCTACCTCATACCATTTTTAAAATTTATCGATATCCATTCAATGTCCCGCCTTTCTTTAACTATACATATTCAAAAATTAATGACATATACATTTTAAAAAGGGGGATACGGGATGAATGACAGACATTCCATTGTGACGAATAATATCTTTATATTGAAGATAAATTCTGTTGAAAACGCCTCTGCTGTAAATATAGGAGAAAATTATTTGTATGATTGGAATAACTCGGCAAAATATACACAAGGATTCGGCTCCAATTATGGAGATGCCTGTGATTTCCTCGGATTAAAATCGGCTATTGATGATCGAGACTTAATTGATTCACCATCAACCTATCGAAAAAGCTATGAATCAATTCCCAGGGAGGGATTAAATGAACTTCATGCCGATGTATATTAATTTGTTTGCTTTTAAAACGAATACGGTTGATAGAGCTTCTGCTGTTGGATTTGGACCAAACCAGCAGCTTGATTTATTTGTTTCAACGAAACGAAATCAAGGCATTGAATCGATGGGGGACTGGTCACCAAATACTTCGACAATGACAAATATAATGGATTCCGATTTAATGGATGCACTTGCATCAAAGGGGAGTGTCGTGTAGCTTGTTTCCCCCCACTTTAACTATTAGTTCAAGAGAGTAAGTGGGGGAAAGTACTTTGTTACAAAAGGAAGAATAAGGCCTTGTTATCACCTTTATACTTGTATATTTCTATATTTCGAAACAAAAAGCAGCAGATATCGTCAAAGCGCCTTTCTTTTAAAGTGAGCGCGCTTTTTTGTGTTTTGAAGAAAAATGCAAATAAAGGAGGAAAATCTGTGTCCCAATTGCAGGCTACTGGAAATCGATTTGCAAGCATCCTCAATGGGGAGTGTACCATTAACAAATATGGCTGTATGGTGTCGCTCACACGTGATTTTGGTGTGTATATTCAAGGGAAAATGAGTAATAAAGCAACATCTGTTGGTGTTACCTTTGAAGCATTAGATGATTATGGAAACGCCTTAAATTTAGCTGAAATCGCAATTTTACAGGATGAAGTTTTTCCATTTGTTTTTGCTGCAAGCTATTATGGACTGCATGTTAGTGCTTTACATAATCATTGGATTTTTACCGACCCAACGATATTTCATATCCATTTGCAATCTATTGAATCTCCCCTTTCTTTTGCTCTAAAGCTAAAGCACTCCTTTTCAGCGTTACAAAGCGAACCAATTTCAGGATAATCAATTAAAGGTTGACAAAAACTTTGGAAATTCGTTTAATTTGTTTATATTTTTCTATATAATAAAGTTAAACAGAAATTAGGAGATTGATAGGGATGCGTAAAAATCGTTCGAGAATCTACATATTTATTGGCATTCTTCTATTTATTGTATTGGCCTTCACGATACCAATAAAAAGTAATGGGGATAAGCTAATGGAAGTCACACTACATAAAGAACGGAAAACAACGATCAAGCTGTTACCGACGAATGAGAAGTTTACCCGGTTTACGTTTGATTCAGGCTATCATTTTGAATACCCAGATGCAGTAAGGGGAATCTATGTAACTGGTAATTCAGCTGGAGGTAGTCGATTTGACACACTATTAAACCTTGTAGAAACCACTGATTTGAATGCAATGGTTATTGATATTAAGGATGATCATGGAAATCTCACGTTTACACCCGAAGAAGGCTCTCCATACGCCTCCATCGCGCAAAATTATATCCATGATCCAAAGGAAATGATGCAAGTCTTAGAAGAAAAAGGGATATATCCAATCGCACGGGTTGTTGTTTTTAAAGATACAAATCTTGCAAAAGCAAAGCCGGATTTATCATTTAAAGAAAAAAACGGAAAAGTATGGGTGAATGGTAGAGGTGAAGCATTCGTAAATCCGTTTTTGAAGGAAGTATGGGAATATAATGTTGCAATTGCTAAAATAGCTGCAGAGATGGGATTTCAAGAGATTCAATTTGATTATGTTCGATTTCCAGAAGGCTTTGAGCGTCGTGACGGTGAGCTTGAATATAAGCAGGGAGATTATATGAATTCCAAGCTTGATAATGTAAAACGCCGGGTAGAAGCAGTTACGGATTTTGTCGCTTTTGCCAAAAAGGAATTGGAATATTATGATGTTGATGTTTCCGTAGATATATTTGGATACGCTGCGACGATTCCAGAGACACCTGGAATTGGTCAAAATTTCTCGCGGATTTCAGAAAATGTAGATGTTATTTCTTCGATGATCTATCCAAGCCATTGGACGAATAATTATTTCGGAATCCCCATGCCAGATAAAGAACCATATCGCTTAGTTTCGGAATATGCAAAGGTAGAAAATGAAGTGCTTGGGAAGCTAAAGAATCCGCCAATCTCTAGACCATGGATTCAAGATTTCGAAGCTCCATGGCTATACAAAGGTGCTGCGATGCAGTACGGTAAAAAAGAAGTCGAGGCACAAATTAAAGCACTAAAGGATAATGGAATAAATGAATATTTAATTTGGAATGCTGGAAACGTGTATTCATTAAATGTGGATTATACACCTTAAGTGAAAAGAAGCAAAAGCAGGAGAGCCTGCTTTTGCTTCTTTATTTTTATGTGCCTTGTATAGTTTTTATCTAAAATGGCCATAGATAGACAAATTATTTGTTTAAAGAAGACAATTACTTTACATCATGAATGGGATATAATAATTTATGGAAGATTAACAGGGGAAATCTTGTTTTAAACAAGATCAATTATTTAATCTAGTTTGCATTTATAACCCCATATTTACATTAATACTCATGAATGACATGTAGAGAGGCGGTATAGCATGAATAATGCATATTCAGGAAAAGAAGTGGAAGACAAGCTTGTCTGGCTAGGCAAATTCGGTGGGAACCCTGATGGCGGCGTTTCAAGACTTTTGTATTCAAAAGAATGGGTAGATGCCCAAAACGCCTTGAAAAAGCTACTGGAAGAAGAAGGCCTTGCAGCACAATTTGATGAAGTTGGAAACCTATTTGGCCGTTTAGAGGGGACTACTTTTAAAGATGAGACTATTCTAACAGGCTCTCATGTTGATACGGTTAAAAATGGTGGGATTTATGATGGACAATATGGAATTATCGCAGGATTTCTTGCGCTAAAATACTTAAAAGACACGTATGGCCCGCCGTTGCGAAATTTAGAAGTTGTCTCGATGGCAGAAGAAGAAGGAAGTCGTTTTCCATTTTCTTTCTGGGGATCCAAAAACATTGTGGGACACCCAAGTGTTGAAGAAGTAAAGCACATGGAGGATTTTGATGGTATTCCTTTTGAAGAAGCGATGCATAAAGCAGGATTTGATTACAAAAAAGATCCACAGCAAGTGCGTCAAGATTTGAAAGCGTTTGTTGAGCTCCACGTAGAGCAAGGAAACGTATTAGAAAAAGAAGGCAAGTCGGTTGGGATTGTTCAGCATATTGTTGGACAACGTCGCTTTACTATTACGCTTGATGGGGAAGCAAACCATGCAGGAACAACGCCGATGGGATATCGTAAAGATGCCATGAATGCTGCATCACGAATGATTTGTGCAATTAACGATATGGCTTTAGAACATGGTGATCCATTAGTTGCGACAGTTGGGAAGCTAATTCTTGAACCAAACACCGTAAACGTTGTGCCAGGAAAAGCTACGTTTACATTAGATATTCGTCATACACATAAAGATGCTTTGCATCAATTTACGGATGAAGTAACAGCAAAAATGAATGAAGTTGCTTCACAACTTGGAGTAAGAATCGATATCGATATGTGGATGGATGCAGATCCGGTTCCAATGGACCCAAATGTTGTTAAAGCGATACAAACACAATGTGAGCTTAATAAACTGGATTATAAGATGATGCACAGTGGTGCGGGACATGATTCACAGTTAATGGCACCAGCAATGCCTACTGCGATGATTTTTGTTCCGAGTCGAAATGGAATTAGCCATTCTCCACATGAATATACCAAACCAGAACAGCTTGCTGTAGGTGTTAATGCTTTAATTGGTGCATTATATGAGTTAGGGTATAAGGAATAATTTAGATATTTTACTTTTCTGGAGCATGGGAAAGATTTATTACTTCAGAGAGGTAGATGAATAATATGAAATAAGGAGTGTTTATAGATGGGTTATCCAAAAGATATTTTAACGAGTAGAGCAGTTATCAAACCAGGAATGTATGCAATTATTCCACCTGAAGGTCTAGTAAATAATGTTGTGCCAGGATTTGAAAATGTAACGATGAGTATTTTATCTTCTCCAAAAATCGGTGCAAGCTTTGTTGATTACATTGTTACATTCCATGAAGGTGGAAAAAACGAAAAAGGTTTTGGTGGACAAGAAGATATTGAAACATTTGTTTATGTGCTAGAAGGCAAAATTCAAGCAAAAGCAGATGATGAAACGTTTGTACTTGAACAAGGCGGTTACTTATACTGCCCACCATCCGTAAAAATGTATTTCGAAAACCTAGAGGCTGGAGATTCCAAGGTGTTTCTTTATAAGCAGAAGCACATTCCATTAGAAGGCCATAAGCCATGGGTATATGCTGGAAACTCAAATGATATCGAAGAAGTGATTTATGATGACATGGAAAATGTACACATCCAAGACTTACTTCCAACAGATATCGCTTTCGATATGAATTTTCATATTTTAACGTTTGACCCAGCAGCTAGTCACCCATTCGTTGAAACACACTATCAACAGCATGGTGCATATTTGTTATCTGGTGAAGGGATGTACAATTTGGACAATGAGTGGATTCCAGTGAAGAAAGATGACTATATCTTTATGGGACCATACTGCTTACAAGCAGCGTATGCAGTTGGTAGAGAAAAATTATCTTATGTATATTCAAAAGACTGTAATCGTGATGTAACACTTTAAGATTTGTGTGAATGGTAAAGAGTAGGATTGCTTTTTACCATTCTTCCTTAATAGGGATGTTTAGTGATTTTAGCCCTTATGTATGCCATCATGCTTGGATGCTGCATAGGTCGTTAACCATTTTAACCATCTATGCAGCATCCAAGAGGTTACAAACGCATACAACCTTGAACGAACAGTGCAACTTATTATTTTTTTACAGAAAACAAAGAAATAATTACCTATTACTACTGTGTAAATCATACTAGAGGTGAGCTTAAATGAGATTATCCAAACAGGATTTGAGCAATCTATTTAAAACGAAGCTGATGAAAGCTGGATTAACGGAAGAGCATGCAGCTATTGTCGCTGATGTACTCGTGTTTGCAGATGCAAAAGGAATTCATTCGCATGGTGCAGTTCGTGTGGAATACTATGCAGAGAGAATTGCTAAAAATGGGATTAATCGAAATCCAGATTTCAGATTAGAAAAAACAGGTCCTTGTACAGCGATTTATCATGGAGATAATGGTGCAGGACATGTGGCAGCAAAATATGCGATGGATGAAGCGATTAAAATCGCAAAAGAAAATGGTATTGCTATAGTAGGTGTAAGAGAAATGAGCCATAGTGGTGCAATTTCTTACTTCACGGAAGAAGCAGCAAAACAAGATTTGATCGGTATTTCAATGTGTCAATCAGATCCGATGGTTGTCCCTTTTGGTGGAGCTGAACCATATTATGGAACAAATCCACTCGCATTTGCAGCGCCTGGAACAGACGGAAGAATTATTAGCTTTGATATGGCAACTACTGTACAAGCTTGGGGAAAAGTTCTTCATGCCCGTTCTAAAAATACCGCCATTCCAGATACATGGGCTGTAGATGGCAATGGAGAACCGACTACGGATCCATCCAAGGTAAGAGCATTATTGCCAATAGCTGGACCAAAAGGGTATGGATTAGCCATGATGATTGATGTTTTGTCAGGGATTTTATTAGGGCTTCCATTTGGAAATAAAGTTTCTTCTATGTATCATGATTTAAGTGAAGGAAGAAATCTAGGACAGCTTCATATTGTTATTAATCCAAGTGCATTTACTTCAATTGAATTATTTAAAGAAAACATTGGACAAACAATGGATGATTTGAATGCAATTAAGCCTGCAAAAGGGTTTGATAAAGTTTATTATCCAGGGCAAAACTATGAAAAAATTGAAAAAGATTATGCTGAAAATGGCATTGAAATAGTTGACGACATTTACGAATACCTTGTATCCGATGTTGTTCATAATAATGCATATGATCATCAAGGAACATTTGTTGAATAATCATCCATGCTGCTTCTTCAAGGATTTACTTTAATAGAAAAATAAGCATTTAATGAAACCAAAAGCATTACAATCCTCTTTCTAACAAGAATGATTGTAGTGCTTTTTGATTTTATACACATTTATATGGTGTATCTTGACATGGAAGTTAATGTAATATGTATGTTTCATTTAATTAGGAAAATCCTATATATAGTTGAAAAGCTTTTTAATCAAATATGTGTATAAAGTGTGAAGTGAGCGGTAAGATACATTAAATTTATTACCAATAACCCATTAGCACTATGCACGTGTTGTAAATTATAACCCAGCAGAAGGTAAAATTGGAAGGTTATTCAATAAAAAAGCATACTTTATTGTGCAAAGTAAACAATAAATAGTGCAAAAAGGTATATTTTCTAAATATATTATGCATGCTATACAACTTATCCTATATATTTTGTCCAATAGGTATGATGACCCTCTATTTTAATTATTATATAATGTGAACAAGGAAGTTGAAAGCGGTTAAAATCGGTTTTCACTCCCTTGAATAGCAGTTATTTTATATCATATTTTTGGAAAGGGATAGACGAGTGTGCTTTTGGATCCGTAGCTTATCACGCGTAGCATTCAAAGTTATTCCGACATGATGCATCAAAAATATTAGAACCGCAGAAGGAGTCGAACACAATGACGAATGATCTCAATGGAACAAAAGAGGTGGAAGTGCACGCTATTAATGAAGATAGTTCATTAAAGCCGAATGGCGCAAAAGATAGAACCGTTGGTAAAGTCCCGTATATATTTATGTGGATTGGTGACGGCGTTAACATGGGTAACATGACGCTAGGAATGAGTATTGTTGTAGCGGGTATTGCGACGCTCAACATTTGGCAGACAATCGCTGCTGCATTTATTGCAATTTTAATTATTTCCGGTATTTTTGCTTTAAATGACCGTGCTGGATATCGTGAAGGTATTCCGTACGTTGTTCAATTAAGAATGTCTTTCGGATTTAAAGGTACAATTATTTCCTCACTCATGAGAGGTGTACCGGCCATTATCTGGTATGGTATTCAAAGTTGGATCGGTGGTACGGCACTGAATGAAATTATGAAGATTTTAACAGATGGTGCATTTGACAGCATCGCAATCTGTTTCGTCGTTCTACAAGTTGTACAAATTGTGCTTTCCCTATATGGCTTTACAGCTATTAAGTGGGTAGAAACACTTGCATCAGTTGTAATCATGGGTGCTATGCTTTACGTATTTATTATCTTAATGTCAGATTACAGAGGCGAATTATACGACAGCTGGGTCTCTACTGAAGGTACTTGGGGCTTACCGTTCTTCGCATATATCATGGTATTCTTGGGTAACTATGCTGCTATTTTCCTTAACGCAAGTGACTACTCAAGAGAGCTTGAAACAGGTATTAGTGATACAAAACGTGGTTTAATGTATTTCTCACCAATTATGATTTCATACGGTTTTGTTTTGATCGTCGGTGCAATGGTTGCTACTGTAACAGGTGTTAACAACCCTCCTACAGCATTGGCTATCGTTATTGACAATCCATATGTAACAGTCGGTGTATCAGCATTTATCGTAATGGCTACAATTGCTACTAACATGGTTGCTAACATTATTCCACCAACCTATGTTATTCAGTTGATTACAAAAGTACGTTACAAAGTTGCTGTAACAATTACTGGTTTACTTGCTATCGGTTCATTCCCTTGGTTGTTAGTTAAAGACGACAGCTCAAAAGGTTTAGACATGTTCATCTTGATTTACTCAGCATTCTTAGGACCAATTGTAGCAATCTTGTTAATTGAATATTACGTTTTAAGAAAACAAAAAGTAAATCTAAAAGAGTTATACAATGAAAAAGGTATATATGCTGGCTATAACCCTGCGGCTATGCTTGCTCTATTTATCGGTGCGGGTGCTGCATTTGTCGAAGTTGACCTTGCTTGGTTAGTTGGATTCATCGTTGCAGGTATTTCTTATCTGTTATTGTCCAAGTATGCATTCAAAGGGTCTAAGTTTAAAGAAGGTACAATTTATGAAAATGAATAGGATAAAAAGTTAGAAAATGGATGTTTGTAAAGAAACACAAGCATAAAGCTTCATTCTCTTACTAAAAACCTCGCTCAAGGCACTCGTGATTTCAAATGACTGGTGCCTTGAGTCATATGAAAGGAATGACATAGTGATGAAATATGACTTAATTATTAAAGGTGGAGACGTTGTTTTTCATGATGGTGTTCGAAAATGTGAGCTAGGAATAAAAGACGAAAAAATCGTCTGTATTGCTGATCAAATTGAAGCAGATGCAAAAGAGATTGTAGATGCAACAGGACAATATGTTATGCCGGGAATGATTGATACACACGTGCATATTAGTGAACCAGGGCGTACAGAATGGGAAGGCTTTGAAACAGGCTCAAAATCCTTAGCAGCCGGTGGAACAACAAGCTATGTGGAAATGCCACTTAACGCATTACCAGCTACAACGAATAAAGCTGCACTTGATCTTAAATTAGAAGCAGCTAAAAATCAAAATTATGTTGATTATGCTTTCTACGGTGGACTAGTTCCTGATAATTTGGATAATTTAAAGGAGCTAGCAGATGCGGGTGTGCTTGCATTTAAGTGCTTCATCTCGAATTGTGGAAGTGATATTCCAGATGACTTTACGAATGTAGATGATTATACACTATATAAAGGAATGCAACGTCTAGCTGAACTAGATCAGTTACTATGTATTCATGCAGAAAATCCAACGATTACGAGCATGCTTGCAGAGGAAATGGTAAGAGAAGGTAAAACAACGGCAATGGATTATGTGGACTCTCGCCCAGTATTTACAGAAGTAGAAGCGGTACAACGTGCTTTGCTTTTTGCGAAAGAAACTGGTTGTAAGCTGCATTTTGTCCATATTAGTACTTCTGAAGCAGTTCAAGCTATTTTACAAGCACGGGCAGAAGGCGTAGATGTAACGGTTGAGTCTTGTACACATTATTTTGCACTGACTGCTGAAGATGTAGAAGAAATTGGACCAAGAGCGAAATGTCAGCCTCCTTTACGTAAAAAGGCAGACCAAGCAAAGCTATGGGACGAGCTGATGGCAGGCAATATTGATTGGCTCACATCTGATCATTCTCCATGTACAGAGGATTTAAAAGAAGGTAATATTTTTGAAGCATGGGGCGGTATCAGTGGTGCTCAAAACAATGTGGATATCATGTTTGATCTCGCAGTTAAACAACGTGGACTTCCACTTGAGAAGTTTGTTGATTTAATTGCTGCTACGCCATCTAAAAGGTTTAACTTGCCAAATAAAGGCGAAATCGGCATTGATAAGGATGCGGACATTATCCTCGTCGATCCAAATCAATCCTATGTGTTAAAAAGAGAAGACTTGTACTACAAAAACAAACACAGTGCCTATGAAGGTAGAAAAATCGATTGCCGTGTAACAAAGACAATTGTTCGTGGAAATATTGTTTTTGATTTGGATAAAGGCATCGTAGGAGAACCAAAAGGTAAGCTAATGTCTGCAACCAACTAAACATGAATAACATAAATGGAGGGACAATCATGGCTACTTATGATCTACTAATAAAAAATGGAACTATTGTTACTGATCAAAAAACAATGCAAGGGGATATTGCCATAAAGGATGGAAAGATTATGGAAGTATCCACTAACATAAATGCAGATGCAACGCAGGAGATTGATGCAGAAGGACTTCATATCTTCCCAGGTCTGATAGATTCTCATGTGCATTTCAATGAGCCTGGTAGAGCAGAATGGGAAGGACTTGAAACAGGAAGTAAAAGTCTTGCTGCTGGAGGAGCTACGACCTTTTTCGATATGCCATTAAATAGTACACCACCAGTAGTGGATAAAGAAAATCTGCTAAAGAAGAAAGCATGTGCAGATGAAAAATCAGTTGTGAATCCAAGGTTCTGGGGAGGACTTGTTCCTGAAAATATCGATAAGCTAAAAGAGCTTCACGACAATGGAGTAATTGGATTTAAAGCGTTTATGTCTCCTAGTGGGATTGACGATTTCCACCATGCTGATGATGAGACTTTATTTAAAGGAATGAAGGAAATTGCATACTTAGGATCATTGTTAGCTGTGCATGCAGAAAGTACCGTAATATGTGAGCAACTTGCTGCAGAAAAACAGCGCAATGGACAAACAACAGCAAGAGATTTTGTTGAGTCTCGACCAATCATTTCTGAAATCGAGGCAGTTAAACGTGTTATTTCCTATGCTGAAGCAACAGGATGTAAGCTGCATATTGTTCATGCGAGCAGTCGTAAAGTAGTGGAAGTGATTGAAGAAGCTAAAAAACGTGGTGTTGATGTAACGGTTGAAACGTGTCCACATTATTTATCATTAACTGTAAAAGACTTAGAAGAACAAGGTGGATTGGCAAAATGTATGCCACCATTACGTGATGAAGATGAAGTTGATGAATTATGGAATGCAGTGAAAAATGGAGAAATTAATGTAATCGGTTCTGATCATTCACCAGCTCCTGCGTCTATGAAGACAATTACAGATAATTTCTTTGAAGGGTGGGGCGGTATTTCTGGCGCACAAAGTACTTTAAATATCCTATTAACAGAAGGTTATTTTAAGCGTAATGTACCGCTAGAAACAATCGTTAAGTTAACCGCTACTAACCCGGCGGAAATATTTAATCTTACTACAAAAGGAAAGCTAGCTGCTGGCTTTGATGCAGATATTACACTTGTAAATTTAAATGAAGACTTTGTTTTAAATAAAGAAGATCTAATGTATCGTCATCAGCACTCACCTTATGTGGGAAGAACATACAAAGGAAAAGTGAAAAAGACAATTGTTGGTGGGAACGTCGTTTTTGATAATGGCGAAATCATCGAGAATAAATAATAGAGAACAACTGGAGGAGAATTAATAACATGAGAAAAGCCTTTAATGCAAAAAGTGTTTCTGCATCTGGTCCGTATTCCCATGCCATTGATTCCGGAGAGTATGTATATTTATCTGGACAGACTGCAAAGAACGCTCTGAATACGGAAAGTGATGGAGATATTGCAGCACAAACAAAGCAATGCTTTATCAATTTGTATGAAGTGCTTGCAGAGGTTGGTTTAGATGAATCACATGTTGTGAAGGCAAATGTGTATTTGACTGATATGAAGCATTTTGAAGCGATGAATGAAGTATATAAGACGAAGTTTTCTGAGCCTTATCCAGCAAGAACATGTGTAGCAGTTAAACAGCTTCCTCTAGGTGCTGACGTTGAAATCGAAGTTGTGGCAAAGCGCCCTTAACATGCGCATTTAAAGCGATGAATTATTTAGTTAGATATTAAAAGCGAGTATGAGCAAGATGATGCTAGAATGCATTCTTGCTTATACTCGCTTTTTTAGTTTAAGCTACATTTGGTTCAGTTTTTTATGTCCCAGGTCCTTAATGATTATAGTTGAAGCAGATTGCGACGTTCCTCCGTTTCGCTTTCTTCAATGATATGACCAATTACTAAGGCTACTCGTATTCGTAAAGAATCAATCGGATCGTGGAAGGAGCAATTCAATACTTCTTCTGCTTTCTTGATTCGATATTTCACTGTATTCCGGTGAATATATAGCTTACGAGAAGTCTCTGAAATTTCACATTGGCAATTTAGATATACTTCAATCGTTTTTAAGAGCTCTTGATCTTCTTTTGTTTTTGGATAAGCAAATGATTTTAATGTGCTTTCATACAATGCTTTTAAATCTTGTTTTGGAATCGTGCTAAGCAGCTCTTTTACTTCTTTTGGTTTATAAAAATTAATAAAGCCTTTTAAATGTAAGCTATATCCGTACGTAATCGCTTCTACTGCTTCACGATAAGCGACAGACATATCGGAAAGCTTTTGGAATGGATAGCTTACACCAAAGGAAATCGATTGGTCTTCTCCAAGTGTTTGTTGAAAATGATCAATAAACCGTGTTACAACTTCAATTTCGTTGTCTGTATACTTGGAAAACTGAAGAATTAATACAAAATATTTTTCTTTTGTAAATAGTGTTGCTTCTATGTTGCTCCCAGCAATTTCATCTTCCAACTGATCATAAATATAATTGTGTAACTCGCCTAATTTTTTTTCATAAAGCTGGTGTGCATCATAGCTGTCTGACTCTGGATCCATTGTACAAACAGCACATACACTATATTTATTTTCAAATAGCCCATAATAATTCGCACGACTTACAATCTCTTCCTCTGAGTTGATTCGATCATCAATTAAGTCAGCGAAGAAATTATTTTTAATTAAGCGTGCATTTTCGTTTATTGCTTGTTCTTTGATTAATGTAAACGAGAGTACATTTCCTGCTTGCTCAATTGCCATTTGGGACGACGGATACGGCAAGGTTAAGGAATCTAATATAACAAGGATGCTAGAATACCGTCGTTTTGTTTGAATCGGAAATGTCGTAAATGCTTGATCATCCGTTCCTGGACTACTAAACGTACTTCCACTTCGAGCAGCTTCAATATTTTCTTTTACCTTATGAATTACCTTGCGATTTAAATCCTTCATCGAATCTGTCCGAAAGTGATGACTTTGTGCAATTTTTTCACCAAGGTGATTGAGCAAAATCGTTGGACGAGCTAAAAAATGCCCTAAATGCTCGACAAGCTGTTTAATACTATATTCTTTCAGCATCATATCTGAAAACTCTTTTTGCACATGCAGTGCATAGTATAACTGCTCTGCTTCATGATCATTTAAATAATTTAAAATATGGCGGGATAGATCCCCTAGCGTTCGTTCAGTCGGTAAATCAATAATTGGAAAAGCTAAATCATCAGCAAGCAATTTTACTTCATCAGGTAATTCCTTCAGAAAACGATTCTTTTTAATAATAAGTCCTGAGCAATTAAGGTCATGCATTTGTCGAACTAAATCAATCATTTTTTCAGTGTCATTTGCAAATCCATAACATGTAGTAAGTAATAAATGATTTTTATCTAAAAAATTGATGACATCCGGTGTGTCCGAAATATTGACAAATTGTACATTCTTCGTCAATCCTCGATGACCCGCGAGTACAACACATTCCTTCATCCCATCAAGTATGAATAAATCGTTTAATGTTTTCATAAGCAGCCTCTTTTCTTTTACCTATAGACTATTCATATATTTATATAAAAAGGAGATGCTAAAGGGGATTATCCACCTATATTATACATTAATTATAGACAAAAAACAAAACATTATTTAGTCATTTTGAACAATGACTGTATCGAGTATATGGATTATAATTTATATAGGAAAAAAGGGGATTATGCAAGGATTTTCAGCCGTTTTTTACACGGGAAAGTATGTACAATATCGTGTCTGTTTTATAGAGAAACAAGAAAAACTGGGAGGAATTAGAAAATGAGTTATACTGATCTGAACATCCCGACTCGAACAATTATGACACCTGGTCCAGTTGAAGTAGATCCAAGAGTTCTCAGAGCGTTATCTACACCGATTATTGGCCAATTCGATCCATCCTTTCTAGCACTTATGGATGAAACGATGGAGCTGCTACGTTCTGTTTTTCAAACGAGCAATAAACAAGCTTTTCCAGTTGATGGGACATCGAGATCTGGAATCGAAGCTGTATTAGTAAGTGTTATTGAGCCTGGCGATAAAGTGCTTATTCCAATTTTTGGGCGGTTTGGTCATCTGTTAGTTGAGATCGCGAATCGCTGTGGCGCAGAAGTGTATGCGTTAGAAAAAGAATGGGGACAAGTCTTTGATCCAGAAGAAATAATAAAAGAAATTAAAAAAGTAAATCCTAAGTTAGTAGCGATTGTCCATGGGGAAACATCTACCGGGCGTATGCAACCATTAGAAGAAATCGGCCATTTTTGTCGAGAAAATGATGTGCTCCTTATTGTTGATGCAGTAGCTACACTTGGTGGGGTGCCGTTTAAAACCGATGAATGGAATGTTGATGCGGTAATTGCTGGTACACAAAAATGTATTGGTGCACCTACAGGGATGGCACCGGTAACGTATAACGAGCGCATCGAAAAAATCCTACAACAACGGAAAAAAATTGAGCAGGGATTATCTTTAGATTCCATTAACCCGAGAAGAATCCAAAGTAACTACATGGATTTGAGCCAGATTCAAGATTACTGGTCTCCAAACAGACTGAACCATCATACAGAAGCTACAACGATGCTGTATGCGCTTCGTGAAGCGCTTCGTTTGATTGAGGAAGAAGGATTAGAAGCGCGATTTGAGCGGCATAAGATACATGAAAAAGCATTGGTACTAGGACTTCAAGAGATGGGACTTGAATTGTTTGGAGATGAAAAAAACAAAATGCCAGTCGTTACGGTCGTAAAGGTCCCTGGTGAAATAAACGAAGCGCAAGTGAGAGCAACAATGATTAATGAGTTTGGAATTGAAATTGCTGGGGCGTTTGGTTCATTAAAGGGACATGTATGGCGAATTGGGGCGATGGGATATAGCAGTAGAAAAAGCAATATTCTTAGTGTCCTAAGTGCGCTAGAAGCAACGCTAATATATTACGGGGCGAAGGTTAATCGTGGGGAAGCCTTACAAGCAGTGCTCGCTTTTTATCAAAGCATCGAGAAATAGCGTTAAAAGATTTTAGAATAGAGCAGTTAGATAGGTGATTATGCCATTATGGAATAGCATATTTCTTGCTTAATTGTTATTTCATGTGGCATCAGCCTAGTATAGGTATGGTTTAAAGGAACTGATTAGTCTCATTAGCCACGACACCATAAGAAAATATAGCGTTGTAGCTAGTTGAACATCATGAACTTATTAATTTTTTAAAACGAATACAACATAGGGGAAGTGAACAACGAAATGAAGAAGGAAATATTAGACTCATCAAATTGGCTTGGTGGCGTACAGTGGCTAATGTATATGTTCGTAAATACGGTTGTTGTACCGATTACTATTGGCGCAGCATATAAGTTGCCACAAAGTGATATTGTTAGTATTATGCAGTTTTCATTTATTTTAGGGGCTATAGCTAGTATATTGCAAGCAGTGATTGGACATCGTAGGCCTATAATGTCAGGCCCATCAGGATTATGGTGGGGAGTTATTTTAGCACTTACATCTATCTCTGCAGCACAAGGGGTTCCTTTAGATGTTATTGGAGGAAGCTTAACAGTAGGTGTTATTATATCAGGTATCTTAACGATTCTTGTAGGAGTTACTGGTTTTGGTTATTATTTAGAAAAGTTATTCAATCCTAGCGTTATGGGCGTATTTATGTTTCTATTTGGCGTCTCTCTCTGTATCACTTTCTTTAAAGGAATGCTAGGAATTTCTGGTGGAGAAGCGACAATCAATATTGGAGTTGGATTATTAGCAATTTTTATTGCGGCATTTGTATTAATTATTACAATTAAAGCGCCAACGAATATTGCTCAATATTCGATGCTTATCGGGATTGTTATCGGATGGCCTTTATTTACAGTTCTTTTCGGTAATGAAAGTCAGCTTGGTGGGGGAACCGTATCCATTCAATTGCCTGTTTTCCCATTAGGAGAGCCAGCATGGAACATTGGAATTATTATTACAGCTGTTGTGACTGGTATACTCAATTTGTCTAAACAATATGGTTCCATTAAGGGAAGTAATTTTATCTATGAAAATGATGAGCCTACAAGTGGAGACTATCGCAATTCCTTTGTAATCACTGGGGTAATGAGTATCATTTCTGGTTTTCTAGGCTTAGTACCATATTCTCCGTTTGTATCATCAATTGGATTTTTACAACAAACAGGGATGATTAGACGTATGCCGTATATTTTCGGCTCTGTCATGTTTTTATTTATGGGTATTATTCCACAGGTTGGATATTTCTTTACGTTATTACCTTTAAGTATTGGTAGTGCGGTATTGTTTGTATCATATGTTCAGTTGTTTGGATCGTCAATGGATTGGTTCGTAAAGGTGAAATTTACGACATCCAATTTATATCGAGCGGGTATTCCGTTGTTTTTAGGAATCATCTTGATGACTCTTCCTGCTGAAGTATTTGAATCACTACCTGGATATCTTCGTCCTTTACTTTCAAATGGCTTATTAATGGGAACGATTGTCGCAATTATGATGGAAAACATGGTGAATTGGGATCATGCGCCTGCAACTGCAAAGGAAAAGGATAAGGAAAGCGTAGGGAATATCACACAAGAAATTAGTAATGAGGGAGCTCATTAAATAATAACATCGTGTCTCGGGATTTTGACATAGTCATTGTCCTTGGGGCACGATTTTTTATTTGTATAAAAGCTCTAAACTTTCTATTCCGAGTAGTGGTGGCCGTGCCCGGGGAAAGCGAACCTTTTTTAATTGCTTTGGTGTTGTTCAGATATTGATACAAATATACATATTTTTACTCATCCACTTTTTGTCGTTTTTTCATGTAGGATTTTTTTAGATTAATAATTATTTTTAATGTTTTTGTAATGTAAGTAAATCTTATTTTATTCGCCTGTAATGTTGATTAGCGTATGCTTTTATTGAGGTTAGGAATCATTTTATTTGCTATCTATCACAACAATACGGTTAGGAGGAAATAAAGATGGCAGAACAAAATGTAGTAAACGAATCAAAAACATTAGTACCATATTGGGTGAAAGTTGTTATTGTATTTACATTAGGGTGGGTTGCGTTGTATGCAACGCGAACGATTTTAAATCCACTAATGGACAACATTCAAGTAGACTTTGGGCTAACAAATGCGCAGCTTGGATTAATTATGAGTATTTTCTTTTTAGGATATGCAGGGATGAATGTTCCATCTGGAATATTAGGAGATAAGTTAGGGAAAAAACGTGTCCTTATTCCTGGGGTTATTCTATTCGGTGGATTTGCAATTATTACAGGAATGATGCCTACTTTCTTTTACTTTATGGCAGCATGGTTAATGGTTGGTATTTTTCAAGGGTTCTATTATGGACCGCAATACGGACTTTCTTCTGAAGCAATTCCTACAAAGCGAATAACATTAGGTAGTGCAATTATAAATAGTGGGATGGCTTTTGGTACATCGATTGGGTATTACATTTCAACCTATACAGTAGATGTTTGGGGCATGGACTGGAGAACACCATTTTACATTATTGGTGTACTCGTTATCTTGATTGGCCTTGCAATGTGGTGGGTCATTAAAGATAAGCCAAAAACAAAAGATGAACGAGCTGCTGATAAGGTAGCTGAAAATAAAGTTAAACTTGGAGACTTATTTAAAAATAGAAACTTAATTATGGCTTACATTACAATATTCTGTGCGATTTATGGCTTTTTTGTAATCATTACATGGCTTCCATATTACCTTGAGCATGCACGTGGCATTACAGGTGGATCTGTTGCATTTGTTTCTTCGCTTGTACCATGGGCTGCAATTCCAGGTTCTATCTTATTTAGTTGGATTGCTGACAAAATGGGAAAACGCCGTCCAGTATTACTCGTAATGCTTCCACTTTCCATATTGGCTGTTATATCTATCGTTGCATTTGATAGCATGACAGTACTTTATATCGCATTAATCGGGTACGGTATTTTCGGTAAAATTAGTACAAACCCAGTACTAGTTGCTGTAGTTGCTGATAATGCACCAAAGCACGCTTATAGTACATCCTTTGGCGTATACAACTTTATTGGTATGTGTGGATCTATCTTAGCCCCATACATTACTGGCTTCCTTACTGATATTACTGGTAGCTTAAACACAGGCTTTTATTTCGCAGCGGGACTTCTTGTAATTGGTACGATTGCTAGTATCTTTATCAATGAAGATAACCGACCAAATGTAGAGCAGGCTCAAGCTTAACACTGAACCTTGAAGTACTAACAAGCGAGTAAGTGGACATATTGTTCATTCACTCGCTTTTTCGTTGTTTTCCAATTTGAGGGTTATTTCTTTAGATTGTACATAGGTTATAAGTATGAATTATTTATTCGAGTCGAAATGTAGGTGTTTGGATTATTTTTACACATTCATTTAACAAAGTGACTATCTTTCGTTATAATAAAAACCGACTACAAATATAAGGAGTAGATCAATGAATTGGTATGAAAAGTTAAATCAGTATTTTCCTGTGGAAGAAATGAAATCAAGAGAACACATGGAACTCCTCTTGGATGAAAAAGGAGACGTTTATTATAAGGATGAAGGGAAATATCATGTCCTTATGTATGCAGAATTTGAAACGTTTCTGTTTATTGACTATTTATGGGTATCTTCACAAGCAAGAGGACAAGGTATTGGTCATAAGCTAATTGAAAAGCTAAAAAAGAAAGAGAAGCCCATTATTTTAGAAGTTGAACCGATTGATTACGAGGATTCAGATACTGAAAAACGGCTTCGTTTTTATAAAAGAGAAGATTTTTCTCATGCGCAATCAATTGGGTATAATCGACGTTCTTTAGCAACCAATGAAGAAACACCCATGGAGATTTTATATTGGTCTCCAAATGATGAATCAGAAGAAATGATATTTGAACAAATGAAAAAAATGTATGAAGCCATTCATACGTATAAAGATAAAGAAATATATGGAAAATCTTATCAGCATGTGGATGAAGTGTTAAGCTATGATGAAAATAGAGATACAGACGATTTATTAGAAAACTTAAATGTGCCAGAAAAAGCGTAAAGAGAGGAATTATAGACTTGTCCTATTGAGAATAGGATAGGTCTTTTTTCAATTTACATTGGAGTTCTAAATTATGTTTTGCCTCCCCTTACAAAAAGAAGTGCTGATTTTAAACTTTATCTAAAATATCTGGTGAAAATATTTTCAAAGGAGGTGTTTATTCTTTCTTTATTTGGGGAATGTTACAATTAAGTGAAAATCAAATGTAACGTTTAGAAAATTATCGATTTTTATTTGAAATCCCCTACCTTTTACTTGACAAATATAGTATACTTACAATAAGAGTTATTTAAAGTAATTATTATTTAGAAAAATGAACAAATGTGAGTATTTATGAAAGTAAATATAGACATAGAATGAGGAGTGAAGTTTCATGGTAACACTTTATACCTCACCAAGTTGCACATCTTGCAGGAAAGCAAAGGCGTGGTTGGAAGAGCATGACATACCGTTCAAAGAACGTAATATTTTCTCCGAACCTTTAACATTGAATGAAATAAAGGAAATATTGCGCATGACTGAAGATGGAACTGATGAGATCATATCAACAAGGTCCAAGGTATTTCAAAAGTTGGATGTGAATATTGATCAATTGCCATTAAAGCAGTTGTTCGACTTAATCCAACAAAATCCTGGTTTGTTAAGAAGACCAATCATCCTCGATGAGAAGCGATTGCAGGTTGGATATAATGAAGATGAAATTCGTCGTTTCCTTCCAAGAACAGTTCGCACATTTCAGTTACGAGAAGCACAGCGCATGGTCAACTAATTGTCAGCTATCTTGGACAATGTTAAAATAAAAAGCGGAGATCACAGTTGGTAGATCTGCGCTTTTATTTTCGTTTACAAATTTATCATATCTTTTTTGGCTTCTTTTGATGACAAATTACGTTTATTCCTTTAAAATTATTATTTAAATCTATATAAATTAGGCGTATACATTTTCCTAGTATGGTTTTGAAACATACAATAATGGAAATAGTTAATTACAATACCAGGAACTAATCAGGGATATAGATAAAAATGACATCCTCAAAAAATAAAGGGTGAAGAAACTCCCACCTGAATGAAGTGATGAAGGGAGAGAAGAAGATGGAGATAGAAAGAATTAATGAAAATACGATCAAGTTTTATATATCTTATATGGATATTGAAGATCGCGGCTTTAATCGAGAAGAGATTTGGTACAATCGTGAGCGAAGTGAACAGTTATTCTGGCAAATGATGGAAGAACTGAATTATAAAGAGGATTTCAATGTAGAAGGTCCATTATGGATACAAGTACAAGCAATGGAAAAGGGACTTGAAATCATTGTAACAAAAGCACAGATGTCTAAAAATGGAGAAAACCTTGAGATTCCTACCGATGATGGAAATATGATTGATATTTCTATTCATGAGAAGGTAGAGAGTTTATTAGAGGAAAAGTTAGATAATAAGAATGTGACAGAAGATAATGACACAGAAGAGGATACGGGAAATTTTTGGCTTATCGTTGATTTTGCTAGCTTTGAAGACGTCATTCAATTAAGTCATTCCTTTGAAGATGTAAAAGATGATATGAAATCAGTTCTCTATCACTATGAGAATAAATACTTTTTGTATATAGAATTTGCTGAAGAAGTGGAAGATGAGGATCGTCAAGAAGACTTAATCAGTAGAGTACTGGAGTTTGCGGATGACGCAGACACGACAATTCATATGTTAGATGAGTATGGAACTTTAATATTTGCAGAAGATACATTTGCACAAGTCAGGAATTATTTTCCGGTACAGCCATAGATACCTAATAGAGAGGTATCTATTTTTTTTGTCTATAAAATGGACAAGACGAATTTCTAATGGGTGTAAATGAAAAGAAGGAAAAGCAGTAAAAGGTGTCGAATAGATTAAGGCAGGAGGTGATTTCCCCAATGCTACAAGCTTTGTCAGAACACGGGAAGGAAGTTATTTTAGCTACTCTTGCTAAGAATGACATTAATCAGCTTCGCAAGACGACCCGCTTTTATTGTCCAGCTTGTAAACAAGAAGTGCTCATTAAAGCAGGCTCTCACGTGATTCCTCATTTTGCACACCAATCCACAAAACGTTGTCACACTCACCATATTGGAGAGGGTTATTACCATGAACAGGGCAAGCTTCAGCTTTACCAATGGCTACAATCATTAGGATACAAGCCCAATCTTGAAGTTTACCTTCGTGAAATATCACAGCGCCCAGATATTTTCCTATCCATTAACAAAAAGCATATTGCGCTTGAATATCAATGTGCAACCATTTCCTCCGAAGAATTTAGACATCGAAATCTTGGTTACCAGCGAATTGGAATTACGCCTATATGGATATTAGGAGGAAATCGATTACAAAGGAAAAGGAATCAACAACTGAAGATTAATGCAAATACTCGATTGTTTATTCATCAATTTAAGCAGGAGCATCCTACGAAGCTATTTTTTTATTGTTCGAATTCAAAACAATTTCTACGTGTAAATGATCTCTATTTTTCTAATCAAACAAGTGCATTTGCCCATTTTCAATTTTCTAGTTTAGATAAGCTGTCATTGCAATCGATGTTATTAAACACATTTGTAGACAAGCAAGAATTGTACAGGAAATGGGAAAAAGAAAAATATCGCTTTCGTTTATATGGTGGTAGAGGTGTGGGAAAACAGGCTGGTCAATGGCTAACATGGCTGTATAAACACCAAACGTCGATAGAACATTTACCTTCTGTTGTTTTTCTACCTGTTCCACATGCACATGTGATCAATCGGCCACTTTGGGACTGGCAAAGCAGAATTTGCTTATCGATTATAGAACCACTTCCAATAGGAGTTTGCTTCTCCCTTACTGCTTGTAAAAACCTCTTAAACCCTCATGAAATACTTTCTGGAGCTTCTCCTATCTATGCATACCTTCAGATATTAATCACTCTCGGCCTCCTACAGGAAAAGACACATGGAATATACGAAAAAATCAGACCGCTGCAATTTCATCAACATGTTGAACAGGCAGTCTATGCTGATCGTTCTTTAATGCACTATTTACGAACGCTAGAACGAAATACTAAGCATGATTCTCAAGAAAACAGTCATACTATATAAAGATGCTGACATTTTTGAGAAGGTAAAAACTATATTCATGAATATTATTTCGAGATCCGAAGTGTTATATTTTGAAAGAATAGAATGGATAAAGTAAAATTACCTCTATAAGGTTTTCATATGTGGATCTGTAAGGGATATGAAGTGATGAAAGGTAGAAATGATGTTAGACAAAAATGAAGTCTAACAATCGTATAAGAGGAGGAATGAATATGAGTAAATCAACGAATGAACTTCAAAAGAGAAGTGATGTACCAGAAGAACTGACATGGAGATTGGAAGATATTTATGCAACAGACGAACATTGGGAAACTGAATTCGCAAGCTTAAAACAAGACTTTCCAAAGATAGAAAAGTTTAAAGGAAAGCTCGCACAATCTGCTGAAACGGTATATGAAGCATTTAAGCTTCAGGATGAATTATCGGAGCGGCTAGGAAAGCTCTATACATATGCACATATGCGTTATGATCAAGATACAACCAACTCTTTTTATCAAGCAATGAATGCAAAGGCAGATAATTTATTGACGCTCGCATCTAGTGCAATGAGCTTTTTCGTCCCGGAATTATTAAGTATTGAAGAAGATAAACTCCAAGGGTTTTTAAAGGAAAATAAGGAATTACAGCGTTATGAGCATACGATTAAAGAAATTACCAGACAGCGCGAACATGTGCTTAGTGAGCGGGAAGAAGCAATTTTGGCAGAAGCGTCGGATGCGTTATCTACTCCATCACAAACCTTTAGTATGCTGAATAATGCTGATCTATCTTTTCCAACCATTAAAAATGCAGATGGAGAAGAGGTTGAGCTTACACACGGTCGTTTTATTACGTTCCTAGAGTCGAAGGATCGTAACGTCCGTGAAGCAGCATTTAAAGCAATGTATCAAACATATGGAAGCTTTAAAAATACATTTGCATCCACACTTTCTGGAAATGTGAAAACCCATAATTTTAGTGCTAAGGTACGGAATTATGATTCTGCTCGTCAAGCAGCTTTAGATGATAATAACATCCCCGAGGAAGTGTATGATAATTTGGTAGCCGCAGTTAACGAGAAGCTCCCCTTGCTTCATCGGTATGCGAAACTACGTAAGCAAGTATTAGAAGTTGATGAGCTTCATATGTATGATATGTATACACCGCTCGTAAAGGATGTTGACATGAAGATATCTTACGAGGAAGCACAGCAATATGTAATCGATAGCCTAGAACCGCTTGGACAGGAATATACGGATATCGTAAAAGAAGGCTATGCAAATCGTTGGATTGATGTAGAAGAAAATAAAGGAAAGCGGAGTGGCGCGTATTCATCTGGTGCATATGGTACAAATCCATACATTTTACTTAATTGGCAGGATAATGTGAATGATTTATTTACATTAATTCATGAATTAGGGCATTCTGTACACAGTTATTATACGCGAAAATTCCAGCCTTATCGTTATGGAAACTATTCTATTTTCGTAGCTGAAGTAGCTTCAACCTGTAATGAAGCATTACTAAATGATTATATGCTGAAGCATGTGGACGATGAAAAACAAAAGCTATATTTATTGAACCACTTTTTAGAAGGATTTCGAGGCACTGTATTTCGTCAAACAATGTTTGCAGAATTTGAGCATGAAATTCATAAGCATGCTCAAAGTGGAGAAGCGTTAACCGCTGACAAATTAACGGAGATTTATTACAACTTAAATAAGAAATACTTTGGCGATGGGGTTGTTTCTGATGAAGAAATTGGGTTAGAATGGGCACGCATTCCGCACTTCTATTACAATTATTATGTTTATCAGTATGCTACTGGTTATTCGGCAGCAACAGCGCTGGCAAGCAAAATTTTAACAAAAGAAGAAGGTGCGGTTGATCGTTATCTCGACTTCTTGAAGTCTGGAAGCAGTGATTATCCAATCGAAGTATTGAAAAAAGCTGGTGTGGATATGACTTCCAAACAACCTATTCTAGATGCACTCGCTGTTTTTGAAGAAAAATTAGATGAGATGGAGAAACTCCTTTTAAAAGGATAAATTCCTAATTGAGTATACAATAACTGAGAAAGCAAGCCTATTAAAAAAAAGAATGACTGTGTTGCAGCAGTCATTCTTTTTTATCGATATATATCAAGTTGTTTTAGCGCATTCTTCCACGATATGCATTTTTATGTGTAAAGGTATAAATGGTGAAATAAATCGAAAAGAACAAAAGTGGGAGTGTAATATAGAGTGGAATTAATCGCATTAATCCGAGTATGTTAAGAAAGAAGGCAATGATTGTTAACGTAAGAAAGAGAAAAGGCATAAGTTCGCGCATAAAACATCCTCCTCATTTAACCAGTACTATGAATATCCTATGCATGTACGAAAGAAAATAGAAGGATTGTGACTAAGTGAACAAAAAAAGTGACATTTTTGTGAATACATGAGCAAAGCTATTGAAAGTAATGCTAGGACTTGTTATTATATAAATGTGAGATGAATCACAAACAAAACCCCTTTGTTTGATCATGAATCTTTCTCCCATCCCCCTTTGTTTAAATACAAAGAAGTGAGAAACGAAGGATATACGTGAAAACGTATATCCTTCATTTTTTTGATTTTATATCTTCATTTAATAAAACGCCAAAATGTCCCGTGTTTTACTGGAATCTTGTTCACGATTTGCTTTAATTGAAGTTTTTTCATTTCGCGCTCGGCTTTTGCAAGCGACCAGTCATAAACAACAGCGATTTCTTTTGTTGCGACCACATGATAAAAGGCTACAAAATCTTCTAAAGGTGGTTTTTCAGATGGAATTGGACGTTTTTGCAAGATTTCATTTAAAACACGTACATAGATTTCATATGGATAAAGACCAGAAACTTTAATGCCTTGTTCATCGATCCGTTGATTAAAGAATACCATTGTAGGAATATAATCAACTTCCATTTCATTAGTCAGTTTAATATCACATTGAAGTGCTTTTCTGGCAGAAGTAGAATGAAGATCATTTCTAAATTCATGAATGTCTAGCCTTGCCTCACGTGCACAATCAATTAAAACACGTTCATCTGATATATTCTGTTTTTTTAAAAATAGGCTTTCTTGAACCTTTCTTAGAAAAACGCGCCCTGCCTTTTTTCCTTGTAGTTCAGCCGCTTTTATTGCTATGGCAGCAATTCGAGGAGATGAAATCGGATTTTCCAGCCATAGATCGCCATCACAGCTCATTCCAGTCCGTTTTGCAGTACGCTCCCAAATTTCTTTTAATTTTTTGGGTTGTTGAAAATGGTCTTTATTTAGTGGATTTGCATAGCTGCTTAGAATAGGCCGAATCGTAAAAAAGCGCCCATATTCGATAGAAAGTTTTTTGAGATATGGTTCTAATGACCAGCATTCTGGACACAAAGGGTCAATAAATACATAAATTTCAATTGGTTTTTGAACAAAATCAAAATAGCTATATTGAGGCGATGTGTTTGTTTTTGTTGAGCTATTTAGCTCAGTCTGCTTCCAACTCACATCGATTCTCCTTTCTGATTATTCTGGTGTGTTCATCATATGGTTAGCAGTCATGCTTAATTTTTCAAAGATTGCGGTACGGTATGGTTCTTCAATTTCTACTTCCGCAAGTGCTGCTTTCATACAGGCTAACCATGCATTTCTTCTAGAAGGAGTAATTGCAAATGGCAGGTGTCTCCTTCGCATCATTGGATGACCACGTTCTTCGGTATACCACTTCGGACCACCGAAAAATTGTGTTAAGAATAATCGTTGCTTTCGTGCTGTTTCAGTTAAATCGTTTGGAAAAATAGGTATTAATTGTGGATGATTTCCTACACGTTTATAAAAGGCAGTAACGAGTCTTCCAACCGTCTCCCAACCACCTATTGCTTCATATATTGTGCCAGCTTCTTTCATTCATATGGCTCCTTAACTAGTTTGTATATATTGTAGCAACGTAACTTGTCATGGGCAACTTATCTGATTAGCGTCCATGAATATTAGGAACGAAGCGTAGAAAAAAAGCGCTGAATTTTATTTGGTGTTGTTCGATGTTCGATATTCAAATGTGTGAGGATTTGATCGAATGCTTGTTGTCCTATTTGTGCGTTAGGGGCTTCGAGTTCAAATTCATAATCGGAAGTTCCATGATACGTACTAAAATCAAGAACGAGTAAAACATCTTTATACTTACATTCACGACGTGCTGTCACGAGGCTACCATGATAAACAAGCTCATCGATGGATATTCCTAGCTTGACGAGCTGCTTTGCGGTATGATGTTGACCTCGGATGTTTCCTTTAAGCCAATCCTCTGCTTCTTCTTTTGTTAACGAATCATGCGTTTCAAGAAGCCCTTCTGCAGCAGGTTCCTTTAATGTTAGCTGATATTTACCATTTTTTTCACGAATACGCAGTGCGCTTTGTCTATCTTTTAAAGCAAAGTTCCTTGTTTCAAAATAATGATTCGTTTGGATAATGGGCTGTTCTGGAAAAGGGAAGGCGAATAATAATCGATCGAACTCCTCTTTTGTAAGTAAGTTTTTATATTCAATTTCAATTTCTTGTGCCATACGTTTGCCTCCACATGCTTGGACTACTGAATTAATATTGATTATGGCGAATCTGAAAGAAATATGCAAAGATTATCCTTTTCAGATCATTATGGTAAAATAAGGACGATACTTGAAATCCGATATTAGGTGGTGTGTAATATGAATTGGGAAGCAATACTTGCTCCTTACGCACAGGTCGTGGAAGAATTAAAGGTAAAGCTGAAAGGAATGCGTGCACAATTTGAATATGAATCACGGCATTCTCCAATTGAGTTTATAACTGGAAGGGTAAAGCCAATTCAAAGTATTTTGGAAAAGGCCGAAAAAAAGCAAATCCCATTAAATCGAATTGAAAAAGATATTCAGGATATTGCAGGTGTACGTGTTGTCTGTCAGTTTGTTGATGATATATATACGATTGTCAATATGCTCCGTTCTAGAGGAGATCTTATTATTATCGAAGAAAAAGATTATGTGACAGAAAAGAAGGATAGTGGATACCGATCTTTTCACATGGTGATTGAATATCCGGTTGAAACGATTCATGGTAGAAAAAATGTGATTGCCGAAATACAAATTCGTACATTAGCAATGAACTTTTGGGCAACGAATGAGCATTCATTGAATTATAAATATAAGGGAAGAATTCCGGAGCAAATTAAACTCCGCTTGAAGCTTGCGGCAGAAGCTGCATTTAAGCTTGACGAAGAAATGTCTAAAATTAAAAATGAAGTACAGGAAGCACAACGCATTTTTCATCGAAAACGGAATTAAGATTCAACAAGAAAACAGGATGGATACATAAAAGATTACATACTAGTAGCATGGTGACAAAAGGGGATGACAGAATGAAATTTAAAATCGTATCAAAAGGCGATCGCCGTTCGAATCAAATTAAGGCAACAATAAAGCAATATTTAACGGATTTTGACCTCGTATATGATGTAAATGAACCAGATCTCGTCATTTCTGTTGGAGGCGATGGCACTTTACTTGAGGCATTTCATCGCTATATTCACCGCCTCGAAGAAACAGCTTTTATTGGAGTGCATACCGGGCACCTTGGTTTTTATGCAGACTGGTTACCTGATGAGGTTGAACGCTTAATTATTGAAATCGCAAAAACGCCTTTTCAAATCGTAGAATATCCATTACTTGAGGTGATTATTCGTTCGCACGCTGGTGGAAAAGAAGATAGGCACCTTGCATTAAATGAGGCAACGATAAAAACATCAGAAGGTTCTGTTGTATTTGACGTGGAAATTAAAGGCGAGCATTTTGAAACGTTTCGCGGGGATGGACTATGTGTTTCAACTCCATCTGGAAGTACTGCTTATAACAAAGCACTTGGAGGCGGAATTATTCATCCCTCCATCGAGGCAATCCAGTTAACAGAAATGGCATCGATTAATAATCGCGTATTCCGTACGATAGGATCTCCGTTAATATTGCCAAAGCATCATACATGTTTATTAAAGCCGATGGTGGAACGAAGCTTTTTAATGACAATCGATCATATCACATTAAATTATACGAATGTAAAATCAATTCAATGTCGCGTAGCAAAGGAAAAAATTCGGTTTGCTCGCTTCCGTCCATTCCCATTTTGGAACAGAGTTCGTGATTCCTTTGTAACAGAAGATAAAATCTAAGCGGAAGTTTATAGAAATATTCAAGTAATATTGGGAAATTTCTCATAATCGCAGGTGACTAAGGTTGAAATGGATAATTCATAAAAAACAAGGTGGCATGCTTATTCGTGATTATTTACGAATAGAGCATGCATTTTCGAGGCGAATTATAAAAGCAATTAAGTTTGAAGGTGGGGAGATACGTGTTAATGGAGAAATCAAGAAAGTGAATGAGCCTCTCGCAGAAGGGGATGAGCTTTCAATCCGTTTTCCAATTGAAAAAAAAGCTGCATATATGAATCCAGCAGCTATCCCATTGGATATCGTGTATGAGGATGAAGCGATTTTGGTCATTAATAAGCAAGCAGGAATCGCTACCATTCCATCGCTAAATCAAAATGAGCTAACGATTGCTAATGGAGTATTAGCCTATTATGAGCAGAAAAATATCCCTTATACCATTCATATTGTTACGAGACTAGATCGAAATACATCTGGATTGTTACTTATTGCCAAGCATCGCTATGCGCACTCGCTTCTTAGTAATTCGCAAAATGCTGGACATATACATAGAAAATATCGAGCTATTGCAGAAGGCGTTTTACAAAGTAAATCAGGCAGTATCCGTACGAAAATCGGAAGAAAAGAAGGTTCCATTATCGAACGAGAGGTGCGAGAAGATGGGAAGGAGGCTGCTACAAATTACACGGTGATAGCCGAAAAAGATACGCATTCGCTTCTTGATATCGTGCTGGAAACGGGGAGAACCCATCAAATTCGTGTGCATTTTTCCTCTATCGGACATCCACTTGCTGGTGATGATCTATATGGTGGAAGTACCTTACGAATAAAACGCCAAGCCTTACATTGCCGAGAGCTTGCTTTTGAACATCCTTTTACAAAAAAAGAGCTTACCTTTCAAGCAGCTATGCCAACAGATATGGAAGCGTTATTGAAAAATAGCCCTTGAAGTTAATTGTAAGTTCTTGATATGAATGGGGGAATAAAGTTGCGGTTTATTTCGGTTGTAGAATATGATTCAAGCTGGAGAGGTGCGTATAGAGAAGAAGAAGCACTTGTAAAGAAGATTCTTCAAAAAGAATTGATACGCAGTGTTCACATCGGTAGTACGTCGGTACCTGGACTCAAAGCAAAACCTATCATTGATATGCTGCTTGTCGTTCAAAGCATTGAAAGGCTAGATACGTTTTCCAAGGATTTTTCAGATGCCGGCTATGCGGTTATGGGAGAACATGGCATTCGTGGAAGAAGATTTTTTTACAAGGGGAATCAAGAACGCACGCACCATATTCATGCCTATAAGTATACCAATATCGGAGAAATCGAACGACATGTAGCTTTTAGAGATTTCCTTTGTGAACATAAAAAGATAGCTGAACAATATGGAGAATTAAAGCACCAGCTTGCAATGCAATACCCATTTGACTCAGAACAATATTGTAATGAAAAAGACTCTTTAGTAAAGAAAATCGAAGACGAAGCACTAAAATGGTATTGGACAGTACGTTGAGCAGTATGAAATAGCATAATATGTAAGCCTGTTTCTCTAAGAAACAGGCTTTTTTTTGTTAATGGTTTGGAAATGACCGAAATTTTTCTGGAACAAAAGGAAGGGAAGAAGGTACGGAAACGATTGATTCTTCAGGTAAACGAAAGGCGGTTAGCGCATTTCCAAAAACACAGCCTGTATCTATATTTACTGTTTGATTGATAAATCGAGGTTCAAGTACAGGCGTATGACCATATACAATCCAGTCTGCTCCATGATAATGCTTGGCCCAGTCACGACGTATTGGTTTACCAGCTTCATCGAACTTCCCGGTAATATCTCCATAAAGTACAAACGTCTCTGTTTTCTTATCTTTTTTTCCTATGAGGCTTTCTTTAATACCAGCATGTGCAATTATTGCGTTCACCTTTGGCAATTGAAGATAAAGGTCTGCCTGCTCATATAGCTCCATAAATTGCGTGCGAATAGTATGTTGCACATCCGGTGATAGTGCTTTGAATTCAGCAACTGTCGTTTCTAAGCCATGCTGAATCTTTACATTGTTTCCAAGAAAGTAGCGATAAAGCTTATTGCAATGATTCCCAGGAACATAAGCTGCTACCTGATGAATGTGGACTAACGCATAGACGAGTTGAATGACTTTCATCGATTCTGGTCCCCGATCTGTAATATCACCTAAAAAGATCGGGATTCTTCCATCAGGGTGAACAAATATTTTCTTTTGCTTCTGATAGCCGAGTTTTTCAAACAGCTGACAAAGCGTGTTATAGCAACCATGGACATCACCAATTACATCAACTTTTATTTTCAACTCCTCCTATCGAAATGGCCTGCTCCTAGGAAGAGGAACAGGCCAATAAGTTAACATTTTTAAAACGGGTTGTTAAGTAAACAGAGCTGAGTATTACTAATCCTGCTATTAGTATGCCAAATTCCGAATTAATCAAACATAAATGTTCGGGTACGGGAATGCACATTTAAGACAATACCAATCGCAATTAAATACGTTAATGTTGAGGTTCCTCCATAGCTAAGGAACGGAAGCGGCAACCCTGTAATCGGAAGCAACTGGATGGACATGCCGATGTTTTGAACAATTTGATACGTAAACATACCAATAAGTCCGGTAACTAAATAACTCCCATAGCTATCATTACTTTGGATACCAATATGAATCATACGGTAAATTAATAGGAAAAACAGTGTAATGACAACACTTGCTCCGATAAAGCCAAATTGTTCAGCAATTGCTGTAAAAATCATATCCGTATGTCGTTCAGGAATATAGACTTCGAATGTGTGCAAGCCTTTGCCGAAAAGCTGTCCTGAGCCAATAGCGAGCATTGCATAAACAAGCTGGAAGCCTGAATCAGGATATTTTTCGGGGTCAATCCACCCATAAAAACGACTTGCGACATGATTAAAAACGGATTCATCTAGAAATGTCCCTATAGATCCAGGGAACAGCTTATAAGCAACAAATAAAACGGCTAAACTGCCTATACCAACTCCAATTATAGAAAAAATAACTCGCCAGCGAATACCTGAAACGAGAATCATTGCACTAGCAATAGCTGCTAACACGAGAAACCCGCCCAAATCTGGCTGTACTGCAATTAACCCCATTGGTGGCAGGGAAACTATCGCAATTTTAACGAGTAGGCCTAGATCACTATGCACTGTTCGATTCACGTATTTATGATTATGGCGGGTAATGACGTCAGCAATTGCAAGTACTAAAAAGATTTTCATAATCTCTGCTGGCTGGATTGTTCCGAGAACAGGAAACTTTATCCAGCTGACAGCGTTGTTTGCTTCATAAACAATGGATGAAGGAAAGTTGAAAAATAGAATGAGCAAAAGGACCATGCCAAGCCCGTATAGCCACCAGGTTATTTGTCTAAAACGGTCATAGTCAATAAGCATGACGAAAATCACCGCAATTCCGCCCAACACATACCATACCGCTTGCTTTATTGGAAAATGGTAGCCTTCATATTTAGCTGGTAAGGTTGGTTCAATGCTATATATCGTAAAAACACTAATTACACCTAACAATATAACAATGAAAATTAGTGTGCTATCTAAATTTAATTTTGTCTGATTTGATTGGTTCATTTTTTAACCTAGCTTTCTCTAATTGATGGATTTTTTTAGAACCCTCCATGCTTTAGTTTACACGATTTCCAACATTATTTTAAGTGTCTTTTTAAAAAGAGTACGAATTCAGTAGAAAATACCGCTTTCAATTTAAAAATTTTGTATGACAACATATTTAATGTATGGTATAACTAATAGGTGTTTTAGCATAAACGCTTGAAAGGATGTGTATAGAATGGAAAACAATGATAGATTAAATCAAAGTCTAGAAAATCTCGATTATGCCTTAGTGAATGATGACATTGGTGTTTTTCGACAGGATTTTTTAGATTTACATCCCTATGATCAAGCGATGTACTTTATGGAACAAATAGAAAGCTATCGAATGAAAATATATGCCTATTTATCTCCGCTAGAGGTAGCAGGATTGATGGAGCATATTGAATTAGATGATACAACATCGTTTTTTACGGAAATGGATCCTCGATTTGCTTCAGCAGTGTTAGCGGAAATGGCTACAGATGATGCTGTAGATATCCTTAATGAAATGGAAAAGGATAAAGTAGCAAGCTTTCTAACCATTATGGATAAACAAGCAGCAGAGGAAATCAAACAGCTTCTGCACTATGAAGAAAAAACTGCAGGAAGTATTATGACGACAGAATTTGTCGCAATCGATAAAACGAAAACCGTACAGGAGACGATGCTCCAGCTTAAAAAAGAAGCGCCAGAAGCAGAAACGATTTATTATTTGTATGTCGTTGATGAAGATAAACGGTTAGCTGGAGTAATCTCTCTCCGTGATCTGATTATTGCGGATGATCATGCGATAATTGGAGATTTAATGAGCGAGAAGGTTGTTTATGTATCTGTTGGCAAGGATCAGGAAGATGTTGCGCAAATGATCCGCGATTACGACTTTTTAGCGTTACCTGTCGTCGATTTTCAAAATCATTTACTCGGTATTATTACTGTTGATGATATTTTAGACGTTATGGAAGAAGAAGCAAGTGATGATTACTCGAAATTCGCAGCGGTATCAGATGTAGATCGCCCAGATGAGAATGCATTTATTGCAGCGAAAAAAAGGCTCCCATGGTTAATTATTCTGTTGTTTCTTGGAATGCTAACCGCAAGCTTAATTAGTCAATTTGAAGATACACTGCAAAAGGTAGCTGTATTGGCTATTTTTATCCCAGTCATTGCTGGGATGGCAGGAAATACAGGAACACAGGCACTTGCTGTTGCTGTACGAGGGCTTGCTACTGGTGAATATGGAAAAGGTGGAAAGCTAAAGTTAATTCTTCGAGAAGGGGCTACCGGCCTTATTACTGGCTCTGTATCTGGTATAGTCATCGCCCTCGTTATCTTTCTATGGAAGGATCAATTGTTTTTAGGCTTACTTGTCGGCTTCTCTATTATGGTGACACTGATCGTAGCGACCTTAACCGGTTCATTAATTCCCATTTTAATGGATCGTTTGAAAATAGACCCTGCTGTAGCCTCAGGTCCATTTATTACAACCATTAATGATATTATTTCCGTGTTAATTTATTTCGGAATGGCTACATTGTTTATGAATCTGTTAATATAATAAGCTCATTCTATTGATGATTTGCTCCATTGCCATAGCTTTTAGCTAAGGTGGTGGAGCTTTTTTCATTGTACAGAATTGTATTCATAAGGATTGTAAATAGGCAGGAACACAATTTTAAAAATTGCTACATATACTAGAGTGTCAACTTTAAACAAAGGGAGAGAGAAGAATGGGCGAAGAACGTTACGCTAAAAACCCGTTATTGTATATTAATCAGCCAAAGGTTGTAAAGCCAGAGGCGCGTATGCAACATCAATATGTAACACCAAAAAAGGAAAGAAAAACCGTACAACCGATTTCTATACCATCCAGTCCTAATACAAAGGAAATAGAAAAACAAAGGAATACGGAGCCAAAGCCAGTCCGTAAAAGACCTGCTTTAGGAAACGTTACAAAACCACAGCAAACAGAAGAAAAGGAAACGAATACAGCAGCTGTAGAGCACGTCGAAGAAGACATAGAGTCTGAATCTGATTCCGATCCGCATGTGGAAGGCTATGAGCAAAATAAAAAATTTAAAGAAATGACATTAAAAGAACGTATAGAATACTTTGCTAGGACGCCTAGCCATATTCCAAAGATGCGCTGCGAGTTAAAAACAGAAGAGAAAACGTATCGCGGGGTAATCACTGATTTTGATGGTGAAAGCATTACTATGAGAACAGGTCGAAGAACACAAACGATAACAATTCCTTTTGAGGCTGCACAGCAAGTACGAATGCTAGGATTTTAATAGCATTCATTCGCTTGTGGAAAATGGAAGCATGATAAAATACCCCATTGCAATGAGGGGGGCTCGTTGCAATGGGAATAAAGGAAGACTATGCGTTACCAAAAAGAGAAACTGCTGGTAAGCAAGTAACGTGACAGAAGCAGTGTAGATCAACTGTGATACAAATACCTGTTCCGTATAAATTAGTTGTTTCTTGCTTGCACGGATCATCAAGGTGCTTACAAGGTGTATTTTCATCTGCAGATTTAATTAATTCTATTACAGCACAGCAATCATCATCGACACGCTTTACACGGAATAAGAAGCTTGCTTTTATCGGACCTGTACTGTTGTCAGCACTGTTTGGCAAAGCACCGAAGCCCTTAAATGGCTTACAGGAGTCTTTGCAATAAAGAATGATTGGTACCGTGTCTAAGCCATTACCTGGCTCAGTTTCTCCTAATAGATCGCTAATTGATTGCTCACAGCTTGTCGTACAACAATTCTCTACAACATCGTTTTGAGCGGCCTCGATTTCCTTTAGAATGTCACATACACATTGGCCAGTTTTAAAATCTTTACCACATCCACAACCCATGAATGAATTCTCCTTTCTTGTGTTTGATGACTTATCCCTAATAGAATATGTACGGTCGCTTGGAAGGTGTGGGCAGCTGTTTGAATTTAGAAAAAACAAGAAAAAAGCTGCTGAATCCAACTTCTAAATTAATTCGTAAATACGGGCAATCGTCCATACATTCCACTTTTGACCACATAAACTATTAACGACTAACATGCAAAAGGAGTGATAGCAGGATGTCCGAAAAAAATAAAAAGGTAATCCATGTGCGGGATCTTGTCATTAAGGCAGATCAAGTACATCTTGAGCAGCCACCTCCACCGCGTCGTAAATCACCATTTTGGGGATTCGGTCCCGATGATCGTGAGCACGAAAGCAGAGAAGATGGGAGAGAATCTCATAATCAAACTTCGATGAGAAGACAGCGTGGAGAAGAAGGGGAGGAAGGAGAGTCCTCCAATAGAGAACGCGTAGATCCATTTTGGGGTAGACCGATGAGAAGAGAGCCGGAGCATGTTGAATCAGCAAGCAAGGAATCGGAGTCACATGAAAGCAGCAGTCACGAAGATGAGGAAAGTAATGATGATCGTCGTGAGCGAAGGCCATTTTCTTGGATTTAATCATTAAAGCACAGCTTATTACCTGTTCGTAGCCCAACTGCTTTTAAGGATGAGACAAAACAAGCGCATTTGTATCAAAAATCCGAATAATTCCTTGCAGTTTGAATATCGATCTGCTTTTTACCACTGGCATAAGCAAGTCATCGGCTCAAACTGTTCCCGCCGGAGTCTTACTCATTTCAACTGCTAGATAAATCTACTTTATTAATTTTAAATGAATGTCGTCCATATTTCGCTTGGATTTTTGGGTATAAAATTGTTTTGTCCCAGCCTCTTTTTTTTGAAAATATGGACAGACATCTAGTAGCTGTTAGCTCATAAAAAGCGTTGGTATGGTATGCCCCGTAATGTTGAGGAGGAGGCGATAACATGGCAGAAAAGCCAGAAATTCCATTTGTCAAACAGTTGGATATTATAGAAAAGCATTTAGATAAAAATGAAAAATGGTTTCAATACCCCGAGGGAAGAATGCTTGACTTCGATAAAATGATGAGTTCATGGAACACCGGGTTTCTTGAGCAAATGCAGCAGCTTGAAAAAATCATGAAGGATTTAGAAAAGCAATTTGGTGATTGATAATAGGTTTCATCATGTATAAGAAAGGGTATAGCTAAATAAGTCATAAATTTTTGTTGTTTAACGAATCATATAGTAAGAGAAAAGGCATTTGCTGGAGGGGGTATTTATATGGGGTATATCCTACCAATTCAAAGCTTTCAATATACGGATTATCAGAGTCGTCTAAACAAACCAACCAATTCTATTCCTACCGTTGAAAAACCTTATAAGGTTGTGTTTGAATCACAATATGAAGATGTAAAAGAAGAGCCAAAGCAAGCAAGTGGTGCTTTCCCAAAATATTATCAACAAAAATTGTTTGAGGAAGCACGAGGTAAAGACTCTTTCCCGTTATTTACAGGGAAGGGCTATTATATAAATGAACACGTATAATATAAAAGGCAAGTGCAAATCGCACTTGCCTTTTATATATGAAAAAGCATCCCTGATTAATCGCTTTCTCTTTTTTTCTCTTCAATGAATGGCTGAAGAAAGAGCTTTTGTCCTTTTACATATTCACCATAAAAAATATCTTTTACACTAGTATAACCTTGCCGTTTTATCTCGTTATGAAGCCATTCTTCTGTTAATCCAGCTTCAATGATATTATCCATTAGTATCTCCCCATCACTAATAACTGTGAAGGGTAAGAACGGTTCCGTTGGATAAACATTTAAATCTTTTTTATTTGGTGACTGATAGTCGGCTTTCTTTAAAACAGACAATTGTCCATTCGTTTCTAGAATGGCGTATTCTACTTCTTGCACAGAAAAAACATCCTTTACGCGCAATAAATGCTGTAGCTCGCCAATATCAATTTTATTTTTCTTCATTTCTTTGCGGATAATATTTCCTTTATGGATAACGAGAGAAGGCTTTCCTTCTAACAAATACCTTGTACGTTTAAACCTCTGCGTGGTAATTTCTACACCATATAATAATCCACCCCATAAAATAATGACAAAGGCAATTTCTAGGATGCCTGCTTCTTTATCGAACAAGGCGTTTCCCACGAGCTCACCTAATATAACTGCCGAAATAAAGTCAAATGCTGTAAGCTGTGACATTTGGGTTTTACCGAGAATTTTAGTTAGCACAAACAAGGCAAAAAAACCAAAAATCGTATCAACGAACATTAGCAAATACGAATGCATGTCTGTCCCCCTAACGCAATATCATAATAGTCTTAGCGTAACCAGTTAAAGGGAAGTCATGCGTTTCACCAATAAAAAATCAGGCTCTATGCGGAGAGCCTGTTGTTCGTGTAGAATTTATAATTCATTATGAAAATTCATTATCGGTTTACGAGTTCTTTCAGCATGGTAACATGTGGAATACCAGCATCGATAAATTCCTCTGAAATGACCGTATATCCTAGTCGTTCATAAAACGCAATTGCATGTGTTTGGGCGTTTAGCTTTGCTCTCGTGTACCCGTGCTTCTCGATTACCGCTTCCATTTCTTTAATCATCTGTTTTCCGTAACTTTTTCCACGGGCTTCTTTAAGAACACAGATGCGTTCTAGTTTCCCGTAGTTATCAACGAAGCGTAGTCGGCTTGCTACAATAGGCATCTTGTTTTCATAGCCAATAAAATGAATCGATTCTTGGTCAAAGTCATCGAGTTCTTCTTCTGGAGGTACATGCTGCTCTTCAACGAATACGACCATTCGAACGTAGAATGCATCATCGATTTCTGCTTGGCTTGTTGCGATTTGGATGTTCACAGCTGTTCCTTTCCAAAGACAAAGCTTTCATATACTGTCCATGATCCATTTTCCAATTGATACAAAAGCTGAAAGCGATCGATACGATCCTCAAAATTAAAGGTTTTCATTTTCAAGCTTCCAAAAACATCAGAATACTCATCATGTAATAAATTCTGACCAATCGTAATATGGGGGACAAACGGATGCTCATTACTTTTAGGGAACTTGCCAGAATGCATGTGCGCATATAGATCATCTAGCTCTTTCATTGGTTCTACCTTTAAGTAGATTGTGTTCGTTACTGGGACGAAGGAGCTAACCTTCTTAATTGAAATAGAAAATGGATCTGTAGCGTTTGCGATTTTCTTTAATTCTATAACGAGCTCATTTATTGTATGATCGTCTGCTTCAAATGCTTCTTTAATGGTAATGTGAGGTGGAATTAGTGCATAATGTGGGTCATAGCGTTTTCTATATGAATTCGCTTCATCTTGGATTTCTTTGGATGGAAAAATAGCAATACCATATCTCATTGTAAAACCTCCTATTTTATATTTTCTACATACCATTCTCCGTGACCTTTAGTGTATACGGTTTATTATAACAAAAAACTTCCGTGAATTTAGAGAATGATACTATATTTTTGTTAATAAATAACATTTTAGCTGAAAATTCTACTGAAACATTTGCTTTAATGCGTTTGGCAAGTCCTTTTGCCAATACTTCCATGTGTGTACGCCTTCTGGTAATTCCTTATAATGGTAAATAGCGCCCTTTTCTACTAAAAGCTTATTTAGCTGCCTATTTGGTGTTAAAAAATCGACCTCAGGATTGTCTAATGTTTGAACAGCTGTTTCATCTGCACCAATCGTATGGTATATGTCTATGGTTGCTATATTAGATGCATTGCTGACAGCTTCTAGTACGGTTTTATCTACATAAGGTGATTGCATAATTACTTTGCCAAACGTATTTGGATATTTTAATGCAGTCATTAATGCTAATGTACCTGCAAGTGAATCGCCCATTAATGCTCGTGATTGTCCCATATGATACGTAGGAAGGAGACGATCAAGCATTGGGACGACTTCATGTACAAGAAATTGCATATAGGCTGCTTGTTGCTCTCCTGATGGATGGTATTTTTTTCTGCGATCAAATCGATCCTGATAATGAATTCCGACAAAAACGGTGTTTTCGATTTCTTTGTCCCCATGAAGCCTGTCACTAAATGTAGCAACACGTCCCATTTGAAAATAATCATTTCCATCCTGCATCATACAAACATGATATTTATATAGCGGTGAAAATGTCTCAGGCTGATAAATTTTAATTATCATTGCTTCATTTAGATACGTACTGTTTATTTCTTGTTCGATCATTTTCCCTTTTCTTCCCACTTTGTACACCCCAATTAGAATCACAGCTTGGACACATCTATTAATTTATATTTCCCCTTTATTATACAGGTCAATCTTTTTTGAGTAATCCAAAGCTTGTTCTCTAGTTTATCATTAAAAGTCTGAATATTCCATAGGCTATTGGTATAGTTCTTCGCCTTGTTTTCCTTGCAGCTGCCCTTGATAGAGTGCAGCATATTTTCCTTTTTGTTGAATTAGTTCCTTATGGCTGCCTTGCTCTTGGATTTCCCCGTGCTCAAGCAAGATGATTTTATCGGCGTTTTGTATCGTATTGAGACGGTGAGCAATAATGAAGCTCGTTCTTCCCTGCATGAGGCGATCAAGTGCAGCTTGAATTTTTAATTCTGTAATCGTATCGATATTACTTGTTGCCTCATCTAATATAAGAATGGAAGGCTTGGCAATAAATGCTCTTGCAATTGTAAGGAGCTGTTTTTGACCTTGGCTTATTCCACTTCCATCCTGATCAAGGATCGTATCATAGCCATGTGGTAGCTGTGTGATAAAATCATGGGCATTCGCATTTTGCGCTGCTTCTTCGACTTCCTCGTCAGTTGCATCAAGTCGTCCGTAGCGGATATTTTCCCGTATGGTAGCTTGGAACAGAAAAGCATCCTGCAAAACAAAAGCCATATGACTGCGAAGGCTGGAACGTTTTATTTTTTTGATGTCGATGCCATCCAAGGTTATTTGTCCAGCATCGTAATTGTAAAAACGTGCAATAAGATTAATAATGGTCGTTTTTCCAGCTCCAGTATGTCCGACGAAGGCAATGGATTCGCCAGGCTTTGCTTCAAAGCTAACCTTCTTCAGGATAGCTGTATCCTCGTAGCCAAAGGTAACGGCATTAAATACCATATGTCCTTTTGTTTCGGATAAAGTTATTGCTTGTTGTTCATCTGTTTCTTCCTGTGTCTCATCAAGCACTTGAAATACGCGTTCTGCACCTGCAACAGCAGATAATAAAATATTAAATTGATTGGAAAGCTCGTTTAATGGTCTTGTAAATTGGCGAGCATATTCAGTAAATATAACGATTACACCAACCGTTACATAGCCTTTAATTGCCAATAAACCACCAACAAGTGCAATAAGTGCAAAGCTTAAAAAGTTTAACATGTTCATTACTTTTGGTATGAATCCAGAAATCGTTAATGCCCAAAATCCAGAGTGAACAAGCTTTTTACTCTTTTCATCAAATTCCGCTTTCACACGCTCTTCCTGTGAAAAGGCTTTGATAATATGTTGTCCAGAAACAGTTTCTTCTACATAGCCATTGAGTGTGCCTAAATCCTTTTGTTGGACCTTATACAATGGGCCGGTACGTTTTGTAATCCAGCGCATCGCAATATACATGATTGGAATAATTGTCATTGTCACTCCGGTTAGCAAAGGGCTTAAATAAAGCATGACAGCAATAGTTCCAATGAGTGTAAGCACACTCGAGAAAATCTGGATGACTGACTGATTTAGCGTATTGTTGACATTATCAATATCATTCGTAATTCGACTCATTAATTCACCATGCTGCCGTTTGTCAAAATACCGAATCGGAAGCCGATGAAATTGCTGAAAGAGCTCTTTCCTCAAGGTAAATACAGTTTTTTGTGCAATACCAACCATCCAGTAATTTTGTAAAAAGATCGATAGAGAATGAAGGAGAAAGATTCCAATTAATAAAAGTAGCAGGATTCCTAAGCCAGCACTTTTATTTGTAACGATAAAATCATCAATCGCCATCCCAATCATAAACGGTCCTAAAAGGCTTAGCCCTGAGCTAGCCATAACTGCGAGGATAACGAGTGTTAACGTTACCTTTTCGCGGGCAAGATATGCACTAATTCGTTTAATTGTACCTGCTGCATCCTTGGCCTTGTTGCGTTTATTGTTTGCAACAGTATCCAAGGGGATTTTTTTATATTGAAAAGGCCGCTTTACTTCATTCAGCATGCTGAATCTCCTCCTTTCCAAATTGGGATGCTACGATTCTTCGGTAGAGATCAGAGGTTTTAATGAGCGCTTTATGTGAGCCAACTGCCAGCAGCCTTCCCTGGTCCATTAAAAGAATGCGATCTGCTTTCATTGCTGTAGATACTTTTTGGGTAATGATGAGCATTGTACTTTGGTAATTATTCATTGCCTGCAATAAATTCGCTTCTGTTGCTAAATCGAGTGCACTCGTGCTGTCATCGAGCATTAATATTTTTGGATTTCGAATTAAGGCTCTTGCAATTGAGATACGTTGCTTTTGGCCACCGGATAGATTGACCCCTTTTTGACCTACCTTTGTTTCATATTGGTTCGGTAGCGTCATGATCGTATCATGTATTTGTGCAGCGGTCGCCGCTTGGATAACCTCATTCCTTGTTGCGTTCTTTTTCCCCCATGCGATATTATCAGCAATTGTTCCCGTGAATAAAAGTGGGCTTTGCGGAACATATCCAATGCTTTGTCGCAAATGATCTAACGAATACGTTGTAATTGGCTTATCATCAATGGAAATGGATCCTTCTTTTGCATCATATAATCGGGGCAACAGCTGGAAAAGCGATGTTTTCCCAGATCCTGTGGCACCAATAATTGCGAGTTTTTCTCTTGGTGCAACAGAAAAGGTAACATGATCAAGTACTACGTCATCAGCAAGCGGATAGGAAAAGGATACATCGTTAAAAGAAATCTTCCCTTGTTTGATTACTTGCTGTTGGTCGGCATCATGATGATCCTTGAGGTCAATCTCAACAGATAATACATCCTCAATGCGTTCAGCAGATGCTTTTGCCCGTGAAAAGGCTAGAATAATAAATGTAAACATCGAAATCGCCATCGCTACGCGCATCGCATAGTTGACGATCGCAACAACATCACCGACCGCTGTCGTTCCTGCTACTGCCTGCATATTCCCAAACCAAAGAATGGAAATAAGACTTAGATTCATAATGAACAAAAGGACAGGCATGGAAGACTCGATAAAGCGAAAGGTAGTTTGTGTTGTATCTGCTAACGCCTTATTTGCTTTATGAAAGCGCGTTTCTTCATGATTTCGTCGTAAGAACGCTTTAATTAACCGCATTCCTGCGAGATTCTCTTGCATGACACGGTTTACTTTATCAACGCTCTTTTGCACGCCATCGAACATAAAGGTAGCTTTTTTCAACACCCACAGTAAAAAGCCTACTAATAAAGGGACTGTAATACAGAAAATCAAAGCAAGCTTAGCATTAACGACGAATGCCATAATGACCCCACCGATTACAATTAAAGGTGCTTTTGACATAATACGTAGCGCCATAAAAATGGTATTTTGAATTTGCCGAACATCGTTTGTAAAGCGTGTAACAAGCCCAGATGTTGGATATTGATTTAAGTTAGCGAATGAGAATGCCTGGACTTTCTCAAATAACTTTTTCCGAATGTTATAGGCAAAGCCCCAGCTTGTATGGGAAGCAAAGAAGGTGTTTAGAATCCCTGCTATAAACGAGATGAATGCGAGCGCAATCATGATGCTTCCCCACTTGATAATTGTTTGAACATCCTTATTCATAACACCAGAATCAATCATTTTACCAAGAAAAAAAGGGAGTAGCAGCTCCACAGATAATTCAATTAATGTTAACGCATATGCAATAACAATAGCGATTTTATATGGTTTAAGAAAAGATAAAACAGTTCTCACTTGTGAGGTAACCTCCATTTATATGTAAATTCAGAAATGCAATCATAATTTTCATTTTATTATATCGGAATTAAAATGATATATCCATGAATGTATTTCGGGAATAGAAGTAAAAGGGGAGAGGATGATCCTTTCTAGGATTATTCACTAGATAATGTGAGAGAGCTGCATAAAAACAATAGCATGCGTAGTGATGAAGTGAAAATAGATTGACAGAAGGGGATGAACTACCTATAATAAATAGTGCAGTTAAATCCCATACGATTCCGTAGCTCAGCTGGGAGAGCGCTACCTTGACAGGGTAGAGGTCGTTGGTTCGAGCCCAATCGGAATCACTACATTAAGAGCTTGATATAAAGCGGTTCCTTATAAATTTAGGAGTCGCTTTATGCTTTTTATTTTCTAATTTGTCGACATTTTGACGGCAGAAGCTTGTTTTTCGTTGTTTTTTGATGTTTCATCTTGGTTAATTAATTTTCTATTGAAGACTTCGGATAATCTTGCAGTTGCTAATTCGTCTATCGTTTGAACACGGTGCCCATAAGTGTCATTTATGATTCTGGTTCCGGAGTGGCCAGCACGTATAGAGATTTGTTTAAAGCATCCTAAAGGGTGCTTTTTTACATTGCAAAATATGTCGACAAAAAATAAAGGAATTTTTGTGAAATTTCGGAATTAATTTTAGAATAGATTTTTATTGAAATTTAGAAAGGAGATTATGTTTTAATAAGAAAAATCAAAGAGGGGTCAAACAATTGGACAGTGTTCAAATTTGCACAATAAAGTAGGTTAAATAAATTTAACAGTAAGAGGATGAAAAAGCTATGAAAATAATTAAAATTACGTCTATAATATTTCTAGTAATTTCCATAGTTGGATTGTTCCTTAAATGGGTAGAAATACAATTTAAACATGCAAATGGCCTAAACCACTGGACTGGTTTATGGATATTGTTGATTCTATTAACTGTGATTGTAATAATAGTTAGATTTTACTTTAATATTATCACTCTAATATTAATGTTAATCATCCCAATTCTATCACTGATCCAATATGTTTATTTTGCACCTGCTTTAAATATTTCAGGGATTGACCTATCATTTAGTAAAGATTATGTACAATCAGGATTTTTTGTAACTATTATTATAAGTGTAATAGTAGTTGTGTTTAACATTGTTAGTTTATTCTTTGATAATAATCTTCAAGCAAATAAATAGTTTTTAGTCCATATTAAAAGCACCTTAGAGGGTGCTTTTTCATATGCCGAAATGGACCCACCTGTTAAGTACCAGTTGAACTACTTACGACAGCCAGCCCAAACACATCTGGTGCATAGGCTGGTTTATTATCCCATGTACAGCTTTCCCCAATTAAACGTTCCTTCATTTCTATAATAATATCTTGCAGCAGAAGGATCTTTATATCTGTATGTAGAAGTGTTAAACGATCCGCAACCTGGATTGGACATAATTGAAATTTCTCAATCAGTTTCAAAGAATATTAATTAGGTATCATAGAGGAATTTTATGAGATAGAAAATCTGTTACCTCCCTTTGCAAACAAGCCACTCTATTTGTTAGAGTGGCTTTTTCTTCTTATATAAAGTTTTTGAAGTTTAGTTAATAAAACTTTACATTATGTTAATTATTGTTTACATTATGTATATATAATTTAATACTTTCTAATGAAAGGGGTACAACATGCTTCGTAATCGTATAAAAGAACTAAGAGCAAGGCATGGATTTTCACAGTCTGAATTAGCAAATCGAGTTGGCGTTACAAGACAGACTATTGGTTTCATTGAAAAGGGACAGTTTTCACCATCTATTGCATTATCATTACGTTTAGCAAAACAATTGCAAATCCGAGTCGATGAACTTTTTTGGATAGAAGGGGAGGATTCAGGTGAATAATAATGATTTACGTGTTCAGTTGCCATTATGGAACATAGCTTTGATGGTGATTTTAATGATTTGGTCATATGGAATTGTATATTCTGTAGATGTAATTTTTAATGAATTTGAAGGGGTTTACGATGTAGTAGGTAACAGTGTGATTATCAACTGGAATTTACCAGGGATACTATCAATTATAATTGGTTTTTTCTTTCTCATTATCTTCTTTATTGCATATTCTATAAAACTTAAAAAACATAACAAAAAGAATCCCAATAGGAAAATTCCATTCATTACATTTTTAAAACCAGGGGAATTGTTAGAAGATGATGAAATGCTAAGACAGGTGACTCGTAATGCAACCCAAAAAGTGTATATTCTTTATTCCCATACGATACCATTATTGATATGCTTGATGTTTTTTCCTTTAGATCGGTATTTAATTATATCCTTGCTTTTTCTTTTGATAATTATTCACAACGTATTGTATTACTTAGAGATTCGGAAATTTATGAAAGGTGAATATAGTATTGATCAAAGTTCTGATTATGTACGAACTGCCTCAAAAAACAAATTGCAAAGGTATGTAGTAATGGTTATTCTTGGTGTGTTAATTATAATTGTTTCCACAGTGGTTATTCGTATACTACAAATTGAAAGTAACCATAAAGAGAATATTTCTAAAGCAGAATCTTGCTTGGATAACGGGGGAACAGTGGTTTTTGAGGAGAACGGTTTGTTTGGGGTGAGCAAGGTTTCTTGTGAAGATGATTAAAACAGTCTTAGCTTGTGAGCTTATAATACTAGCAATTCTTGTCTAACTCAGTTTATCCAATCTATCCATAGGATGAATTGGATAAAGGATATAATCAAGTGTAATAGAAAAGAGACCGCTATTTTAATAACGGTCTCCTATTTTTTTATAGAATATCCAATTGGGCAACTAATGCAATTAGGATTTGAAGAAGAACTTGAATGGATACAGCCACATCTGTATCAGAGGTTGTTACTTCCACATCGTTTGAACCTTCAATAATAAGCTTCTGATGGTTATATTGACGTGTGTTTGCGCTTTGGAGTAATTCCTGTGTTACTTGTTCTGCTCGAGCACTGTCCGCAATGGTAATATTAATGACAATTGCAATGGCGACTTGAAGTGCAGCTTGCAGGGATACACCAACTTGTGTGTCTGTAGTCTTCACAGTAACGTTGCAGGAGTTAGTTATTTCAATATACTCCTTGGAGCCTTGATAAGTGCCAGCCACTTGCGGATTAATTTGACCTACCGTACTTCTTGCATTTGCATTTGGAACATTTCTTCCTCGTGCCATCATCTATACACTCCTATCATTTATTATTTTTATTTAAAAAACTTTGGCGAAGCGGACTTTCACTAGGTGTTTCTTCCGCCATAGAACTGTCCTTTTGTTTTCTTTCTGTTTCTAATTGTTTTTGTAGTTCAACTACAATTTCGTGAAGTTGCTTTTTCTGGTCTTTGGAAAAATGCATAAAGATTAAGCTCTCCGATAGCTGGTTCATTAAATTTCTTTTATTCAACGCTGTTCCTCCTTTAAACGCATTTCTCACACATGGTGAAGATATCAACAGAGAAGATGCTATTCATATGAAACTGCAATAATAATCTCCTATTCCGATAATTTTGGACGTGCACATATTCTACACAAATGGCATATTATAAAATATCCAATTGGGCAACTAGTGTCACAAGGATTTGAAGAAGAACTTGAATAGATACAGCCACATCTGTATCAGAAGTTGTAACATCCACATTTTCAGATCCTTGGATCACTAGTGTCTGTTCTTGCACCTGTCTTGTTCGAGCACTTTGTAATAATTCTTGTGTTACTTGTTCTGCGCAGTTACTATCAGCAATTGTTATGTTGATTACGATAGCAATGGCTACTTGTAAAGCAGCTTGAAGAGATACACCGACCTGTGTATCCGTTGTATGAACTCTTACTCCTGAAGAATCAATAATGTGAATAAATTCCTCTGTTTCCTGGAAAGTACTTAGATTTTGTAGCGCATTTTGTGTTGCTGGGTCTTGGCTACAACGTCCTTGGTTTCTTTGCACAATTAATCACACTCCTTCAATAAAGTATTGTTTTCTTTCAATACGCACGTATGACGCAAAAGGAAAGTAACACGCTGTAAGGCTTAGATCTCACGTGCGGCTAGTGTTGGGGGAAACATCTGGATCCGATTAATAGCTAATGCTTGTGGTTGGTGAGCGCTTCTTTCATACTTCACTTGTTTTCATTTGCAGCACTCCGTGTAAGAAGATTGGAAGAGAGTGTTAAAGAAATACGTTTGGAGAATTTGTGAATTTAGAAGACTTTCTCTATTCCAATCCTCGAATATATTTGTTACAGGAATACGCCTAAATGTTTTCTAGTACTTACGAAAAAATAGATTTCTGCTTATTTAGTTTTCTTCTATTTTCTTTCCTTCTTTTAAATATTGTTGTACTTGTTTACTCAAATCCTCGACGATCTGGTTAACCTGTTGTTTTTGGTCCTCAGTGACTTTATTTAGTTGCTCTCTTTGTAAGACATTGGAAACATGCAACTTGACTAAGTTATCAGTTAACCCTTTTATTTGATTGATTGAATCCTCACCACTCATATCCAAGCTCCCTCCTTTCATACTGTACTGGCATTCTATGTAATACCGTTGTTATGGTGTGGGTAAAATATATGCTTTAAATTAATTTAGGTAGACTTGCCTTAAGATTCGTCTATGATTTTGAGGTGACTAATAGTTTATATGCCTGCGGGGGTTTGCGTTTAAGCTAGTGATTGGAAATACGTTGGTTGTGGGGAGATACTATGGTGAGAAATAAAATAGACCTCCAAATAATAATGTGCGTTTAAATATTTTGGGTGGACAAGCTTTTAGAGGAAAGAAGCTGCTGATGGGGAAGAGGGACTAGAAATAGCCGAGCATTTACAAATAAGAAGAATATTCCATAAAATAATATAGTAAATATTTCCTGGTCATAGTATAATTAATCGATGAAAATGAATAGGAGAAGGATGAGATGAAAGAAATTCACTGTTTCCGTTTTGAAGCAGAAATATATACCAATATTGATTTAGTATCAGAATGTTTGAATAAAGATGAACATGTCTTAAAATGGAATACACAAATAATCGAAAATATTTACGATGGAAGTGAAGATGACTTAGGAGAAGGGGCAACTTTCATTACGAGACAAAAAATAGGGAAAAAAGTATATGAGTTGCAAGGGAAATATACAAAATATGATCCACCAAACTATGCTTCAGTTGAAACTGAAACAAAAGAGGGGATTAGTAAGACAGAATATAGTATGGAAGAAACACCAGAAGGCACAAATTTTATTGTTAACGTTTCTTTAGTTCCTTCGAATTGGATATATAAACTAGCTACACATATGTTTAAGTGGTCGTTTAAATACGTTTATAATGAACAATTCGAGAGATTCATAGAATATGTATACGATGTAGAGTATGAAAGAGCTAGATTTGAAAATGAGTTTATTAAAGAAAATCTAGAAATTGGAATGACAGAAAGTGATGTGATCGATCTACTTGGAGAAGCAGATGCGGTAGGGGTAGAAGATACAAATGCTTCCCATTTATGGAGATATGATATTGGAGCTATGGATGAGTATGAGAATCCGTTAGATAAACAATTCGCAGAAAAGGGCTTTAATGTTGTTGACGAAAAGGGAATACGAGATGGATTTGTGAAAATGCAATTATTTATAGGCTGGAAAGACGGTAAAATCAGCAGCATAAAGAATACTTACTTAGAAGATGATAAATTGGTTACCTACAGCTTGTTATCGGAATAAATAGAGAGAACAACATATTTTTCCTACAAGCAAGGATAGAATTTTAACATGATACACGATATCTTGGTGAATGTGTTAAAGAATTGTTCTTACTTTGGACGGTTCTTATGTTAGTCTGTCTGGAACCGAATTAAAAACTTTGTGAAGAAAGCCTTCAACGAGGCATGAAAAATGGATACGTTTATGCAGACACATCTGAGTCTTATTTGTCGAAGAAGAAAGTGAAAACACTCCCTCAATGTCCCAACCTGAGAGAGTGCTCTTTCTAGTTAATCAAATATATCAGATGGCTCATATTTTTTAAAAATATTAATGATTTGCTTTCCATCGCTTGCATGCGTCTCAGAATATTGAACAGGGAATAAAGCAAAAAATATATAGTACACAGAAAAGTATCCAAACTGATAAAAGAATTGCAGCTCTGGTAGCCAACCAATCATGATCAAGCTATTGACTATAATTACAGAAATTAAGTTTAGCAGAATACCACCAGCATGTACTAAAATATGCGTTAGTCGATTGTCTATTTTTAAAGATTCGTAATGACATGCGGAATCTAGAAAATAAAAAGCTCTAACTTTTATCGACGTACCGATTTCAAATAGCGTCTTTCCTCTACCTACTACAAGCTCTGAATTGCCTCCAAAGAGCAATGCCATAAGGTAATGGCCAAGCTGATGTATAAGTGTTACCAAAGGGAGCAAAACAAAGAATGCCCAAAATGCTGTGTAAAAATCGTCCCATGCAAACATATAAGATGTACCTCTTTCTATCATGATGTATAGGTGTTTAATAGCCCGTGCGAGTTGATATTAAACCTATCTCTATTAAATCAGTGCTTTTGATCTACAGTGCACAGGATGAAAGTAGGAAGATTTACTAGAATCGTTTAATAGAGAATAGAAAGGGTATAACGTATAAGCAAAGGAGGTGCTCTCATGGCTGAAAAAGACAAAGGTAGAGTAAAACCCGGTGAAGTTAGCAAAGAGAACACAACGAATACAAGTAAGAAAGATTCACGCTTAGAGGGACGTTCTGGCCCTAATAAAAATTCAAAATAACCGTTACAGTACCTGTCCAATTGGATGGGTGCTTTTTATTTTTAGAAAGCAGGGAGATGAGCTGCTATTATATAAGGGTAGATAATATGAAACAGCCTGTAGCTTTTTTAGACTACAGGCTGTTGTAAATAATTTAACGTTTTTCTTTATATGCCCTTGCATATTGGTCAGTAGCATAAATAGCATCGACGACATCGTCGGCAGTAATGTTAAATGCTTGGTGAATGGTTTCGCCCTCAACAGTTGCTGCTTCAGCGACTTTTCTAATATCTTCTTGTGATGCATTCTTTAATTTAAGGATGTGGTACTTATTGCGGGGAAAGGACACGAAACATATCAAATTATTAAGAATCAAACGATACCATTTGACGATGCAGAGCATGCACGAGAAAAGATTCAACAAAAACTTTATTGAATGTGGAGCTCTCTTTCAGCTAAGAGAGCTCCGTTTCCATGCTTTTTTGAACTTTTTTTAATAACTCGATAAGCTGACGTTGTTCATTTGCATCAAGTCCTAGAAACTGGGAGGCTTGAAATTGCTCTTGTTCTGGAACAATTTCTGCCATTAGGGATTTTCCCTCTTCTGTCAGAGAAATCGTTTTTGTTTTCCAATTTCGTTCTCGTGTAACCCAACCGAGCTTCTCCATTTTCGTGATTAATTGGGTGATGTTGCCCTTTGTAACAAAAAGCTTTTCGCCAAGCTCTTTTTGCGTAATGGCATGATGAACTCCCACTTGAATGAGTACATCAAATTGAGCACTCGTTAGTCCCCATTTTTTAAGGAAATCATTATTTTTCCGAATGCTATGGTTGTATACGCGCGAAAGACGAAACCAGAGCATTAAACCGAGCCGTTTTTCTTTTTGAGTTAAATTCCATACATCATTCATTTCTGTCATTATCCATAGCCTACTCTCCATGAGTTTTCTGTGATTACGTTTATTTAGACGGTAATGGCTTTAGCTTTGCCACAATTTGATGTCGCTGTGCTTCTAAAAATGGAGGAAGGGAGAGCTGCTCACCTAAATGCTCTAATGATTCGTCGATCATAAAACCTGGTCCATCTGTCGCTAGTTCAAATAAAATGCCATTTGGTTCACGAAAATATAGGGAACGAAAATAGTATCGATCAATGAAACCTGAACTTTGAAAGCCATCCTCCTCGATATGTGCAACCCATTGCTTTAGTTCTTCTTCTGTCTGAACACGGAATGCTACATGATGCACACCACCCCGACCTTGTCTTTCTTCAGGGAGATCCTTTCGTTCTTCCAGATGAATGGCTGTCCCGTTTCCACCTTGACCAGTTTCCAATACATGAATGATCGAATCAGGGTTATTGTTAGAGGAATAACTCCCAACAGCTCTATAACCCATCAGGTCAGTTAGCACTTGAAAAGTAGGCTCGTAATAGCGAACGGTTAATGTTACCGGTCCAAGGCCGATTATTGCAAATTCTTCGGGGATATCATTGTTAGACCAGGGCTTTCCACCTATTAGCCCTTTGTCATGCTCATCAGAAACTAATGTCATACGATGCCCCTCTGGATCACGGAAGGAGAGTACAGCATTGTGAAACTGGTTTGTAATCTCATCGTGATCTACGTTAAACTGCTCAAACCGATTTTTCCAAAATGTAAGTGCCTTATTTGATGCAACACGAAGTGATATATTGGAAATACTATTTGTCCCTGGATGATTGACAGCCAAATTTGGAATCTCAAAAAAAGTCAATTCTGTACCAGGGCTTCCTTTTTCATCACCATAAAACAGATGATAATTCGATGTATTATCTTGGTTAACCGTTTTTTTAACTAGACGAAGCCCTAATATATTTGTGTAGAAGTGTAAATTTTGTTCAGCGTTTGCAGTGAGTGAAGATATATGGTGAATTCCAGTTAATTGCATCGGAGTTCCTCCTCTTTGTGATAAGTTGAAGCATTGTTACTTGCAAAAAAATAAATGATTATGTATTATCAGTTTAGAGGTAAACTTAAAGGAAGTCAACTTCTATATCTATTTGGGGGGTGAAGGGGTGCGGTATTTTTTTCATAGAACTAAGCATTCAGCAGATACATTTATTTTATTCCATGGAACTGGGGGAAGAGAAACAGACTTGTTAAGGGTTGTAGGAAACGTAAATCCTTATTTTTCAGTATTCGGAATAAGAGGGAATGTGATCGAAAATGGGCAACGCAGATATTTTAAGCTATTAAAAGATGGTTCATTTGATAAAATCGATTTAAAAGCAATTACCCAAATTATGCTCCAATTTATAGAACAGAAATTGAAGGAATATCAGGCTGGAGAAACACGCCTTCATTTAATTGGCTATTCGAATGGGGCGAATATGGCTGTTAACCTGCTGCTTCATTCTCCTGAACATTTTCAAAGTGCGGTTCTGCTGCATCCAAGTGCTTCACCACATGCGATAAGTCATGCTAACTTGTCAAACGTACCTGTTTTTATCACTGCTGGGGCAACAGACCATATCGTTTCACCAGGAGAAGCTGTAACATTAAAAAGACAGTTAACGGAATCAGGTGCATCTGTATCATTATTTCTTACAGATGGTGGACATGAACTGCGTGAGTCGGAAGTTTCCGAGGTTACAAGCTGGTGGAATCATGGAATGCGCATTTAATAACCAAGGATGAGTCGACTATTTTCAGCTATTCTGTCTTGTTCTGCATATTACTAGTGGTGAAGAACAAAAAGAAATTCCAATTGGATATAGTTTTTAATAATTTAGTTTATCCAGTGATACCGCGAAAGTTGGATTTATTACAATATATTTAGGAGTGAGGCATATGAATCATTTAAAAGGAATTCATCATGTAACAGCAATGACAAGTAGCGCAGAAAAAAATTATACATTCTTTACGTATGTGCTTGGAATGCGATTAGTAAAGAAGACGGTAAATCAAGATGATATACGTACGTATCATTTGTTTTTCGCGGATGATAAAGGAAGTCCTGGAACAGACATAACATTCTTTGATTTTCCTAATGTGCAAAAAGGAAAACATGGAACGAATGAAATTTCGAAAACATCGTTTCGTGTACCTTCGGATGAGGCACTTACGTATTGGGAAAAACGTTTTGACCGATTACAGATAGCACATACAGGGATTCAAGAGCAGTTTGGTAAGAAGACGTTAGCGTTTAGTGATTTTGATGATCAGCATTATCAGCTAATTTCTGATTCGTTAAACAAGGGCGTTGCAGCAGGCACACCGTGGCAAAAGGGACCTATTCCTTTAGAGTACGCTATCACAGGGCTTGGTCCTGTTTTTGTACGAGTAGATAATTACGCTTTTTTCAAACAGATACTAGAGGAAGTTCTGTTATTTGAGGAAATTGCAAGTGAAGATTCATTTCATTTATTTGAGGTTGGAGAAGGAGGAAATGGTGCACAGGTTATCGTTGAGCATAATACAACAGCGCCGCATGCAATCCAAGGGTATGGGACCGTCCATCATGTTGCATTCCGAGTAGATAATCGAGCGGTATTAGACGAATGGACAGAAAGACTAAATCGATTTCGTTTACCTAATTCTGGTCATGTGGATCGGTTCTATTTTGAATCGTTATATGCGCGGGTAGCTCCACAGATTTTATTTGAGTTCGCAACTGATGGACCTGGGTTTACTGGGGATGAGCCATATGAAACGTTAGGCGAAAAGCTAGCCCTTCCACCTTTTTTAGAGTCGAAGCGGGAAGAAATTGAACAGATTGTTCGACCAATTGATACGACTCGAAGCACGAAGATTTTTGAGAAAGAGTACGAATAAGCCTTTATTACAAGGATTGCCACCATTTTAAGTGGCAATCCTTTTTTTGCATATTAAAGTTCTTCGATGATGAACTTATAATTGGTAGGTAAAAGTAAATCTGTATTTAGCGTTACAACATATTGTTCTGCTTCTTCTATCGTTTTAAAAACAAGCGCTTCTTCATTTTCAGAAACAGTTGCTTGCACACTGTTCTTTCCAACCGCAATGATTTTATACATTGTTTTCCCCCTATTTGTGTGGCTTAAAGCACAAAAAAACCGAAAAGGATGCTTTCCTTTTCGGCTTATGTCTTAGCGCAATTTGTCTAGACATTACCACCAATTTCTTCTTTTTCTAAGATAAACACAATATAACCAATATTCTTTTCGAAATCCCAATCAACAAAGACATCTTGAATCTTTTGTTGGAGAACATCTTCGATAAATTCTCTGTTTAGTAAATTCTTTTCTAATCTGCGTTTTGTTAATCGAAGCTGTTCACTAAATCCAGTTCGGATAAGTTCTTTTTCAATTAAAACTAGAATGTCTTCTCTTTTGGAGATAATGGTACGTTCATTTAATCTATATGAAACAATATTTCTTGGTGTTTTTTGAGCCTTTTTTGTAAAACGGGCAATTTCTTCATGTACTTTTTCCTTCGCATTATAGTCCAAGCTTACTTGTAATTTTTCTTCATTTTGGTTCTCTGTTAATTCTGCAAATATAATACCTGATTCTTTTTCTAAATCCCAATCATAATACAATTGTTGTACGGGCATTTGTAATTGGGTAGAAAGAAGAACTTTAAGCTCTGGCATTAATTCTTCCATCATAATATCTCGTGTTTCCTGCACTTTCACTAGACTGTTTTGCTTCAATAGAACTTGTTCCATCGGTGCCAGGAAATGCTGAAGATAGATGGTGATAAACTTGTTTCCTACAGAGACGTAAATGGTGCGAGGACCTTTACCAAAATACGAACGAAGTAATTTGCCTACAGAGCTTGAAATTTGTGATTCCAAGTTTTTCATATTCAATTGTTCATTCCTTTTATATAGGAAGGCACATTATATTGCATTCCCAGTTTTTAGTGTAACATTACCACAAATAGGTTCAAGCAAAACCTTTTATTTGATTTCAATTATTATTTTATAAAAGCGAGTAAGGGGAATCCAGAGGGGATTGTATGGGAAATCGTGATGGCGATTCACTCTTTTCTTACAGCCGAAACTGGTTCACTAAGAAGAGCAGGAAGAGATAAAAAGCCAAACTCCTTGTAGTTTGGCTTTTGCGAATGGGTAACTTATAAAATGTCGTCTATATTTTGCTGAGCTTCTTGTACTTGCTGACGGGTATCGTGAAGCGCTTCGTATGCTTGCTGGAAATGTGGATGATTGATTGCTGTTGTGCCATACGTTTGCTGGGCGTTTTTTAATTCCCCTTCTGCCTGATGTAGCTGCTCGTATGCTTGCTCTAATAGGGTTTTATTCGTTCCTTGTGCTTGTAAAATGGCATCCTGGGCTGCTTTTATTTTGCTGCTTACATGTTGAAGCTGTAATTGTAGCTTTTCCGTATTCAAATCGATCCCTCCTTAAGACGTGATAAAAATTAGTTTTCGCATGGAAGGGAATCGATATGTATCAATTTTTCTTGTAGCTATTCATTGTTTACGTATATTTAGTGAAAACTATAAAAAGAAAACAATTAATTGAGCCGCGATTGCAACAAAGATTAGTGCAAAAGGATAAGCAGCTGCATAAGCGATTGCCGGATCCTCTGAATCAATGAGTTGGTTTAATGCTCCAAGCCCTGGCGTACTCGTCATGCCACCTGAAAGCGCTCCTAGCGAATGAATGACACTCAGCTTAAAGATTTTTTTGGCAATGAAATATCCTACGATAATAGGGATAATAGTAATGAATGTTCCTCCAACCATCAGCTTTAGTCCTTCCGTTTGAATAACTTCAACTAAGCCTTGACCAGCTGTTGTCCCAGCACCAGCTAAAAACAATACAAGTCCTAGCTCACGAATAACGTGGTTCGATCGACCATAATAGCGTACATGAATAGGTCCTAGCTTACCAAAGTGTCCAATAATGAGTGCAACAAAAAGGGGACCACCAGCTATACCAAGTGTGATCGTTCCAAGCCCTGGGAGATGAATAGGCAGCATTCCGATCAAGATGCCAATTAACAACGTAATACTAATAGAAAAAATATGAATGTTAGTTACAGCAAGCTTTTTCCGCGTAAATAGTTTTTCCACTTCATCTAATCTGCTTTCACTGCTCACGATCGTTAGCACATCTCCTCGAAGCAATGGCATATTTGCATTTTGATTAAGCTCAATTCCTTCACGTTGAATCCGTGTCACCGTTGCTCCATAGTTTCTACGAAGCTTTAATTTTTTTATGCTTTTGCCGATTACGTCATCTGCATCAACGGTTATTTTTCGTAGTTGAATATTATCAGGATTATCTAAATGGGTGTCTACTTTTTCTCCAACATATGCTCCAAAAGCAATAAGCTCCCCTTGAACTCCAACTGTCACAAGTTCATCACCGAGTAATATGACAGTATCACGAAGCGCAATCATCGTATGCTCGTCCCGAATCACACGGCTAATGACAACCGATTTTTTACTGAAGGCTAGTTCTTTTAATGTTTTTTTATGAAGCGCAGCATTTGTCACCTTAAAGGTCATCACTTCTGGAGATTGCGCTGTCTTTATTGGATTATTTGTTTCCTCTAAATCCTTTTGCAGATCGACTTTCAGAAGGCGTGGTAAGAGCTGAACAAATAATACGACAGCAATTACACCAAAAGGATAAGCTATCCCATAACCAACAGAGGCTAAGGGATCGTTTGTTGCTTGAAGCGCTGCGGCAAGTCCGGGTGTGCTTGTAAGTGCACCTGTCATTAATCCAACGCTTAATGGCGCGGATAAGTGAAAGATTTTTGCAACGAGAATGGTCGTAACGACAGATACAATAACAATACAAAATGCAATCATTCCAAAAACGAGTCCATTCGAACGGAGCATCCGAAAAAAGCGCGGTCCAGCTTGTAATCCAATTGCCACAATGAATAAGCTAAGCCCTAAGTTTTGAATAATCGGGGAGACCTCGTAACCAAAATGACCGAAGACCATGGCAACTAGTAAAACACCAGCCGCTCCAAGACTAAGTCCTTTTATTTTTATTTGTCCAAGAGAAGAGCCTAGAAACAAGATCACAAATACTAAGATAAGTGGTTCATTAAGTAATTGAAGTATATCGTCCATTGTTTTCTCCTTTATCCCTTATGTAACTAGCGGAACCCATCTTCCAACTTGCCTATCAGGCAAAGATAAGAGGAAAAGTTTGGGATTAAACTGAAAGTTAATAGTCCAACTTCGTTTAACGAACAATCAGTGGGGATAAAAGAAAATCCACCGATTGAAGTTTTGTACAAAGCTTCTTCAAGTATAGTGTACTATAAGTATTTGGATTAAAACGGAAACAAGTAGAAAATTCACGATTTCTTCAATGATAACGTTTTCTATTAGGTAATATGCTCTCACTAATTAAAGATCGAATTAAGCACATAGTTCGATGGGGAAAGGTGTAAAATAATAGGAAGATGACTTTCTTTTTTCCTCTGATAGAAGTTTCATTTTCAGTAAAAAAAGTAGGGTGTCATACGCTATATGTTGGAGGTTTAAAAAATGAAGAATGAAGCATCAAATAAGGAAACGAACAGGAAGGATTTAAACACTGAGATGTCCTACAATGAAGCTAAGGAATGGATAGCGAAAACGACGGGTGGTCATGGAACATCGATTTATAGTGATACCGATGTAGCAGAAGTAAGAAAGCAAAATGCTAAATCAATGCAACAATCTAAAACAGAGTAACTTCATCTTGTAATTAAAATAGCTTACAAAGAAAATCTCAACCTTAGATTGCGAGGATAAATTCATGGATCATGAAAAAAATCACAAGCCTGTTATTTTATTAAATATAGATTCGCTTATGCCCCAAGCGTTAGAAACTGCTATCCAAACTGGACGAGCACCAGCGTTAAAGTTTTTAATGGAAAAGGGATATTATAGCAATGAGCTTGTAACCTCGTTTCCGACAATGTCTGTCACAATTGATACGAGCTTGCTTACAGGTACGTATCCAAATGAGCATAAAATTCCGGGTCTGCACTGGTTTGATACGACCTGGAATTCATTTGTAAATTACGGTACAGGTTTTCGAGAGACGATACGGATTGGTGCACGTCGTACCATACATAATATGCTGTATCGTTTGAATAATGTACATATGAATAAGGAAGTAACAACGATTCACGAGGAATTGGCCAAGCTAGAAATACCTACAGCGTCGATTAATTCGTTTGTTTATCGTGGGAATTTTCCGCGACAACTGCATGTACCACGGTTATTACGTCCATTTACACAACTAGAAGCTAGCACCCTGACACCATCCATTTTTTCGTTAGGTGTTTTTTCGCGAATACGCCCAAGAGGGATACCATTACAAATTACTGCAGGTAACTTCACATATGCTGCGCGTGAGCTTCGTTATTTGATCCAAGAAGAGAAGCTCCCTGGATTCACGTTTTGTATTTTCCAGGACATGGATGCAAGAATTCATTTAAAAGGCCCGTTTGATATGAAAGGGATTAAAAAAGTCGACAAAGAGATTAAAAAAATATTGGATATGTACGACAGCTGGGAAAATGCACTCGATGAAAATATATGGCTTGTTATTGGAGATAATGGGCACGCGGCGACAGGTTCGAAGCGTCGAAATGTTGTAATTGATTTAAGAAAGCTTCTATCAACATATAAACTTGCTCAAATTGAACGCCCAGTAAGGAAAAATGATCAGCTTGCAATTTGTGTAAATCAACGGATGGCTTATATTTATGTTCTAGACGAGGGGACTAAACTAAAAGCGGTTGCTAATTACTTGCATCGTGATCAACGAATTGATGTAATTGCTTGGCGTGAGAATGAATCGATTACGGTTATTTCTGGTGGAAAAAAGAATTCGCTTGTGTTCCAAAGGGGAGGAGATATAGAAGATAGGTATAAGCAATCATGGCGGATTTCGGGGGATTTAACATTACTTGATTTGACGATTAACGATTCAAAGCTTATTTACGGAGATTATCCTGATGCATTAGCAAGACTCTATGGTGCCTTATTTTCGCAGGAAGGAAGATTTCTAGTAGTTAATGCACAGTCGGGTTGTGAATTCAAAGCACAATCAACACCAACGCATTTAAGTGGTGCTGCTCATGGCTCATTAAATAAGCAAGAATCGCTTGTTCCGTTAATTATTACGGGCACAGAACAAACACCAACATATAATCGTATCATTGATTTAAAAGCATTTATATTAAAATTGCTCACCGAATAAAAGAACTAGTGTGAATCTGGAGAGTAGCTTGTTTGTTCCTTCTTACTTATGCTACGATGTGAACAAAATAGGAATAGGAGTGAAAAGGATGAAAGTTGGTATGATAGGGATCGGTGACATTGCAAAAAAAGCCTACCTTCCAGTGTTAACACAATTAAGTGGAATAGAATTACATGTTTATACGCGGAATGCACATACGCTACAGGAAGTTGCAGCACAATATCGTATTAAACATATTTACACATCATTTGAGGATTTGGTAAACAGTGGCGTAAAAGCAGTGTTTGTGCATTCATCTACCGAATCGCATGAAGCTATAATTGATAAACTATTGAATCATAATTTACATGTATATGTTGATAAGCCGATTACATACGATGGGCCTTCTTCCGAGCGGTTAATTCAAAAAGCAAAGGATAGAGGGCTCCTTTTAATGGTTGGATTTAATCGTCGTTTTGCACCGCCATATCAAGCATTAAAAGATGTGAAAGATCCTAATTTGCTTATTGTAGAAAAGCATCGTGGACACCAGGCTGCAGATCCTCGAACATTTATCTTCGATGATTTTATCCATGTGATTGATACGTTACTTTATTTATTTCCTTATTCAATAGAACATTACCGAGTACGTGCCAAACTGGCTGATAATCAACTTCATCATGTTATGTTGCAGTTAGAAGCAAAAGAAGGCACCGCTATTGGGATAATGAATCGGGAAGCAGGTACTACGGAGGAACAGGTAAAAATTTGTAGTACAACTGAAACGAGAACCGTTCGTAATATACGTGATGAAGCTAGCTTTCAAAATAAAACAATGACCTTAAAGGGAAGTGATGACTGGGAGCCAACTTTATATAAACGAGGCTTTCACCATATTGTCGAGTGCTTTCTACATAAGGTTAGAACGGAAACGATTCAACCAAAAGACTATGCAGAAGACTTAGAACGGCACCTTGTCGCGGAATTAGTTGTAAATGCTATTCATGAAAAGAATTCTGAATTTAGTTAAGGGAGGTATGGAGGTTGTTTGAAGCATCTAAAGTAAAATTGAGGAAAATGTCGCTAGAGGATATCCCGCTTTATCATGCTTGGCGAAACGATACATCGATGATGCAATCTACGAGTCTATCTTTAGATGTTTATGATATCGAAGAGACCACACAGTTCGTCGAAAATATTATGCTTGGACAAGCGAGCGCGAAAACCAATATCATATTATGCATTCCGGGAAATGAACCTCCATCGAGTATCTTTACGTGTGTTTTCTTTCAATAACCGGGCGATTCAATTATATCAAAAGCTAGGATTTGTCCAGGAAGGAACGGCTAGGCAGAGTTTGTTTAGAGCTGGAAACTGGCATGACATTGTTTTTATGGGGTTATTGCAAGAAGAGTATGTTGATTGATTAAACGAAGAAGTCAATATTTGCAGATTGTAATTATTGTAAAGTGGGTGAAAGAATGACATTACAACTTCATTATCCATGCAGTGGTATGCAAAGAAAGCTTGGTACTTACACTCATAATGGTATGACATTGGAATATTCTATTGTAGGAGAGGGAAATGAGCCCATACTTGTAATGCATGGTGGGCACTCAAACTGCATGGAAGCGTTTGGTTATGAAGCTTTAATTGAAGAAGGTTACTCGCTTATTACTCCCTCAAGGGCAGGGTATGGAAATACTTCTCGAGAAATTGGAAAAAGTTTAGAAACAGCTGCACAATATTATTTAAATCTATTAGATTATCTGGGGCATGAAAAAACGCATCTTCTTTGTATGTCAGCAGGAGGTCCAAGCGGGATTTATCTTGCTTATAAATATCCTAAGCGGTTTAAAACTATTACGTTACAAAGTGCGGTTTCGAAAGTTTGGCATCAAAAAGGTGACATGCTTTATAAAACTGCTAAAATATTGTTTCATCCAAAAACGGAACGACTGACTTGGAGGATGATTGCAGTTCTTAATGCTTGTGCTCCACACTATTTATTCCAGCAAATGTGGAGTTCTTTTAGCCTTGTACCATATCAACAAATCAAAAGCGAAATAGAGAAGTCAGATATTGAAGCATTTAAAAAAATGAACCAACGCCAGCGCTCATATGAGGGATTTATGATAGATATTGATCAAACGAAAGATATTACGTTAGAACTTTTGCAATGCATTACGACACCTACGCTTATTATGCATAGTGAACAGGATGCAGCAGTGCCAATCGAACATGCTTATCATGCCCATCGTCATATAAACTCGTCGGAATTACTTGTACTTAATTCTCCAGGGCATCTAATCTGGATTGGAAAGGGAAGTAAAGAAGTCACCAATAAATATGTAGGTTTCTTGGAGAAGCATCGGATAAGAAAGTAAGTATAAAAGGTGATTTTTCAATCCATAATCTTCATACGATGGCATACTATAAATATATGTAAAGTCACTCTTATTTGTACAGTGGCTTTTTTTATATAAAATGAGTGAATATGCCTTCCCCTTTATATAAAAAATATATTGTTATATCTACTGTTGTTGGTACATGCACGAAATCAAGAAAAATTGAAAATCATGAAATGACACATTTCAGACGAAAATAAAAAGTATATCCGAGAGAACTTCAGCTATAATAAAAATATAAAGTATGTTCAAAATTTCACAAAGGTGGAGGAGATCTTATGAAGAATGTATTTATACTTGGTGGAACAGGTTTATTAGGTTATCATACAACGAGAGAGTTATTGAAGCGTGGCTATACAGTTTCAACGGTTTCATTGCCACCGATGCCTAGTGCGGAATTATTACCTCCTGAGGTTGAATGTGAGCTCGGTGATATTAATGAAATGAGTGATGATAAGATACTTGCATTATTAAAAGGAAAAGAAATGTTTATTTATGCGGCGGGTGCAGATGAACGAATTGTTCCAGATGCGCCAGCAGTGCGTTTTTTCTATGAGCAAAACGTGTTACCTACGCAGCGGTTAGCAAGACTAGCACGTCAAGCAGGTGTGAAGCGTTTTGTGCTTTATGGTTCTTACTTTGCCCACTTTGCAGAAAAATGGCCAGAATTTAAATTGGCAACCGACCAAGCTTATCCAAGAACTAGATTGCTACAGGAAGAAGTAGCGATATTAGAAGGCGAAGGTAAAATGGACGTAATGACCTTGCGTTTGCCGTATATTTTTGGAACAATGCCTGGACGCACACCATTATGGAAAATGTTCCTTCCACAAATTCAAGGAAAGGAATTTGTTCCTGTATTAGGTGGAGGTACGGCAATGGTTACAGTCAAGCAAGTTGCGGAGGCAACCATCGGGGCATTAGAATTCGGGAAGCACGGTGAAAAGTATGCCATTTCCGATACAAATATGAAGTATCAAGCATTTTTCGAGTTGATTGCCGATGTACTAGGGCAAAAAGATACAGTTGTTCAAGTGGTTCCATTAGAGAAAATGAAGCCTGCCTATGCGAAAAGGGATGAACAAGCGGCAGAAGCAGGGAAGGAGCATGCAATTCATGCTGCTGTAACAGCGGATCTTCAAAACCGGGATGCATACATTGACCCGAATGATACGATGCCAATACTAAAATATAACAAAGATGATGTAAAGGCTTCGATTATTGAAACGATAAAATCATGCATAGAATAAATGATTGCAAAGACTATGGTTCTCGAGATGGATAGCAAGATCTAACTTCAAGCCTAAAAGATAAAGGTATACAAACGGAAAATGTCCAGTTCTTTTCTATTAGAAAAAAGCGTCTGATTGAATTTTCGCGTGATAAGGTCAAACTCCCCTCCAACCCATGGAGGGTTTTGTTTTATGAAGGGACGATTTAATTGGTGGAATAATGTGTATTTTCTCAATAAATGCAGAAATTTGTTTTCTTATTACGATATTTAGTATATGATTAAAATTGAAAAAATATGGGGGAGTGAGAGATTATGGATGAAAGAACGACAAGTGATGATCGTTTATTTGCAATGTTAATTTATCTTGTTAGTTTATTTGTTCCAATAATTGGACCGCTTATCATTTGGATGATCAAACGTGATGAATCAGAGTTCGTGGATTATCATGGAAAGGAATATTTTAATTTCTTTATCTCATTTGCCATTTATTCTTTTATTAGCGGAATATTAATACTGGTTTTGATTGGAATTCTTTTAATATTTATTGTTGGTGCGTTAGCATTAATTTTTACACTCATCGCATTGTTTAAGGCATATAATGGAGAGCGTTATCGAATTCCACTTGTTTTTCGTTTAATTAAGTAAATATGTATTCTAAAAAGAGGAAGCTACCATTTTAAACATCATTTTTATGGTAGCTTCTCATTTTTATTGGAAATTACACGGCTATCTTTTATTCTCCTAAATCAACATTATGGTAGACTTGCTGCACATCCTCTAGATCCTCTAAAGCATCGACAAGCTTCTCGAATTGCTCTTTATCCGCTGGTGACAGATTGACCTCGTTTTGTGCGAGCATCGTTAATTCTGCAACTGTGAAATCGGTTATATCAATCTTGCGGAATACTTGTTGAATGGCATGGAATTGGTCTGGCTCCGCATAGATGATAACATGGTCTTCTTCCTCTGAAATATCTCGTACATCGATATCATTATCTAACAATAATTCAAATACATCATCAGAAGACTTTCCTTCTACACCAAACACAGCTACATGATCAAACATATAAGCAACTGAACCACTGACCCCCATGTTTCCGCCGTTTTTCCCAAAGGTAGAACGGACTTCAGATGCAGTTCGATTTACATTGTTTGTTAGTGTATCTACAATTAGCATCGATCCATTTGGACCAAACCCTTCATATCGGAGCTCATCATAGCTTTCTTCAGATCCACCTTTTGCTTTTTCAATGGCACGATCGATGATGGATTTCGGTACACTATATGTTTTTGCACGCTCTAGAACGACTTTTAAAGCTTGATTCGACTCAGGATCTGGCTCGCCTTGCTTGGCAGCTACGTAAATTTCTCGTCCGAATTTTGCATAGATGCGACTTGTATTTGTATCCTTCGATGCTTTCTTTTCTTTAATATTTTGCCATTTTCGGCCCATAATGAACACTCGCTTCCCGTTTCTTTCAAATCTACATTAAAAATAGTAATACAAAACGTTCCATTTGTTCAACATTTTTTTATTAAAGAGATCTAGATAACTACCATTCATGTTTTAAATTAAGAGGCCGATATAAAGGGGGAGTTGGAAAGGAGTTTTTAGATGCGAAATATTTTAAATGTATTTTCAAAGAGAAAAAAACCTGCAGATGAAAAGATAAGGAAACAGCCTTCGGAAAAGAAACAAGAGAAGGTTGCTTTACGAAAAGGAGAAATTGGGGAGTATAAAATAGATATACAATTAAGTCAGCTGCCAAAGGAATATCGATATATAAATGATTTGATGATCGAAAATAAAAAGTCTATTTCTGGCTATTCACAAATTGATCATCTCGTTTTGACTCCTTATGGAATTTTTGTCATTGAAACGAAAAACTATCAGGGAACCATTTATGGAGAAAAAGATAAAAAAACATGGCTTGTGAACGGAAAGTTTAAAATGCTGAATCCAATCGTTCAAAACTATGGGCATATCAAAGCAATGAAGCCATGGATTGATAATAAATTCTATTCTAGCTTTTATTCGATTGTCACGTTTACTAAAAGATGTACATTAAAAATTGATCAATCGCTAAGAGAAATTACAGCAAATGAGATGGTTATATATGATATTTATTTGACTGAAACAATAACGAGAAAAATTTCACGAGCAAAGCTATTACATAAAGAAGCTATACTAAGTAATGAGGATATAAACGAAATTTTTCAAGCACTTTCAAATGTAAACATTACGGATCCAGAAAAAAGAATGGAGCATAATGCTGCGATTAAAAAAAATAGAAAGGCAAACGAAAGAACGAGTACTGCAAAATGTGCTATATGTAATAAAAGCGTTTCTGAAAAAGTGGAAAAGTATTGTCAATCGAATGCAAAATATAATGGAGAGATTTATTGTTATGCGCACCAAAAAGGATTTTAGACCATTTTTGAAATCACGGTTAGTTTTCAAGCATATTTATCAATAGTTTAGCTGTTTTGGTTTACAATAAATATAGGGAAGCATGTTGCTTTCTAGATAAGTTGATTTAGAGCAGTACGGTGAGGAATACAATATCTATGAAGGAGTTGGATGTTTATGGATATGACAATTAAGTGGGATGGAAAAATGGCGTTTTCGGGAGATACCCCTTCTGGACATGAAATAAAAATGGATGCATCTCCAGATGTCGGTGGTGAAAATGGTGGATCACGTCCAACGGAGCTACTATTAAATGCGGTAGCTGGTTGCACAGGGATGGATATTATCTCGATTTTAAATAAGATGCGTTTGGATCCTTCATCCTTTCAAATGGATGTAACAAGTGAGCGGGCGGATGATCATCCAAAGCGTTTTACAGCGATTCATATTCATTATGCATTAGAGGGTGATTTGCCAGAGGATAAAGTTGCTCGGGCAGTACAGTTATCTAAGGATAAATATTGTTCTGTTGCCCATTCGTTAAGTGCGAAAATGACAGCTAGCTATTCGATTAATGGCGTAAAAGGTAACGTATCCATTTAACATTAATAAGGTGTTTCATATAAGACGTTTCTCCATATCTGGGGGAGCGTTTTTTATTGACAGTGCTACAGCACATTGGAAATTTGATTGCATATGCTATGTATTAAGTATGACATCCTTTTCATTCGGAGGTAGTGTGCATGCAGTACGCGAACTTAGTATATCACCCATATCCATTCATTTTAGAGCCTATTTATGTTCATCCTCTTTCATTTGCATATCCACATGATGCCTACATACCTTCTACTCGACAATATCCACCAGTTGATCCTACGATTTTTTCAAAATCAGCTCAATCCTTTGAGCCTTTAATGGTGGATGCCAAGCGAATCGTTGAAAAGATCTCAGTTTCAACTGATTTTGCCAGAGACGTCATGAAGGCAGCACAGGAAAGTGATAAAAAGACTGTGCAGCGTCTTATTAAATCAACCGGTATAAGCTCCCGTTCGGTAATTGACTATAATCCAGATGGGATAAATATTCGACTGGAAGCAGATATAGGCGAAGTAGAGTGCTGTAAGCTGACAATGGCTATTCGCTGGCGATAATGAAGTTACTCCCAATTAAAAAATGAAAAATCGGATTCTGTTTTATAAAAAATTAGTCAAGCTACCAAGCATTGAGATTGGTGCATATAACAATAAAAAAAGAATCGTTATCCCGCTGTTGCAAAGGACGATTCTTATGTTTGATCTTATAAATAAGGTCTTTTTTATTTTTCGTTTTTCTTGTTCGTAAGTCTAACTCAGCATAAGGGCTTCGCATCAATTCTGGGTCAAGTCTTCCTTCTCTTACCCGTTTCTTTCGTGTTTTTGCTGCTTTTGATCTAGCCAATGTATGCACGCTCCTTTTTCATTTTAAAGCTATTATACACGAAAAAAGCAATGATTCCTGCCTTTTTATGCAATTGATCACCTATGTTATATAAAATGATCTTCGAGAACCATTTATTATCCTAAATGAAGTTTTATTTTATTGAAACTTTTATTTAATTGCTGCGTATTACAAGTAAGAAAGTCTTTCTGAATTCTGGTATGATAGTAAAAGGGAATTATAGAATTGTTTAGGAGGAACAGTATTGGATTTTAATGGAAACATCAACGTTACGCAGTTACATAAAATGAAACGAGTAGGCAAGCGAATAGGCTTTATAGTAGCCATTTTGCTCGCATTAATTATTATTGCCCTGATTTCCTTCCAGTGGGTTACTGATTATATTTGGATGGATTCACTCGGCTTTAGTAACGTATTTACAACTATTTTTTCTAGTAAAATCATGCTTGGTGTAGCAGGCTTCATTTTGTTTGCGATAGTCAGTTACTTTACCTTGTTTTGGATTCGCCGCTCGTATATGACTCATTTAGGCCCGCAGAAGGTTCCACCAGTAATCCAATATCGTAAACCGAGCACGCTTATTATGCTTGGAATTGCGCTATTTCTTGGATTAATTGGTAGTATGATCGTTCAAGGGGTTGGTTGGGAGCCGGCTTTAAAAGTATTAAATTATGCTTCCTTTGGGAAGACGGATCCATATTTTAACATGGATATATCTTTTTATATTTTCGTCCTACCATTTGTGGAATTTATTTTGTATGTATTGCTAGGTTTAAGTATTTTTTTCCTGTTTATTGAAATTGGAGCATACTCTGTTTTTAATATGTACTTAAAGAGTAGATCCGCTCAGTTTCATTTAGGTATAACATTAGCAGTTATTGGTGTGTTATTAGCAGGTCTTCATTTGCTTGCACCTTATGGTACGTTGCTAACAAACAGTGTGAATATCTTTCAGGATAGTGTTGTTCATGGATTAAGCTATACGGATAAAGTAATCAATATTCCGAAGGCTTATATATTAGCGGCAGTGGCGATTATTGGAACGATTTGGATGATTGTTTCACTTGTTCGTGGCAAGCTACATGCAATGGTAGTGCCGGTAATTGCATATGTAGGCTTAGTCATCGTTGGGCAGGCGGCTTCGATTGTCGTGCAAAACTTTATTGTGTCACCAAATGAATTTACCAAAGAGAAGCCCTATTTAGAGCATAATTTGAATTTCACCCGAGCTGCCTATGATCTAGATAACATTAAGGAAAAGGAACATCCAGGTAATCATTCTTTAGATGAAGCGATGGTAGAGCGGAACGCGTTGACAGTCAATAATGTAAGAATTAATGACTCGCGACCATTACTTGATATTTATAATCAGCTTCAGACGTTTCGAACGTATTATAAGTTTAATGATATCGATATCGATCGCTATCAAATTGATGGAAAGTATGAACAGGTTTTTGTTGGTGTTCGGGAAATGAATACGGATAGTCTTCCAGATCAAGCAAAGACTTGGAGAAACCGCACGTTACGCTATACACATGGCTATGGAGTGGCAATGAGTCATGTGAATAAAGTAACCTCACAGGGACAGCCGGAATATATGTTGAAAAACCTGCCGCCAGAAGGCGTGATGGATGTAAAACGTCCGCAAATTTACTTTGGGGAAGAGTCCTATCCGAACGTGGTAGTAAACTCAAAGGTGGATGAATTTGACTATCCATCTGGTGATGAGAACCAGACAAATCGTTATGAAGCGAAAGCGGGTATTCCATTAAAAGGAATAAACCGATTTTTGTTCGCGATTCATGAAGGCTCTTTCCGTATGTTAATTTCCGATCAGGTAACAGAGGAAAGTCAGCTATTAGCGACGAGGAATATTAAGGATCGTGTAAAACGTATTGCACCATTCTTTAAATATGACAAGGATCCATATATCTTCGTTCGCGAGGATGGAAGCTTGGCGTGGATGCTCGATGCATATTTATCTGCTGATAACTATCCTTATTCAGAGCCACATAAAGGAAATGAAAGCTATGTGCGAAACTCTGTGAAGGTTGTCGTTGATGCCTATACGGGTGAAGTGAGCTTTTATGTGGTTGACGGAAAGGATCCATTGCTGCAAACATATATGAACATCTTCCCAGATATGTTTACAACGAAAATACCTGCTGATGTGCAAGCGCATTTCCGTTATCCAGAGGAGCTATTCAAAATCCAAGCAGCAATGTATGGTACGTATCACATGTCTAATTTAGAAATTTTCTATAATCGGGAAGACTATTGGCAATTCCCGACAGAGAAATATTTTAATAAGGATATTCAAATGGAGCCATATTATATGACGATGAAGCTACCAGAATATGATGAAGAAGAATTTATCCTTATGATGCCATACACGCCAAAAAAACGGCAGAACATGATTTCATGGATGGGTGTACGAAATGATGGAGAAAATTATGGCGAGATTTTCGTTTACCGTTTTCCAAAGCAGAAAAATATTTATGGACCACAGCAAATTGAAAATCGAATTAACCAGGATAGTGTGATTTCACAGCAATTAAACTTATGGTCACAAGGTGGATCTAAGGTGATTCGTGGTAATTTGCTAGCTATTCCGATTGAGGATACGGTGCTTTATGTAGAACCGGTTTATATCGAGTCGTCCAATGAAACATCGCTTCCTGAAGTAAAGCAAGTGATCATGGCTTATGAGGATCATATTGTAATGGAAGAAACCTTTGATAAGTCATTACAAAAAATCCTTGATTTAATAAACCCAGATCGTAATGGTACGACAGAACAAAAGCCTCCTCAAAAGGATGAAGGGGAAGATTCACAGGAACAAACAGATCCGATTCTTGGTGCAGAAGATGTGTTGCGGGAGCTTTCACAGCAATTTGAGGCTTATCGTGAGGCAATGGCTGAAGGGGATTGGAAAAAAGCGGGCGAAATCATGGAAGCAATTGAAGCTCGTTTAAATGAAGTAGAATAAGTAATAAGCTAAAAATAACGAATCGGTGGTCATGCAAAATGACCACCGATTTTTTTACTTCTGTCGATTGCAATGCCGCCAGATGTGTAGCTAGAAGCTCTTAAAATGGCGGTATATCCATATTTATCTCGAATCTGATCCATCACGAATCCAATATCCTTACGCTTACTTGTATCTTGAAAAAGGCTGAGCTGTGTTTCATTGTCATCAGACAAGTTATCAAGTGTCACATACACCCGGCGGATGCTACTATGTCCATCATAAAACTGATGAAATAATTGCATACAAACGTCGTACATATCCATGGTGGTGTTTGTTGGAAGGAGGAGGGATCGGGATCTGCTAAAGCCACCACCAACCTCTTTCGAATAGCCAACACCAAGGTGGACCGTTTTTCCTACCTTTTTTGCAGTTCGTGCTCGTCGGCAGGCTTCTTCACATAAATCAAGGATGCAAACCGGAATATCTTCCTTGGAATAGTCTTGTAATAAGGTCATTCCATGTCCAAAGCCTTTTTGTTCTGTTTTCGTAAAGTTTCCAAAGACAGGGCTTAAGTCAATCCCCCAGGCATGCCAATAGAGTTGTTCTCCCATTACGCCATATCGTTTTTTTAAGTGCTGTAGATCGGTCTTTGCTAATTGTCCGAGGGTAATAATTCCCATTCGATTAAGATTTCGCTTCATATTACTGCCAATCCCCCAAATTTTTTCAATTGGAGCGGGCCACAGCTTATTTTCAACATCTTCATATCGACACTCGGCAATGCCAGTTTTCTTTGCGTGGAGATCCATGACAACCTTAGCAAGAAATTTATTATCGCCGATGCCGATAGAGCATGTAATACCAAAAGAGTGCAGGATATCTTCTTTAATGGTATGCGCGATTTGATGTACATCCCCGAAGAGCTTTTGTAAGCCATCCACTGTAATCCAAACCTCATCAACCGAATACGGGTGAATTGCTTCTTTAGGCGCATAATTGTTGAGGAGCCTTGTAATAGCAAGTGAGACTTCAACATAATCTGCCATATGGGCTTGAACGATAACGAGGCTTGGATCATCGGTTGGAAGCTCAAAAAATCTACTTACATTACTTATCCCGTATTTTTGTTTTAAAGCAGGCGAAGCGGCTAAAACAATGCTGCCTGATCGGCTTGGATCTCCAACAACTGCAAGTAATGCTTTCATTGGATCAAGTCCAAGCTTTATCGCTTCAACACTTGCATAAAAAGAACGCATATCAATACAAAGTACATCATGACGAGGAAAACGTGTGTAGTCCATTTTATCTCCTCCAAAAATAGAACATTTGTTCTTATTATACCAAGAAGAGATCGAACTACCAATGGGAAAAAATGGTGCATGGAAAAGGCTTGTATCAATCTAATTAAATCCGTATTTGGGAATAAAAAACAAAGCAACCGCTTTCAAAATAACAAAAATATTTTCTTAATAAAAAATAGTCAAAAAACAATAGACAAATAAAGTAGAGGGTGATATATTACATACAATATTTTAAAAATTGCAACATGAGGAGGGTATTACATGCTTAGTAATCCACTAATTGCTACAGTAATGATTTTCGCACTAATTGCATTTGGAGAGTGGCTTTCCATTATTTCAAGGGCAAGAATTCCGATGCTGCTCACTGCCATGGTAGGCTTTCTTGTATGTGTATGGACAGGGGTTTTTCCAACGGATATTTTAGAAAAATCTACGTTGCCTGCACTTGGAGCTATTTTAATCGGACCAGCTATTACACACATGGGTACGTTAATTCCCTTCTCGTTATTAAAGAGTCAAATAAAAGCGGTTCTCATTGCTCTAGGCGGACTAATTGTATCAGGGATTTTAATATTAACGATTGTACCGTTGGTCTTTGATTATCCAACAGCGGTGGCGGGAGTTGGTCCAATTAGTGGAGGCATTATTGCATTACTTATTACTTCGGAAAAGCTAACAGAAATCGGCTTATCAAGCTTGGTCATCATTCCAGCATTAATCGTAGCATTTCAAGGTGTGATGGGCATGCCAATTGCGATGAGCTTTATGCGAAGGTATGCAGCAAAAATTATTCAGGAAATGGACAAAGGGACATTTGTTCCAATGGTAAAGGAAGTAGATGAGATAGAAGGCGGAAAGAAAGCTGAAGGCTTAGACCCGCTAAAATCAAGTATGACTTTAAAGCTGTTCTATGTGTTTGTTGGTGCGGGAATTGGTGTAGCATTAGGAAGCGTTACCCCTATTCATTATAGTCTATGGTGTCTAGCAATTGGGATTGTAGGTTTAAAGCTTGGATTATTAGAGGAAAAATCACTTGAGAAGGCAAATTCGTTTACGATTACGATGATTGGTATCATTTTTGTAGTGATTGGTACGATGGCAGATGTTACTCCAGGAGATGTATTAGAAAATCTTCCAAGCATTGTCCTTATTCTTGTTATCGGTACAATTGGCATAACTATTGGTGGATATGTTACCTCGAAATTAGTGAAATGGCATCCATATAAAGGAATGCCTGTAGCGTTGACAGCATTATTTGGTTTTCCTGGTGATTACATTCTTTGTGAAGAAGTTAGCAGGAGTACAGCTAGAAATGAAAAGGAATCCTCCATCATTTTTAATGAACTTTTAGCTCCGATGCTTATTGGTGGTTTTACAACAGTTACGATAGCTTCGGTTGTGTTAGCAGGTATATTAGTACAAACATTATAGCTCTATCTTTAATTGAAAATAAGAAGCTGCTTAGCAGCATAGGATTATAAAAAGCTTACTCTATATAAGGGAGGACATAGCATGGCAATCGTATTTAAAAATGGACGAGTGATAGATGGCAATGGTGGTGAACCAATTTCAAAGGGGCTAGTAGTTGTTGAAGGAGCCTACATTGCTTATGCAGGACCTGAAGATGGATATGAATTAAAGGGGGAAGAACAAGTTGTTGATGCGCAAGGTGGTACGATCATGCCAGGCTTGATTGATACACACGTACATATGATGATGGAATATTCCCCATTAGCGGAACGATTAGCAACTCCATTTTCATTTATGTATTATCAAGCCGCGCAATATTTAAAAACGACTTTACATGCGGGAATCACTTCTGTAAGAGATGCCCTTGGAACCGATTTAGGCGTGAAAAAGGCTGTAGAGGAGGGGGTTATTCCTGGTCCGAGGCTACAGCTAAGCATTAATGCCTTAACAATAACAGGTGGGCATGGGGATGGTTATACGGTCTCTGGAAAGGAAATGGACATTTTGCCATCAGATTATCCCGGTATGCCAAATGGGAAGTGTGATGGTATCGAAGAAGTTAGAAGAAAGACGAGAGAAATGCTACGGGCTGGTGCTGAGGTTATCAAGGTACATGCAACGGGCGGTGTATTAAGTGCAACCGATCATCCAGAATTCACCCAGTTTTCCTTAGAGGAGTTAAAGGTCATTGTAGAAGAAGGACGATTCCGTAAAGGGATAAAAGTAATGGCACATGCACAGGGAGCAGAAGGAATAAAAAATGCGGTACGAGCAGGAATTCATTCGATCGAGCATGGTATATTTATCGATGATGAAGCAATTGAATTAATGCTGGAAAACGGAACTTATTTAGTGCCTACTTTGCTCGCACCGGTGGCAGTTTTAGAAACGGCCAAAGAAACAGGAATGCCAGAAACAGCTGTGCAAAAATCAAAGGAAGTAATCGAACAGCACCAAGCAAGCTTTCAAAAAGCGTACCGTGCAGGTGTTAAAATTGCAATGGGAACCGATGCTGGTGTCATGAAGCACGGCACAAACCTCCGAGAGCTTGGACTAATGGTTGACGGAGGAATGACGCCAATGGAGGCGATTGTGGCTTCCACAAAAACCGCTGCAACTTGTCTAGGCTGGGAGGATCGAGTTGGAACGTTGGAAAACGGAAAGCTTGCCGATGTAATTATTGTGAAAGGAGATCCGTTAGCTGATATTTATTCTCTTGCCAATAATAATACGGTGCAAGTCGTTATGAAAAATGGCAAAATCGAAAAAAATGTATTATAGGTGATGAGGCTGCCAAATTGGCGGCCTTATTATTTTTTATAAGAATTGGTCTTTACTGGAAAGTGGCACGAAGGATAGTATATGATATTCATAAAAGCACAGAAAGCTTATTGGAGGATAAGGGATGACTGCCAAAATCATATTTGCTTCAAATAAATTGGAAAATATTAATGACCAACAAATAAAGCAAATGGTTGACAAACAAGGGCTTGGTCAATTCATTTCCGCACAAAGAACAGCACAAGGTGCAATGGGACAAACGATGTATGTTTGCACGACAAAGGGAGATTATGTGTTAAAAGGAAACCCGTTGTATGAAGGGCAGCTTAAAGAGGAAAAATACTTTATTGAACAGCTTCATAAACACACGGATATTCCCGTTCCAGTCCCATACATTCTTGATGAATCTGAAGATATTTTCGGATGGAACTATGCAATTATGCCTCGTCTCAGTGGATATCATCTAACAGATAAACAGCTTTACGAAAAGCTTCCTTATGAGGAGAAAGTAAAAATCGCCGAGAGGATCGCACATACATTAACAGCATTTCATCAATGGCGGGTTCGTGATTGTGGAGAATTAAATCCATTAACATGTTCTATTACTCCATTCCAAGAGGGATACCAAGCTTGGCTATATAAACGAATTTATTTTTGGTTACAGGATGCAACGAAGTATTCATTGATTTTACCGAAGGATATCGCATGGGTGCAGCACATATTAGATACATCGCAATCCGCATTTGCAGCGTTTTCATCGCCATGCTTTGTGATGGGAGATTTTAAACCGGGAAATTTTTTGATTGATCACACAAAAACGGAAGGATGGAAAGTAAGTGGTGTCTTTGATTTTACGAACGCTTACTTTGGTGATCCATTATCTGATTTAATAAAGCTTGTCACGCTATATATAGATAAGGAAGAAGAGAGCATCGCCTTGCATTTGATGAAAACGTATATAAACGGTTGTATGCATTCGTATGAAAAAACGGAAATAAAGCAACGTCTTATGGTGCACATGCTTCATCAGCGTATATTGGATTGGGGATGTGCAAAGGCTATAAATAAAGTCGATTGGGATAATGATCTTGCATTCTTTATATGGGCTAGTCGTTACACAGAGAAGGTTGCAGATTTCGTAGACAAAATCGATAACCCTTCCTGCTTACATCAATAAAGCAAGGAATTTTCTGAATTAATTTGATCATAAGCTGTGTATAATTTCTGATTTCGTGGTATAATACGTTTAGAAGTTAATTTATCATTAAAAACCGCCCCATGCGGATGCATGGAACGGTTACAATAGACCAACCCCAGCAAGAGGGGAAGGCACGATTTGGGAATAACCCTTCACGTCTCGGCTAAAGCACATGAGGGGTTATTTTTTATTGTTCTTCTCGGACATGATAAAAGCGATTAACATGCCAAATGAAATCATCAGCGTTAATACACCCTCCATATCCATAGGCATCACCCCCCTTCAAGGAAAACATCCTAGAAGGTTAACAGTGTGCCCGAACCCCTCATGTGAAGCCGGCCTATTGTTAACTAAATTATACCATATTCGATCGTATGTTCCTAATTTTTTTTGGCTATTTATAGTCCGAAACGAAAGGATGCTGCTTATGCACAGCATCTTTTTTTGATTTTAAATATTTTTTGAATTTATTTCGTCATCCCCCCTCAAAATTCGACACAATGGCGTATGAATGATAGATATTTTCAAAATAAAAGATGAAAAAGGCAAAACCATTGAAAGGTGGTGACGCAAAGCTAGAGGGACTAAAGATGTTTAATGGAGAATATCTATGTCAGCCAGCTGCCGTGTTACATAGGAACTAAAAATTGTCTTTATAGTACTCAAGGAGAGAAGTCAAATGGAGAATAAACTAAAAAAAATCTTAACAACGACTGTGTTTGCGGGGACTTTACTCGTTGCAAACTCCGCCTACGCGGATACAACTGGAGTAGAGGGGAATAACACAACAAAGGAGCCAGCAACCGAGCAAGCAGGAATGACACCTGATCATTTCTTTTATTTCTTTGATAAGCTTGGAGAAAATATGCAGTTGCTCTTTACAACAGATCCAGAAAAAGAATCAGATCTATTATTACAATTTGCTAATGAGCGCTTATCTGAAGCAGATCAAATGGCAGGAAAAGATAAAGATAAGTACGTTAATAAACTTATCGATGCTTATTTAACAAATTTAGAAAAAGCACAGGAAAATGTGGCGGAAATTGTAATTTCAGAGAAAATCGATCAAACAGTAAAAGAGGATTTATCGACAAAACTGGAAGATGTAACGTCCGTTTCTGATGCTGTAACAGAAAAACTGGAAGAAGAAAAAGCAGTAACCCTAGAGGAAAAAAGACAAGAAGCTTATTTAGTTGCTAATGTAGTAAAAGACCTTGATCCAGAGAAAGTAAAAACACTTCGTGAACAAGGATTTGGCTTTGGTGAAATTGTTAAAGTAGTGGCTTTAGCACAAGAAAGTGGTAAAACAGAAGATGAAATCGCAGCCATGTTAAAAGAAGGAAAAGGATATGGCGAGATAGCGAAGGAATTAAATGTAGATCCAGGTCAAATTATGAAAAAAGTAATTAAGAAAAAAGAGAAGTATATTGACCAAATGGTTGAAAAAGCAAAAGAAGCTGGCGATGAAACTGCGCTTCAAAATCTTCTAAAAGCAAAGGAAAACATTAAGCGTAAGAAAATCGAGTTTAAAATTGTCAAAGAATATGCAGAACTTGAAGAGGAAATCAAAGAAGAGTTATTAGAAATTCAAGAAGATTTAGCTGCTGGAAAGATTACACAGGAAGAAGCAGACCGAAAAATAAAAGAATTACAAGAAGAAGCAGCAGAAGAATTTAATGAGTTAAAAGAGGAAGCGGAAGAAGAAGCAAGAGAAGAAGATGATGATGACCTTGATGATGAGCAAGAAGATAAAGATGATGAAGCAGAAGAATTAGCAGAAAAGCAAAAGGAAAAAGCTGAAAAAGCACGTGAGAAACGAGAAGAAGCAGAAGAAAGAGCAAGAGAAAAAGCTGAAAAAGCACAAGAGAAACGCGAAGAAGCTGAAGAAAAAGCAAGAGAAAAAGCTGAAAAAGAGCGCGAGAAACGAGAAGAAGCAGAAGAAAGAGCAAGAGAAAAAGCTGAAAAAGAACGCGAAAAACGCGAAGAAGCTGAAGAGAAAGCAAAAGAAAAGGCTGAAAAAGCCAATAAAAAAGAAGCCGATGATGACGATCAAGAGGACGATGAAGATTAATTGAACTTGGCTGGAACAAAACAATTTTTCATCCGAAAAGTCCGAATGAAATAATGATGATAATCATTTAAATTTAATTGCATGCAGTTGAAATGGGTGAGATTCCTTCAGGAACAGGAACCATGGAACGCAGACTAAAATCGCTAAATCCTGTGGCAACGTCTGCGCTAGCCTGTCCTGTACGTCGAACACCAACACGGAAAAGCAGACTTTCTTTTCCGTGTTAGCTGTGGCCGTGCCTGGGGAAAGCGAACCCATTTTTAAACTGTGATGCTATTGTTCATATTTTGAGGCAAACGATTTCGTATTGTCTCATTCTTATTTGGATTTACTTAAAGAATTAATGGGTAGTAGAAAAAGACTTTACCCCCAACATGGAAACACGTATGATTATTCTAGAAATGATTATTCGATCGGGGGAAATGGAATGCAGGAACTGGAAATCGCCGATTACGTTACATTAGCTGCGGAGGGCGATGAGCTAACAAGAGAAAAGCTAATCCGGCATTACAGACCATATATTATAAATGTAGTCGGTCAAATTTGTAAAAGGTATGTTACGTGGAGTGATGAAGAAGCAAGCTTAGGATTATTAGCGTTTAATCGCGCAATCGATACATATGACAAGAAAGAACGAAAATCATTTCTAAATTATGTCTATTTATTAATAAAAAGAGATTTAATTGATTTTTACCGAAAAGAAACAAAGATGCAGCACGTTCCGTTAGTTATACCCAAAAAAGATGGGACAGGCAATGTAAATGTGTATGATGTAGAAAAATCAATGGATACATATCAGCAATCTATGGAAGAAGAAGATTTAGTTGAAGAAATATTGGAATTAAATGAAGTACTGCATCAATATGATATTGCATTTGAGGAATTAGAGAGATACTCCCCGAAGCATCGAGATACGCGTTATATGCTACAACAATTGGTAGGAGAATTTTTAGTTTATCAAGATTTAGTAGCGGAATTCAAGCAAAAGAAACAGCTGCCTGTAACCCTTTTCTTAAAACGTACAGGCTATAAGCGGAAAACAGTGGAGCGTCATCGAAAATACATTGTTACACTCCTCGTGTTAAAGCTTCATCCCGAATGGAACAGGCTGTCGGAATATGTAGAAGGATCTGCTAGAAAGTGGGGGAAATCATGAAGACGAAACAATATGATGGAATAGTTGTCAAAGTAACTTCAACAGATATTGTACTCTTATGTTCAGATGGACAATTTAAAAATGTTCCCCGTGCTAAAAATGATGTACCTCGTATTGGACAAGCATATACTTATACAGAAAAACGACAAATGCCATTTTATAGAACAACAAAAATTTTGACTGCAATAGCTATTATCTTTATATCTCTTGTTGCTTATACCATGCTAGATACAATGAAAAAAGATGAAGCATATGTCTTCGCCCTTGATATAAATCCAAGCTTGGAAATATATACGGATAAAGATTTTCAAGTAATGCGCGTAAAGTCATTAAATAAGAATGCTAGCGCTGTTGTAGAAGGTATTAAAAATAAGAATAAAGCACTTTACGAATATCTTGATGAAGTCGTGACAAATTCTGTGAAAAAGCATTATTTATCAAAAGAACATAACAATCGGATAGCTATCACAGTTGTATCACTAGGGAAAGATGAACATTCGCTACCAAGTGAAAAGGTATTGGAACAAAAGGTCCAGCAATCTTTAAAGGCTCATGCGATTGCTTCTGTTGTTACGATAAGAAAGGGAAATAAAAATTTATTAGAAGAAGCAAGAAATGTAAATTTATCCTTAAATAAATATCAAGTCTATGATGAATTAAATAAATTAGGTGTACGTGTTAGTGTAAAGGACTCACGAGAAAAATCAATTTCTACCATTTTGAATGAGAACAAACAAAACATTAAAGAAGCAGTAAAAAGAAATAAATCAAAAAAGCCAACAACGAATGCTCCTGCTACACCTAAGAAAGAAAAGTCGTATACAAATGATGAAAAGAAAGATCGCGAGCCAGTTCAAGATAAAAGTGAACAACGAACAGACGATGATGATAATAATGAGGAAGATCGACAAGAATTAATAGATGAAAAGAAAGAGCGTGAAAAAGAAAGACGTGAAGAGCAGGCAGAACGTGAAAAGGAACGTCAAGAAAAGTTAGCAGAAGAAAGAGAAAAGAAACGTGAAAAGCAAAACGAATTAGAAGAAAAAGAGCGTGAAAAACAAGAAGAAATGAAAGAAAAAGAGCAGGAAAAAGAGGAAGCGGAAGAAGATTAAGCACATTGTAATGGAATGTTATTAATAGCGGTTTGCATAAGAGTCTTCTTATGCAAGCCGTTGTTTAATTGACATATAAAAAAGTAAAGAAGACGGCCTCCTAGATTAGACGTAGGAGGCCATTTTTAAAGAAGTAGTCGTTATGCTGCTCGTTTCTTTTCAGATTTGTCTACGACGGCAGCACCAACGATATCGCCGATGACATTTGAAGCAGTTCCGGCCATTCCAATAATGGCATCTACACCCGCAATAAGTGCAACAATTTCAAGCGGTAATCCAAACATACTCAAAACAGCTGATAAAGTAACTAAACCAGCAGCAGGAACACCAGCAGTTCCAATCGATAACAATGTCCCTATTAAGATAATGATAAGAAAATCAGTTGGAGAAAGTGCTAGATTCGTTATGTTTGCAGCAAAGACGAGTGAAACCCCCATACGTAAAGCACCACCATCAGAATTAAAAACAGCACCTAATGGTAGGGCAAAATTTGCGGTAGTTTCGGAAACACCAGCTTTTTTTGCGGATTGAATTGCAATTGGTAACGATGCAATACTGCTTGATGTAAAGAAAGCAGTCGTATAAGCTTCTTTTGTCTCCTTAAAGAAGGAGAGGATTGGGGTGCCAGAAAGTTTAAGAAATGCTGTATAAACAAATACCCAAAGCAAAAGAATACCAATGTAAAACACAGCTGTAAATTTAAAAAGCGATTGGATTGTTGACCAGCCTTGACCGCCAAAGGCAGAAGCACTAATAGCAAAAATACCAATTGGTGCGTATAAAAGAACCCCTTGCAAAATCTTATAAAACATTTCATTTAAAGCAGTAAAAAACGTATCGAGCATAGTTCCATATTCCTTCATCTTTTTATCAGTAGAGAATCGCATGGATGAAATAGCAACACCAATAATGATAGCTAAAAACAATATTGCCATTAAATCGCCAGCTGTAAATGCTGCAAAAATGTTTTTAGGAACGATTTGAAGTAAGATGTCAGAAAAGCTTGGTGTTGTTGGTTTGTCGACTTGTACATTTGGTAAAGAAAGATTTTCACCAGGGTTAATCCAAAGTGCTAGGCCTAAGCCTATTAATACGGCTGCTGCAGTAGTAGCAACATAGTATAAAATCAGTTTTCCACCCATTCTTCCGAGCTTTGTTATGTTCATTTTATTAACAGCGAGTACAACAGTAAGAAAGATAACTGGGATAGCAACTAAGCTAAGTAAATGAATGAGTAATGTGCCAAGCGGTGCAACAATACTTGCTTGTTGACGAAAAATGATTCCGAAAAGAATTCCTAATAAAAAAGCAACTGACATTTTTAATACAAATGATGTAGATTTGTATTTTTTCCATATGTTCATCATGGTTATTCCACGCCTTTTTCGATAGATTTAATGTGTATTCTTATCTTACCAAAAAAAGACGGATTACTACATTCAGATGATGTAAATGTGAAAAATAACCCTTTTTGAATGATTTATGATGACAATGAAAGCATGGATTGTTTCATTTTTTTGTAGAATATGTGACAAAACGTTGATTTCACTCTTTTTCCTCTGAATTATATTAGATTTTAAAGTATAATTAGTGGGAGAAAGAGAGGAATGTAAGTATGTCAAAAATGCTTTATTTTTTTATTATAGTTTCATTTTTAGATACATTTATACAGCTTCCGATTATTACTCCTTTTGCAATAGAATTGGGAGCTTCGGAAATATTAACTGGTGCAATCGTCGCAGTATATTCCTTAACCAATATGGTTGGAAATATAATCGGTGGGCATTGGATTGATAAATATGGTCGAAAGCGGATGCTTTTTACAGGGATGATATCTGTTTTTGTTATTTTACTGTTTTACCCACTTGCACAATCTGGTGAGCAGTTGTTCGTCGTTCGCTTTATGCATGGGTTAGCAGGAGGTCTCTTAATCCCTGCAGCATTTGCTTATATCGGAGATCAAACAATAAAAGGATCTCGAGGAAAAACGATGGCATATACTGGAGCGGCAATCGGAATCGCTGCTATTATCGGGCCTGCTATTGGTGGATCAATGGCGGCGCGCTCTGAAGTAGAATATGTCTTTTTACTTGTGGCAGGATTGTTCTTTATTACATCACTGCTTGTACTAAAATATCTTCACGAGTCTTTTGTTTCTAGAGAACGTGGGAAAGTCAATTTAAAACATTTTATTCCGTTATTAAAAACACCTGCATTGCTTCAAGCGTCACTTGGTGCATTTGCCTTAATGGTGAGTAATGGAACACTTGCATTTGCTTTGCCACTTAAGGTTCAGGAATTAGGAATGACAACAGAAACAACGGGCATGCTGTTGAGTACGTTTGGAATTATGGCCCTTGTCGTGTTCTTAACGCCAATTAATCAAATATATGATCGGTTCAGCCCTTTATCTTTAGTAGCTGCTGGACTCACACTAATTGGAATAGCCCTCTTTATTTTAAGTGTTACCCCGTTCTTATGGATTGGAATTGTAGCAATGATCGTTTATGGAACTGGCTTTGCCTTTGTATTTCCTTCCATGAATCGAATGGTAGCTGATGCGTCAACACAAGTAGATCGCGGAAAGGCGTATGGTATTTTTTACGCGTTTTTCTCTTTAGGTGTTGTTGCCGGTTCGTTTATTTCAGGAATTATTACAGAGATATGGGGAATTCCGTTTATATTTAGCGGTGTAATGATGCTCTTTAGTGCAGGGCTGCTTCTTTATATTGCTAAAAAAAGCAGTTTTCATACACGTGCAAGAAAAATTTCCCTTTAATATTTTAAGACGTATAACCAATCCTATTCTATGAAAGGAGAGGTTATACAATGAGCCAACAATTACGAAATGTAATGACTTCGGACGTTGTAACTGTAAACGAAACACAGTCTGTTCAAGAAGCAGCAGCTTTAATGAGTGAAAAGAATATTGGCGCAATACCAGTCGTGAATAATAGTGGTCAAATGACTGGCATTATTACAGATCGTGATATTACGTTAAGAGCAACTGCACAGGGGGAAGCAGCTCAAACCCCAGTATCCCAAGTGATGACTGCGCAGCGTGTTGTGCAAGCAACACCTGAAATGGAAGTGGAGCAAGCTGCCCAGCTCATGGCACAACAACAAATTCGTCGCTTGCCAGTCGTTGAAAATGAAAACATCGTCGGGATGGTTTCACTTGGTGATTTAGCTGTTGATAAGCAGCATGATCAAAAGGCGGGACAAGCGTTATCTAGTATATCCACTCCTTCCGCGCCACAGCAATAGAGAAGATAGCCTCTCATTTTTTGAAGTGAGGGGCTATTTTTTGTTTTACATGGTAAAATGAGGAAAAATGAGGGGGGAGTAGATGGAGCCTATAACACGGAATGAGATCCCATTAAAAATAAAGAAAAAATGTGGTGATATCGTAAAGATTTCTTTTCCAAAACAAGGATGTACATCAGATGTCGCATTTATAGAAACAAAAGAAATCGATTATGTATTGAAACGAGCAAAAGGAAACCAGTATCGGTCTTGGCTAGAGAAAGAAATAGAGGCTTTAGAAATGTTGGAAAAAACGAGCTTACCGACCCCAAAGGTCTATGAGAAAGTAGTACAACAGGAGTTAAATCAATGCTGGCTATTAATGGAAAGACTAAAGGGAATCTCGCTAGGAGAGGTGCTTAATACAGCTGTAGAAAAAGAACAAAAAGAAAAGCTGCTTTTTCAGTATGGAAAGATATTAAAAACAATACATCTTACTCCGTGTCCGAAAGAATGGCAACAGGCGAATAATATTTGGTTAGATGATATGCTCGATAATGCCATGATTAACTTAACGCATTATCAAGTAGATGGCTCACCAAGCTTACTGCAGAAGCTGAAACAGAACAAGCCTGCTTTTTATCCACAAAGACTAATTCATGGGGACTTTACTGTTGATAATGTATTAATTAGTGATGGGAAGATTAGTGGTGTCATCGATTGGAGTGGAGGTGCATATGGAGACCCACGTTATGATGTTGCACTTGCCATTCGCCCGAAGCCATTCGCTTTCCAAACGGAAGAAGATAGGATCCATTTTTTTGCGGGATATGGCGAAAGGTTACTAAACAAGATGGAATATACATATTTTGCGGAAGGATTATACGAATTTTTTTAAGAGTTTTTTTATAAAAGATAGTAGGTCATTTACCTTAAATATATCTGAAAATTTATAAAATATAGTAAAAAAAACGTCTGTTTTTTAAAATATTTCCAATGTTATTCAATAAATTTTAAAGTAATAAAGCTTAATTTTATTGGGGTTTCCTATTTTCTCTCAAGATGAAAGGGATATTTTTGATAAAAAATAGGCAAATAGTTCGAAAAAAATGGTTCGAATCGACATTTTTTTCCCAACCCATAAGAAGCAGGATATCAGCTCTTTTTTTAGAATACATATGTAAATCTTAAAAAGGAGGAATTTGCAATGAAATCTAAGTTTCTGAATGGGTTGGCTATCGCATTATTTATTATCGGGATGCCAATAGTAAGTGAAGCTGCTGTCAGTCAAGGTGGAGAAGAATTGACGAAGGAGACGTTAGAAGGTAGTTCTGTTACTGAAAGTCGCTTTGTCAAAGATGAAGTTATCGTAAAGTTTAATGAAACCGTATCAAATAAAGTGCAGCAAGAGCTTTTAAAGAAATTGGATGCCAAAGAATTGCCAGATTTAGATGCTGTCAAATCTCCGTTTAAGATATTAAAGGTAAAAAATGTTGAAGCAGTAGTGAAAGCATTGAATAATAATCCAAATGTGGCATATGCAGAGCCAAACTTTAAATTTAATGTAGCGTGGTCACCGAATGATACGTATTTTAGTCCTAACTATCAATATGGGTTATTCCATACGTATGCCAATACAGCCTGGGATGTTGCTAAGGGGAGCACGGGTCAGGAAATCGCTGTCTTGGATACAGGTGTTGATTATAATCATGCCGATTTAGATGGAAAAACAATTCTTGGATATGATTTTGTTGATCAAGATTATACCCCTAATGATTTAAATGGGCACGGAACACATGTCGCTGGAATTGCTGCGGCAGAAACAAATAATGGAGTTGGTATTGCAGGGATGGCTCCCAATACTCGAATACTCGCAGTTAGAGTACTTGATGCAAGAGGAAGTGGGTCACTTGCTAATGTTGCGGATGGGATAAGATTTGCGGCAGATAATGGCGCAGAAGTTATTAATCTATCACTCGGATGTGATTGTAACACAACAACATTAGAAAATGCAGTTAATTATGCATGGAATAAAGGAGCAGTTATTATTGCAGCAGCTGGAAATGATGGTGTATCCACAACATTTGAACCTGCCTCCTATGCAAATGTAATCGCAGTTGGTGCAACAGATCGTAATGATCGAAAAGCAAGCTTTTCGAATTATGGTACATGGGTAGATGTAATGGCACCAGGAGTAGATATTGCTTCTACCTATCCTAACAATCGTTATGTTTATTTATCAGGTACATCTATGGCTTCTCCTTATGTAGCAGGATTGGCAGGTCTATTAACAGGTCAAGGGAAAAATAATTCCCAAGTACGTGCAGCAATTCAAAATACTGCTGATACAATCCCAGGAAAAGGAACCTATTTTAAGTATGGAATAATAAATGCCTTTGATGCAGTAAACTATTAGTATAGAAAAAAGAGCAACGTTCCACTTTACTTTGTGGACGATGCTCTTTTTTTATTAAGGAATTTTTTTGACTATTCATGGCTTTTTTGCCGTTATTTATAATCTATTTTACGACTTAGTAATACCAAGCTGCTCCAACAATTACTAAGAGGATAAACAATACAACGATAAGCGCAAAAGCACTACCTGCGCCAGCGCCGTATGCAGGAGCTGAATATCCATATCCTCCACATCCACAACCATAAGACATAACAATTCCTCCTTACTTACTTATTTGATTAGTACCCAATGTAGGCAGCACCTACGATAACTAAAAGAATAAACAACACGACTAGTAGGGCAAATCCACCACCATAGCCGTATCCAGCACCTCCAGCAGCTCCGCTCATAAACAAACACCTCCATACGCTATTTATTTTCAATATATGCAGTCAGGAATGGTTGGTATAGTTGTTATCCCATTTTTTTAACGATTAGGCGTTGTTCATAGATAGTTAGATTAACCTTTTGAACATTTGGGGGATTTTTAAATTTCTGTGTGGTTACTATCCCTGACTAATTGGCAGCTTTAATCAATGTGTGATTTATATTAGCACCAAGCTGCTCCTACGATGACTAGTAGGATAAATAATACAACGATTAAGGTAAAGGTTTTTCCCGCTCCGTACGCTGGCGCTACTGGAGCTGTGTAACCATAACTTGGGCAACCATAACCATATCCTCTACCGAAACTCATTTAAATTCCCCCTTTCTAATTAGAATTTCACTGTGAATGTTGCATTAAAGAAGGGAAGTGTGTCACGTGAAATGTTACATAGGAAATGCTCGTTGTAGGTGAATTCTTATTGCGATTAATAGCCGCAGCAAATAAATTTTTTTCTCCTTCTTTCAAAAATGCCACGGTAGCCAATCTTATAGATGCCGGGGTTGTAATTGGCGAAAAGAACGCTGGTGTATTTCTATATTTGTGTAAGAATACTACACAGTGATTAGCAAAGAACACCATGTTCTTTTGCAATTAATATATGTAAAGCGACTAAGTTTGCTATGGTTATTCCCCCAAATCCGCTGTATTAGGGCAGATGCCTAGTGGAGGTTTTTTCTCCTAATTTTCGAAAGTGCATGTGAATCGAGATGACAAGGTTTTTCAAATGATGTGAATTATTCTCCGCATTTTCCCTGATACAGTTGTCCCTTACGGTAAATAAACGATCTACATATAATGTCATATGTTCATAATTTTTGGAGGTGAAATAATGTCTGTACAGCACTATCATCAATTATGCAATCGTTATAAAGGTAGGGCAGTTGAGATTAAAACGAGAGATGGAAGAGTCCATCGAGGAATTATTCAAAATGTAGATCACAATCGTGTTTATCTACGTCCGCTTGGTCAAGGCGGGGGATATGGATACGGATTTTACGCACCGTTCTATGGGTTTGGCTTCGGTCTTGCGCTTGGTGCAATTGCCTCATTTGCATTACTTCCATTTTTCTTATGGTAATATTGCGATGTAAAAATAGAAAAAAATGAACAATTGGTTCATATGGTTGTTTTTAATAATCCCCTTTTACGTTAAGAAAACAGACGGCGTATTATTTCCGTCTGTTTTCATTTTCCATAAAAAGTCCAGCTATTTGTTCGGAAGGAATTTTAAATAGGGTTTTACTATCGCATGTATGTTTTAATAAATATTGCTTTACTTTATAGTACCCTGCACAATAACCAGCCATTTTAGGGTAAAAACGCATTCCATATAAAATATCTCGATGTTTTCGGAGCGCTTTTGGTAAATCGTACGATGGAAGAATAATATCATTCCATATTTTTTCTAATTGTTTATCTGAATAAAGGGAGGTCCAGCTTGCAGTATATGCTTCTCCAAACCTTTCTTGAACAGCATTTTCGGCGAGCCCTTCTAAAATGATTGAATCTAAAAGTATATAATCTGCTTCGTCTTTTTTATCATAATGCAATCGACAAACATGATTATATTCATGTGTAAAGAGTGCTTTTATTTCTGTTGCGGTGTTTTTTTCGGATACGAATAAGAAGAGTTTGTCGCGAAAGGATAATCCTGATTTAGAATTATAATTATCTCGAAGCTCCTTGTTGTATGAATCAGAGGGAAAGATAAAGATAGGAATATCTGGTCCGTTCCATTTTGCTTTTAGTTTTTTTACGTCTGATCGAACGAGCTCCCATATTTTCATTTTATTTAGCTTCTCAATAATAGTATTGTCTTTTCCTAGCTGTCTATCTAACCCGTGCATTTGTAAATATCGAAGGATATTTACACCATCATATCCACTGAAATAGGGACTGAGTTTTTCCCCGATTGATTGAGCATCTCCATCGTTATCGAGCAACCAATTGTTCGTTGGAATAACGCCCATTTTTCTACCTCCTCGCTTTAGGGTTTATCTTAATAGCCTTTCAACACCGCCTTAATAAAAGTGTATGTATTGCTTCGTATCTATGGCACTATCTCGAAAGTAGTGAAAATTTACTAAATGCTGGACATTTATCTTTTTCAAAGTAATAGAATCTAGAATATGATAGTACAAATCGGAAAATAGGAGGTGATGCAGGATGTTTCCGTTTGGACCCCCACCGAATCAAGGTCCGCCTCAGCAGCCACCAAGACCAGGACTTTTTTCTAATCGCCCGCCATTTCAACAACCTTTTCAACAGCAGCCTCCTCAGCAAAAAAATACAACATCTAACCTAATGTCTATGTTTCAAACCCCTGATGGGAATTTTGATATGAATAAAATAACCAATACAGTTCAACAAGTAGGAAAATTATATGGTCAGGTAAGTCCGATGTTAAAGTTTTTTAAATAAGAATCCATCATCGTTAGATTTCGTAGATATGGAACAATTGGCTGCTGTAGTCATACAATAACGTATGAAAAATTAAAGGCGGAATGTGATTTGGAAAAAAATAAATACTTGGAGTGTTTGGCATATATGGGAATTGGTGGTGCACATCCCGGAGGATTACTAGCTACCAAATACGTGCTTAATGAAGTGAGCATCCCAAGAGGACTAAACATCCTAGACGTTGGATGTGGCACAGGTCAAACAGCAGCCTTTCTCGAAAAACAGTATGAGGCAAACGTAACCGCACTAGATAATCATGAAATGATGGTAGAAAAAGCTTTAAAAAGAAAGGAACAGGAGCAACTCACAATAAACGTTGTAAATGGCAATGTAGAAGCACTTCCTTTTGCAGACGATTCATTTGATATGGTTATTTCTGAATCGGTGCTTGCATTTACGAATGTATCAAAAGCGATATCAGAAATATGTCGTGTATTGAAAGACGATGGTATCTTCTATTGCATTGAGATGGTGCTAGAGAAATCGAGTAAAGAGCTTAATCAGATTACTGATTTTTATGGAATGGAAAAAATATTTAAAGAAGAGGAATGGGTGTCTTTACTTCAGAATGCTGGCTTTAAAATGACTAATTCTAAAACGTTTGAATATGATATCCATCAGATAACAGTTGATGACGCACCTGAATTTCAGCTTTCAGAAAGCGTTGATGATGCACATGTAGATACACTGCTAGAGCACGATTATTTAACAAAACAATTTCAGAAAGAGCTTGGTTTCCGTATTTTTCATTGTAAGCTGTAAGGATATGAATTGGTGTGTTTATCAGACAATAAAACAAAATGGGGATGGTTAAGGGATGCTAATAACAAAAGCTACAAATGATGAAATAAAGTTTATCCAAAGCCATTCCCTTGTTGTAATGCATGAGGCTACAGTTGGAATGGTAAAGCCAAGTGAATTGCTCGTACAGACAATGGCATCCTTTTTAGCAGATGGTGGATATTATCTTGTCTTTAAAAAAGACTTCCAAATCCAAGGATGGATTGGTGTCGGAAGAACGTTTGATATGTACTCGAACGAAATAATTGGCATGTTAACCGAGCTTTATGTCTTTCCCCGATATAGAAAGCAAGGTATTGCAAGAAAATTATTTATAGATGCATGTCAAAGATTAGAACAAGAAGGCTATTCGAAAGTACAATTAAATGTATTTGCTGGAAATGGAGCAAAGCTGCTTTATGAGGAATTAGGCTTTTACGATGTGATGACATTAATGGAGAAAAAATTTAAAGATTAGAAAATAATTAAGCCGGGCATAAGTTCCGGCTATCTTTTTGTTCCGGTAAGTAGCTTGGAAAATCAGAAGGAATGTAAAACTTATCATTATCAATATACATTCCATTCAATAAGCGACTTTTCGGATGTTAGATTCCTTGCCCATGTAAAGAAAAATCCCGAAAAAAGCATTCGCAATAGAGGGATGCGAATGCCATTAGAATAAAGGTTATTCCTCATGGATGTCGATATATTTTCGGTTTTGATTCTTTTTGGGTATTAGAACCTTTAATTTACCGTCTTCAAATTGTGCTTTCGTTTCTTTTTCTGGGATTGTAAATGGTAATGTGATAAACCGTTCCATTCGTTGCAAGGAGCGTTGACTATGGAAATATTGCTTGTTATCATGTTGTGTTTTCTGTGATGCCTTATCCTCCGCAGCAATGCGTAATTGATTTCCAATTATCTCTAGCTCGATTTGATCACGCTTATAGCCAGGTAAGTCCGCCTCCACAATGACATTTGCTTCCGTTTCACGCACATCAACCCAAAATGGTCTTAAATGAAAGATTGAATTGGCTTCACGAAAGGATTCATTGAAAAAGCGGTCCATGTGTTTAACGAAATCCCTAAAAGGAGACATATCCACATCGAAGCGGGAAAGGTTATTCTTTCTAGAATCCATATCATTTCCTCCTCCAATATTAATTTACATTAATAACCTATGCGTGAAATAGGAAAGAGTAGTGGGCGAATAAAACTATTTTATGATTAGCTTGAATCAATGTGAATGCATAAAAAGGAGAGTCACAACAGACAATAAGTAAAAATGTTCCTGTTATTTTTGAAGGGGGACGTAAAGTGAATGAAACGTTAGTTGTATTCTCTAGAGCACTAATTGCTTTTTTTTCTTTGTTGATTTTTGCGCGTATTCTTGGCAAACAGCAGGTAAGCCAGCTTACTTTTTTTGATTATATTCTTGGAATAACTATTGGATCTATTGCAGGTTCGCTTACCATTGATTTAGCAAATAGTACATGGGCACATTGGGTGGGACTTGCAGTTTGGGCATTGTTTGTATTAATTTTTCAATGGTTAACAATTAAGCGGAGAAAGCTAGAAAAATATATTGATGGGGAGCCGACGATTGTCATCCAAAAGGGGAAGCTATTGGAGGACAATATGAAAAAAATGCGATATCGGCTAACAGATTTATTAGTTCAGCTTCGACAAAATGGTGTTTTTGAGATGACGGAAGTAGACTATGCGGTCCTTGAAACAGATGGAAAGCTATCGATATTAAAAAAACCGGAATATCAACCAGTTACATTAAAGGATTTGCGGTTAAAACCGAGTTATAAAGGGATGAGTACGGAGCTTATTTATGACGGAGAAGTGATGGAGAAAAATTTACAGCAACTTCGTTTAAATTATGCTTGGTTAGAAAAACAAATAAACGATTTTGGATTTCAACATCCAAAAGAGGTATTTTTAGCAGTGATTAATGAAGCAGGAACTATTTTTATCGATGGCTATCAAGATAAATTGCAGCAACCAAAAGATATAAGTGACTATAAGGATCTAGAATGGTGATGATATGAAGAAAGGTTGGCTGAAGATAATCCCAATCATGGTGTTGGCGGTGTTTATTTTTATTATGACCTCAGGTGCTTTCTTGAAGCAACCATTATGGGGGGATGATGATGTTATCCATTATATAAAGCAAGTGGAAGGTAGTGTGAAAGAAAATGATTGGAAGAACGCTACCGAGAGCTTAAAAAAAGCGCAACATGCATGGAACAAAGTAGTGATGCGCATTCAATTTAATGCAGGACAGGATGAAATAAATGATATTAGTAGAATGCTTGAACGGGCACATGGACATATTGATGCCAAGGATCAGATTGGAGTCATTGCAGAAATGGCGGAATTTCGATATGTGTGGGCGGAAATTGGACATTAGCAGATGAGAGCGATGAATAGGATGCTACTCTTGTTCTTCTTCAAGGAAATGCTTGTATGGAATTGAAATATGATATAATTTTTGTGAATACAAACGTTTTTTAGCTAAGAAATGAGTAATTACTGAAAAACTTTTTTCAAGGGGGTAACTCGCTTGCCAATAGTTTGTCTAATCGATTATGTCAATGATATTTTTAATTCGGATGATTTGGAATGTATAAACAGGAAGGAATATGTGGTGTGAAGCCTCTGAACATAGCGGAGGGAAAGCTGGATACGGTCGGAATTGATGCTGGAGGAACATTAGTGAAGGTAGCTTATCAGTTGGATAACAAGTTATATCTTAAAACTTTTGCAACGACAGAATTGCATAAGCTATACAAATGGCTCGAGACGAATGCGCCAGATGCAAAGCTTGTTGTAACGGGTGGAAGAAGTATGGAAATAAAAGCACAAATAACACATGCTGCAAGCATTGCTGATGAATTTTTAGCTACGGTGACAGGAACCCGTTATTTACTCCAACAGAAAAGAAGTGAAGAAGCCTTTATTCTAGTTAATGTGGGGACAGGTACATCGATTTTTTCGGTGACGGCGGATCATTATGAGCGTCTCTTTGGAAGTGGAATCGGTGGAGGTTTGTGGATGGGTCTAGGAAGCTTGTTAACAGAGAAAGCTGATTTTAAGTCTCTGGTATCATTAGCATCAAACGGAGATCAGCAGAAGACAGACTTACTAGTGAAGGATATTTATCGACAAGGCGAAGCTCCACTTAATGGAAATTTAACGGCAGCAAATTTTGGCAAAGCACATTTAAACATGGAAGGAACGAAAGCAGATCGAATGGCTGCTCTTGCACAATTAATTGGCGAGACTCTTATTGTATTTTCGTATCAAGCGGCTGTTTCGAAAGGAGTTTCCTCTATCGTATTCGTTGGTAGCACAATACATGAAAATGCCCCATTAAAAAATGTGTTAGCTCAGTTTAAAGGGATGCTAGATTATGAACCTATTTTTTTAGAAAAAGGAACTCATGCAGGTGCAATTGGGGCATTATTTTTGGTTTAAGCGGAATTTATAGCATATATTTTTTAGAAATAAGACGGTGTGAGGAGTATTCACATCGTCTTATTTCTCATCTCCTTCCTTATCATGAAGATTTATTAATTGCATTCTTTCATTAAATAAAGCTGGATAGCTCAAAAAACCAAGTAGTACACTTGTAATGACAGCTGCAGTTAACAATAGAAACAAGATCAGTAACTGAAAGAAAACAGCTTGTACAGGGTCTGCTCCTGCAATGATTTGTCCACTCATCATCCCAGGAAGCTGTACAAGCCCAATTGTTTTTTGACTTTCAATCGTTGGAATTGTACTAGCTTTTATAGAGTTAATTAATTGTTTATGAATGGCTTGTTTTGGTGTTCCTCCTAGTGAAAGAATTAATTCGGTTTCATTTCGATGTGTTTCTGTTTCCGCAGTAAAGCGGTTTAAAAATAAGATAGACAAGACCATTGAGTTCCCAATCATCATGCCACTTATTGGGATAATGTATTGAGCGGTTGGTGGTGTGATTTGTAATCCAATCAAGATTCCTTGCGTTAAAATTTCAACTGTGAGAAATGTTACTACTAACTTCCAGGTAATTCCTCGAATTGAAGCGCCTTTTTTTCTAGCGTTATGTGTAGCGGCGGTAATCATTAGTCCGATCATGAGCAGAATATATATGAAATTATTTGCATCAAAGACAAATTGAAGTACATATCCAACTGCAAGCAATTGAATAATCGAGCGGATCGTTGCAATAACCGTATCTTTTTCTAGCCCTAATTTTAATGTTTTTGATAAGAGAAGCGGTAGGAGCACAAAAATTAATGCTAGTGATAATGTAAGGTAACTCATTCAAGCTCCCCCTTTATAAATTGCTTTGCACGATCGGTTGTTGGATTTTCTAGCATCACTTCAGACCTTCCTGTTTCGACTAATTCGCCTGCCATCATAAATGCAGTATAATCACCAATTGATCGAGCCTGCTCTAAGTTATGCGTAATCCATAGGATCGTCGTTCCATAAGTATCATTAATCCTTTTAATTAATTTTTCAATTTCTCGTTGCGATACACGATCAAGTGATGACGTGATTTCATCAAGCAATAAAATGTCTGGTTGGTTTACAAGTGTTCTTGCAATCGATAATTTTTGCCTTTGCCCTCCTGAAAGATCATTTACTTGTTTATGAAGAAATTCCTTTTCTAACGCCACCATTTCGAGTAGTTCGGAGGCAACCACTTTATCTAATTGCTGCTCACGTAATCGAAGCGGTAATGATAGGTTGTCAAAAACGGTACCTTGAATCATTGCTGCATCTTGCAATGCAATGCCCACCGTACGTCGAAGTTCAACGGGTTCAAACTGATTAATATGCTTATTGGCAATAAAAATGTCCCCAGCATTGGGTGAGATTAGTCCATTGCAAAGCTTAAATAAAGTTGTTTTCCCAGCTCCTGAAGGACCAATCAAAGTGGTAATCTTTCCTTTATAAAAGGTGCCGGAAATATTTTTTAAAATCGCAGTGTTGCCATTCGAATAACTAACATTCTTTAATTCAATCGCAGGTTCTGTCGTTGTTGACAATGTGATCCACATCCTTGCGTGTCTAGTATTATAATTAATAAATAAATTAATTAATTAATTAATGCTTCAACTAGTTAGTATGTACTTCATTCGATTTTATCTTACATGGCTATGCGCTTTTTTGCCACGAATTACATTTTGTTTGAATTATCGCAATAAAAAACATACTTGCGTAAACCACAAGTATGTTTCAAAGCATGTAACACTCCAATTAATAATTTGTTTTTCTATTGTGAATAACTTTCTGGATCTGCGCAACGACAGAAGGATCTTCTAAACCAGTAATATCTCCAGCTACCTCACCGGTCGTTACAACTTCTTTTAATAATCGACGCATTATTTTTCCACTTACTGTTTTCGGTAACGCCTTGGTAATAATAATCTCTTTCGGACGAGCGATTTTACCAATGTTTTCAATAATGGCGTGGTGAATCGATTGTTCAATTGAACCCGTGTGTTCTATGTCATCTGCTAACCGAGCAAATACAATTGGAACCTCTCCTTTAATTTGGTCAGGTACGCCAATTACAGCAGCTTCCACCACACCATCTACCTCTAAAATGGCACTTTCCATTTCCATCGTACTTAGGCGATGACCAGCTACATTAAATGCATCATCAGATCGGCCGACTACCCAAAAATGCCCATCCTCATCCATGAGTGCCAAATCACTTGCAAAATAACAGCCATCTACCTGGCTATAATAAGAGCTATAATAGCGTTCCGGCTCTTTCCAAAGTGTGCGACAAAGCATCGGAAACGGACGCTTAATGACAAGATTTCCTAATGTATTGGGAGGAACTGGTTGACCAGCATCATCTACAATTGCTAGATCTGCACCTAGAAACTGGACACCTGCTGACCCTGGCTTCATTGGAGTGAGCCAAGCAGCACCAGCTAATGGTGTTCCAGCTGTTTCTGTTTGTCCCCATGTATTATTAATATAAATTTGTTTTTTTCCAAGTGTTTCATATGTCCATTGCCATGTTTCTGGATCGAATGGCTCGCCAACAAGTGATATGACTTCTAAACAAGATAAATCATAGTGCTGTAAAGGTTTTTCGCCCATGCTCTTAAGCATCCGTAATGCGGTAGGAGCAGTAAACAATTTATTAATACGATATTTCTCGATTAACTGATAGAATCGATCCTTTGTTGGATAATCAGGAGCTCCTTCATAAACAACAGTGGTTACGCCGTTTGCGAGTGCACCCGCTATTCCCCAAATATGCATCGTTAACCAACCGATGTCTGCAGAGCACCAAAACACATCATCTTGATGAAAGTCCATATGGTATTTTGCATAAAGATAATTTTGAATAACGAACGCCATCCCAGAATGAACGACACCTTTTGGCTTTCCAGTTGTTCCGCTCGTATAGAAAACAATTCCAGGCTCATTTGCTTCCATTTGCTCTGGTTCGCATTCAATGCTGGCTGATTCACGAATATCATGCCAATAATAGTCCCGACCTGATTCCATTTTAGGGTTGGTTCCCATTCTGTTAATCGTAATGACGGCTTCCACAGAAGGAACGTGAGGGAGTACGTTATCCACCTTTCCCTTTAGGAAAATTTGCTTTCCACGACGTTCTGTAGCATCAGCTGTGACAACAACCTTTGGATCGAACTTGTTTAACCGATCCATAAGGGATTTTTCAGAAAAACCAGAGAAGATTGCATTATATACTGCACCAACTCGAAAACATGCTAAAACCGCAATGAACGCTTCTGCTAAGTTTGGTAAAAATATTGCAACACCATCTCCTTTTTGAACACCAAAACGACGTAAGGAGTTAGCAAAACGATTCACTTCAGCGAGTAGCGTGTCATACGTGTACGAAGTGGTATCCCCATTCTCTCCCTCCCATATGAGTGCAGTTTGATTTCCATTGCCGGCTTGAACATGACGATCAAGGAGGTTGACACACGGGTTACTAATTCCACCGGTAAAAAATTGAAAATTAGGTAGCTTTCCAGAAATAGTCTTTTCCCATGGATGGTACCAAATAAAGTCTTTCGCAACGGTTTCCCAAAAATGGTCAGGGTCTTTCTGTGAAAATTCTAGGAGATCTTGAAATGCTTCTCTACTCTTTATGGTAGTTGCTTGTTCTTTATCTCGGTTAGAATAAACAAGCTTACTTTGTTGAACAACCTGTAAAATACGATTTTGATCCATGTAATCCCTCCATTCTTTCCTCTATTTTAGCATAAGGTATTATGCCTAGGTACTATTATAAGCAATGTTCTGAATTTTGATGATGACAGTTAAGTGACAAATTTAGAGAAAAACAGCTGATAAGACGATAAAATAAAACAGCAATCAAGGTGGGGATGAACAGAGTCGTCAATTACTGTTAATGCATTGAGAAAAGAAAAAAGACTTATGGGGACTCCATAAGTCTCGGTATATTTCATTGAATAAGTTGTCAGTTATATTCATATAGGGACGATTACCAGCCCCAGCCTGGACCGCCATATCCGGGTCCATAGCCTGCACCACCATAACCAGCGCCATAGGCAGGACCATAACCGGCGGCACCACCAAATCCACCGACATATGCCGTGCCAACAATGACGAGTAGAATGAATAACACAACGATTAACGCAAATCCAGAACCAGCTCCATAGCTTTCACTCATGAAATACACCTCCTTCTTCCTTGCGATACTGTTAGTGTATGTGTCCCTAATCAGCATGTGTGGACGTATATCCATAAAATAATGATAGACGTCGTAATCATTACAGGATTTTCTGAATAGGATATTAGAAATACTTGTCCTATTAACTTAAAATCGAAATGCTTCATTTTCATAAGTGAAGAAGGTACGGTGTGAATGCGTGTGAGTTTTATGTAAAGCCCCTGACTTTCCATTTCGCAATATAGCAAGAATTAATTCCTTATTAGGAGGAAGCAAATGAATAAAACGTTTAGCGTGATATTAGGAGGGGTGATACAAGGGTTTGGCATGGGACTTTTTCTCTTTCCACAGTCGATTCCATCAGGGGGAGCTGGTGGATTGGCGTTAGTTATTCACCATTTTTTTTCCGTTGGAATGGGTCTCTCATTATGGATTGTAAATTTTTCACTTCTTTTATGTGGTATGTATTATTTAGGAAAGCGATTTGTATTATGGACAATTGTAGGGATAAGTATAACTTCCTTTTCCATTTATTTTTTTGAGCAGCTTTTTTTTATTGAAGAAAGATTACTGTGGTTTGATTTATTTGTTGGATCAATATTTTTAGGGACAGGCATTGGGCTGTTGATGCGTAGTGGTGTATCCAATGGTGGAATTGGAGTGATAGCTTTCATGATATCCCATTGGAGAAACACACTTCCAGGCAAACCATTATTTTGGATTAATTGCTGCATATTTTTATTAACTGCAGCTATTATTAGCTGGAAGGTGTTAATCCTAGCTTTTATTAGCCAATGGATATCTACTTTTGTCGTTAATATGATTTATCGATATTAAGTATACGTATACTTAAAGGTTGTATGCTTGTCTTTTTTTCCATCTAGCCCTTTTACATGAAGCAAGAATAAGATAAGTAGAGCAACAATAAAAGTGAAAATGGCAATCGATAAAAACATACCAGCAACAGACCAACTCATTAATCGAGCAAAGATTGGAGGTCCAATGGCAACACCAATAAATCGAACAGAACCATATAAAGACGTAACAAATCCTCTTCTATCTTTACCGACAGCTCCAGTAATTAAGCTGTTAGTACATGGAAGTACGAGTCCGGCACCTACACTGCTGATGGAGAGAATAATTAAAAAAAGAATGAGTTTGTCAAACCAAATAAGCAGTGTATAGGAAAGCGTCATGAATAATAATCCAATAAGAATAAATTTCTTCATTTTTTCTAGATTTTTTTTAATTCTACTTCCCGTAAAATAGTTTGACGTTACCATGACAAGTAATGGAATAGCTAAAACCAACCCTTTCGTAAAGCCTGTTATACGATGCTTTTCCTCGAGCAGGTCAGATAAAAAAAATAAAATCCCAAACAGTGTGAATAAACACGTCCCGCCCGCTAAATAGGTTACAAACAACCACCTTCCTTCAAGCTTAAAAACACTTACAAGTCCATGGACGTATTTTCGAAATGAGAGGGGAGCTTGTTGATTCTTTTTTTCTTTTATCCATATCCATGTGAGGAAGATTGAAAGCACACATATAACTGGAAAAGCAAAAAAGACGGCATACCAAATGAGTAAGCCTAATAATGCTCCGAGAATTGGGGAGAGCACCTTTCCCAGTCCATTAGAAGCTTCCAAAATCCCGAGTACACGACTTTGTTCGGCACCTTTAAATAAATCCCCTGCTAGTGCCATTGCAATAGGAGCTGTTCCAGCCGCTCCAATTCCTTGAATAATTCGACCTACCATTAACCATAAATAGGCATTCGAAAATGCTGCTGCTGCAAAACCTGCGAGCAATCCCCCAATGCTAGTAAGAAAAAGTGCAGGGATTATAATCGCCTTCCGAGAAAAACGATCAGATAGATAGCCGAATAAAGGTATAAAGATGGCTGCCGCAATAGAATATCCTGTAATGGTTAAACTCACTTGCATTTCAGACAGGTGTAAGGCCTTTTTCATTGCTGGTAATATGGGGATAAGCATGGAATTTCCTAATGTCGTAATTAATGGAATCGATCCGATGGCCCAAATCGCCATCGATTTATTTTTTTTAGCCATGAATTAGCCACTCCTGCATTATTTTTTATCAGCATGTAACTTGCAGTAAGCCTCTCACTTTAGCATATAGGTATTAGCCCACAAGTTAGGTTGGTTCTATTCAACTAACAATCAGTGGTGGATAATCCCCCACTGATTGCTGATTATTTTATATGGACAGGTGGTGAAACAACCCATCCTTTTTTCTTTGATAAATCGGATAATTTTCGGTAATAAGTTATTTTTTGTTCGTGAAAGTCACCAAATATTTCCTCGAAGTCTGTTCGTATAGATATGTTCATCATAGAGCTACATTGTATTTTGCCATACATTAGCTCTTCCTGAACTAATATCGCAATTTCAGGTTCATGAAAACGAGCGCCTGCGGGAATGTCTTCCACTTCAACATTTGGACGATCAGGTGGGGCAGGAGGTAATCGGATTCCAGCCTCTTTTAAAATCATTTCGATTTGCTGTGCTTCCTGCGTTACTTCATTTTCCAATAAATCCTCTAAATATGCTTTTAAATCTTCATCGCCAGTATGATTAATAAAGACTTGTAGTGTGACTAAGTAATGCTTTGTATGAAATAGATATGCCCATAAATGGTATATCTCCCCTGAATGGAATGGTTCATTTTCTTTGTTTTTGCTCATTTCAATCACATGGATTTTCCCTTCTTTTTTAGTTTTAGGTTTCCATAAATAAAGAAAAATATGATGGTATTGGATATAAATGTTTTAGAAAAGAAGAGAAAATGGAGCGGGACAGGAACCTAGATTGAATTTTTACATAGGCTAAAAGCAGAGATTTTAAGCTGGGCGTTTTAGGAAAAAGCAAAGGAGATGACATGGTGGGATTGAAAAGAAAATTATTTTTCTTGCTTATAGGCTTGCTGCTGTTATTTGCATATGGTTGCAGTGGTGAAGCGAAAAAGAAGGATACGAAGGATGAGGAAAAAGACAAAGTAGTGCGTATTGGCTATCAGAAAAACTGTCCTTTCGTCATTGTTAAAGGCTTAGGAAAATTGGATGAGCGCTTAGATGAACTTGGCTATAAATTAGAATGGAAGGAATTTCAAGCTGGTCCAGCTTTAGTGGAGGCATTGAATGCAGGGAGCATTGATGTTGGTAGGACCGGGAATTCCCCAGTTATTTTCGCACAAGCAGCTGGTACCCCATTTGTTACACTTGGCGCTGGAAAACCAAAATTTTATGGAAGTGGAATTCTTGTGCCAAACGATTCCAACATTACATCGATTCAAGATCTAAAAGGGAAAACAGTAAGCTTTGCTAAAGGCTCTAGTTCCCACTACTTATTAATCAAAGCATTACAAAATGCAGGATTACAATATTCCGATATTACACCAGCATATTTGTCACCGGGAGATGCGCGAGTAGCTTTTGAACAAGGAGATGTAGATGCAATGGTTGTGTGGGATCCTTATACAGCTTCTACAGAGCTACACGCTAATGCAACTTTACTTACAAGTGGGGAAGGGCTCTCAACAGATCGAGATTTTTTTATCGCAACAGAAGCATTTGCAAAAAAACATGACAATATAGCAAAGATTATTATGGAAGAAGTAGAAAAATCTTCTCTTTGGGCAAATGAAAATCATGCGGAATTAGTGGAAATGCTTGCTCCGATACTAAATCTTGATGAGGATTCTGTAACAAAAGCTGTTGAACGCAGAGAATATGGCGTAGATAAAATAGGAGAAGAAATTATTCAAGAACAACAGGATATTGCTAATATTTTTTATGAATTAGATATCATTCCAAAAGCGGTTAATGTATCTGATGTGATGCGAAAATAGTAGAAAGGGAGGTCGATTCGATTGCAAGGAAGCAGGAAATTTTTAAAAATAACTCCTTGGATCGTTCCCATATTATTAGTATGTTGTTGGCAGCTTTTATCGATGATTGGAGTCATCCCAGTTAGAATACTTCCGTCACCTGGAGCGGTTTTACAGGCAGCAGTTGAACTGATTGGCACAGGGGAGCTGTTTGAGCATGTTTCAATTAGCCTTTGGCGTGCTTTAGCTGGGTTTTTGATTGGTGGTGGCATTGGCTTTTTACTCGGTATTTTTAATGGTATTTCTAGAATATCAGAGCTTTTGTTTGATACATCGGTACAAATGCTACGTAATATCCCACATTTAGCCTTAATTCCACTCGTTATTCTATGGTTTGGCATTGATGAATTTTCGAAAATCTTTCTCGTTTCATTAGGGGTCATGTTTCCGATTTATATTAATACGTATCATGGCATTAAATCAGTGGATAAAGGCCTAATAGAAATGGGTAAAGCCTATGGATTAAAAGGACGCTCCTTGTTTATGCATGTTATTTTACCTGGAGCGATGGCTTCCATTCTTGTCGGTGTTCGTTTTTCATTGGGGGTTATGTGGCTTACATTAATTGTGGCAGAAACGATTTCAACCCGATCGGGAATTGGGTATATGGCCATGAATGCCCGTGAGTTTATGCAAATGGATATTATTGTACTGAGTATTTTACTGTATGCATTATTTGGTAAGCTTTCAGATGTGATTGCGAAATATTTTGAGGGGAAATTGTTGCAGTGGAATACGTAAAGAGAGGTGGGGAAGAAGGAGATGGTTAGTAACAATAACGCGTTTATCCGGCTAGATCATGTGGATAAAGCATTTGATAATAGAAATGTATTGAAAAGGATTAATTTATCGATTAATGAAGGCGAGTTTATTGCGATTGTAGGGAAGAGTGGCTGCGGAAAGAGTACATTACTTCGTATTATTGCAGGATTAGAAACGTATGACTCTGGAAATGTTTCCGTTCGAGAACAACCTCTACGGTCCTTTAACAAAAAGGCCCGTATCATGTTTCAGGATGGGCGTTTACTTCCATGGAAGACAGTAATTGAAAATGTAGCAATTGGACTTGGGAAAGGGAAAGAAGAAAAGGCTTTGGAGGCATTAGATAGTGTAGGACTTGCAGAGCGTATGAAAGACTGGCCGAATAAATTATCAGGGGGACAGCAACAACGTGTCGCCTTAGCACGAGCGTTAGTGCACGATCCCAAGCTTCTATTACTAGATGAACCGCTTGGTGCACTTGATGCATTAACACGAATTGAAATGCAGGAGCTAATTGAGCGGTTATGGAGGAAAAATAAATTTACAGCAGTATTAGTGACACATGATGTAGAAGAAGCGGTTGCGATAGCAGATCGCGTACTATTAATTGAAGATGGAACGATAAAGCTGAATCAAGAGATTAATCTTCCACGACCTAGACTACGTACACAACAGGCGTTTGGTATGTACACGGAAATGATTTTGAATCGAATATTAGGACGGAAACCGCTTCCGAATCCACTTCAGAGTCAGGCGGTAAATTAAATAAGGATAAAAATAATTTCAAAGATATAAAAAGCAGTTGTCTCTATGATTGAAAACAGATAGAAACAATTGCTTTTTAATTTGTATTTATTTGAAGAGGAATGTTCAAATTCATCGAAGGCGAGGTGGATTTTTTCAAATTAGGTAAACATAGTGATAAGGATAGGGGATTACGTGAAATATTCCATTCTTGCCTCGGGGAAATATGACTTCAGATAGTTACCGAGTGTTAGTTTAATTTGCTCTTGTTGGTCTGTCGGATACACGTATTTACCAATTCCATATCGACCCCACTTCCATTTTCTTTTTGATTCATCAAGCTCAAGCTTTGTCATTGGATAATTTTCTTGAATGACTCGTTTTGCTGGTTTTGTAAAGCGATGTTGAATAAGCTCGAATGTTAAATCCTTCTTGGCGAAGCTAGGAAGTGCTGCTTCAAGTTTCTCAAACATTTCGAGATATCCTTGTTCCCAGCCCTCATGTAAATAAATCGGTGCAACGATAAATCCAAGTGGGTATCCAGCCTCTGCCACCTTAACAGCTGCTTCGATTCTTTCATGTAATCTTGAGGTGCCTGGTTCAAAATATTTAATAATGTAATCGTCATTAATACTAAAGCGAAACCGAGTTCTGCCATTATGTTTTGCATCTAGAAGATGATCTACATGTGCAAACTTTGTTACGAAGCGCAGTTGACCATGCTCCGATTGTCCAAAATATTCGATCGCGTGCTTTAATGTATGGGTTAAATGATCTATACCTACAATATCTGACGTACAAGAAGCTTCAAACCGAGTGATTTCTGGAGCGCGCTCTTTCATATATCCTTCCGCTGCATCTAGTATTTCTTCCACATTAACATAGGTTCGGATATACGGCTTACTTCCCATTGTAGTTTGTAAGTAACAATAATGACAGTGCCCCATACAACCAGTAGCAAAGGGAATGGCGTATTCTGCGGATGGCTTCGATGAATCAAATTGAAGTGTCTTTCGAATACCAATTACTAATGTTGATTTAGCTAGTCGATATTTCTGAAAATGATTTTCACCAGGAAAATTACGGATTTGATTATGGGATGTTGTTTGTTTGATTTCCACTCCCATTTCCTCGAATTTTTTCAGAAGCTGATTGCCGAGCGGATAATCTAATGCTTTTGGTTCAATATATACAAGCTGGGGAATGAAAGGTTTAACCATACAAATCACCATCATCCATCACTGCACCACTAAAGGCTTCTTGATAAGCATTTTCTGCTTCTTCCTCTGATTTAAAAATAGCAAATTCATCTGACAAAGGATAATAGGTTTCATAGACAAATAAGGCAAGTTGTCCTCTTTGTTCGGGATTCTCCACAATCGCCGCTTGCTGGACATTTGCTACTCCTTGGACATGTGGATTTCGAATAATTACATATACAATTTCACCAGCAGAGAATGTTTCATTTACCATCGTATTGTTCCACCTTTTCTTTGTTTAATATCTTTTTATTATGCTTTTAAGCGATTATTTTATGCTGTGTATTACGGATAACTAAAACCCCTTTTAAAAACGAAATTTTTTCGTATGAATTTACAATAAGTTGTAAAAGATATCATTGAATCATACTTGCAGAAGGATTATTTTCAATGAGAAGAGAGCTTGTTCACGAAATGGCTTATCGTATACGTTATCGAAGTTTGTTTTGTACCATTATTGCCGTGTCCAGTGCTGGAGGAATGCAAGTTAGATTCAATTAGAAGTGAAGGCTTCTTGCAAGGAATAGCTTATGGGAAGGAGGTGGATGCATCATGCAAACACTGCAACGTATCGCATTAGCTTTGGTCATCATCGGTGCAATTAACTGGGGTCTAATTGGTTTTTTCAATTTTGATTTAGTTGCCGCCATTTTTGGAGGACAGACTGCAGCTTTATCAAGAGTCATTTATGCGCTTGTTGGGTTAAGCGGTTTGGTTTGTATTTCTTTGTTATTCGCCCCGCTTGGTGAAGAAGATGACGTAACCGATCGTACTGTAAATACAGGGAATTTACAGTATGGAACTGAGTTTGGAGAGGACCCGGATTTTTCTAATACGGACAAGCCAAATCGGGATTAATCGAATTACATGATTCGCCATGCATATGAAAAGATATGCATGGTTTTTTCTTTGACATTAAAGAAGGATAACACGATTAATTAATTGAAAATTAACTTTATTTAACCTACCATGTGTTATAGTTGATTAGGGGTAGTTTATTTAATAAAGGAGTGGGGTGTATGATACATAACAAGCTTCTCGAATTAGATGGGAGTTATTATGAAATAGGAAAAAAGATAGGGGAAGAAGCAGGGAAATCGCTGCATTTCCAACAGGTGTTAGCTTTGATTAAACAATATAATTTTCAGCAGGATTCACATGAAATTAGAGAAAAACTCACGGAATGGTGTCCACAATTATTAGATGAGATTGCTGGAATAAGCGATGGACTAAAAATTTCCAATGAATCGGGATTAAGACTCTTTGCAGGCTATGATATGCCAAAGCTTGAAGGAATGGGTTGTACCAGTTTTTGTACGCAAGACTATTACGTTCGAAATTATGATTTTAGCCCACAGTTGTTTGATAACATATTTATGGTTCAACATCCTGTAGACGGCCGTATGTTATGTGGTCATTCACAGCTGTTGTTGGGAAGATTAGACGGGATGAATGAAAATGGATTAATAATTGGACTGCATTTTGTAAATAACAATACATATAAGAAAGGCTTTTTATGTAGTACGATTACGCGAATAGTTTTAGAAACATGTACCACGACAGAAGAAGCAATTGAACTTTTAGGAAAGTTGCCGCATGCTGCTAGCTATAATTATTCTTTGTTGGATAGGCATGGGAGTATGGCAATCGTAGAAGCTGCTCCATCGATTCAATATGTTCATCGGAACACTAATTATTTGATAGGTACGAATATGTTTTATGCACAGGATTTGCAACCATATAATCGAGCGAATCATGATTCTTCACAAAAAAGGGTGGAAGCGATTAAAAATTGGGAGTACATTCCTTCGGCCGAAGAAGTACATGAATGGTTTGCTAATACCGATTCCCCAGTTTTTTATAAAGATTATGACGCTTTTTTCGGTACCTTGTATACAATAACTTATCTTCCAAAAGTTGCACAGGTGATCCGAACGAATATGACTGGTGAAACGAAATCATTTACCCTTTAAAATCATATGATTAACAAAGGACTTAGTTATATAAAAAGATATGGTAACTTTATAGACGATGTAAACTCTCATCCACAATTTGGATGGCTTACTATTTCTATTGAAGAAATTAGAGCTTTTTTTTCCAGTGATAGTATGTTAGAATAACTTTTCGTAACTAACAATTAATAAAATATTTTGAGAAGAGTAACTTTATAGAGAAAGAAGGATAAATATGGCTAACGATAAAGCCCAAAATCAGTCTGCACCGAAAGTGAACAAGGTACCTATCATGCTTGTATTGATTTCAGGGGCTTTTGTAGCAATACTAAATCAAACCTTACTCGTTACTGCTATTCCGCACATTATGAGAGATTTGAATTTAGAGCCAAGTGTCGTCCAATGGCTTCAATCTGTATTTTTACTTGTAAATGGGATAATGATTCCAATTACAGCATTCTTGATCGAACGATTTACGACAAGAGGGCTTTTTTTATCGGCAATGGGACTTTTTGGACTTGGAACATTGGTGTGTGCAATTGCACCTGATTTTACATTTTTAATGATAGGAAGAATTCTACAGGCATCTGGTGCTGGTATTATGATGCCATTAATGCAAACCATTTTATTTCTTATCTTTCCAATTGAAAAACGCGGTTCAGCAATGGGGATGTTCGGCATGGTCATTGCCTTTGCACCCGCAATTGGACCGACACTTTCTGGTTGGATTGTAGAGCATTATCCATGGCGAGCACTGTTTTATGTAGTTTTGCCTATTGTAATTATTGATTTAATTGTTGCCTTTTTCATTTTGAAAAATGTGACGAAGCGTACATTTCCTAAAGTCGATGTTATTTCGATTATCCTCTCCACATTTGGTTTTGGTGGCTTGCTTTATGGTTTTAGTACTGCAGGTAGTCATGGGTGGAGTAGTTCTCACGTTATCCTTTCATTAATAGTTGGGGCAATTTCCTTAGTTTTGTTTATATTAAGGCAGTTAAAATTAGAGACACCAATATTAGAATTTCGTGTTTTCCAGAATAAGATGTTTACATTAACTACTGCATTAGGAATGATTTCCTTTTTAGCGATGATTGGTGCGGCAGTTGTATTACCAATATTTATGCAGGATATGCTTGGATTTAGTGCGCTAGAATCAGGCTTAATGCTAATGCCCGGTGCTGTGCTAATGGGGATTATGAATCCAATCACGGGCCGTTTATTTGACCGCTTTGGTGCAAGATGGTTGGCGATTATTGGAATGCTAATTGTAACAATAACAACATTTATGTTTTCGCTACTTTCTGTCGAGACAACATTTTTGTATCTTGCTATTGTAAATGCAGTTAGAATGTTCGGCATTGCGATGGTAATGATGCCAGTAACAACTGCCGGTTTAAATCAATTGAACTCGAAGCTTATTCCACATGGAACAGCGATGAATAATACAATGCGACAAGTGGCTGGTGCAGTAGGGACAGCACTTCTTGTTACCTTGATGACGAATCATGCAATACCAAGTGAAGGGATGAATGGTATGATTCATGGTGTGAATGTATCCTTTGGTGTAGCTGGTATGTTGTCAATCGTTGCCTTTATTTTAGCCTTCTTTATAAAGGATCGAAAACCGAATATGAAAAACGCATAATGCTGGTAACAGACTCTATTGAAAGAGAGCCACATCGAAAATAATGGATGTGGCTCTCTTTTTAACATTTTTTCTAAATAAGTCTCTCTTACTTGCTTTAAGTTATGTACGGAATAAAAAATGTTGAAATTGTTCTACGGTTTCAAAGTAATAGTCGGAATCTGATTTCATTTCTTTCTTGATCTCGGGTATACTGTGTGACCAACCTGCAGCAGCAAAGTCCACTTTACAACTTTTTGCCATTTCCAGTCCTGGCTTTAAATCGTCAACCATTAAGGCTTCCGTTTCTAGAAGATTAAAGCGTTTTAATATTTCTTTTATCGGATATGGATGTGGTTTTCGCTGAGGTTCAGGAAGTTCCCAACCAAAAATTGCGTCTGGAACAAACCCACAATGAATAGCATAATCCCTTTTAATTCGATCCTTTTCAGAATGAGAAACGACCGTTACAATTCCACCTTGTTTTTTAAATTGTTGAACAGTCTCTATAAACAATTCATAAAAATCTGGCACAGTTGATTCTGTATATTTTCTCCATATTGCTTGCTGATGTGCTTGTTCTGCTTCTGTGAATTTAAGGATGTTCCTACACAGAGAAGAAAAGCCAGGATTAAAACAATATCGAACAAAATCTTCTAGTGTAATAGGCTTATCATTCGGTCGCAAATCTTTCAAAGCCTCTACAAATGATGGATAGTGTATATCAGGTGTACTTTTTACGCCAGTATCATCGTGGTCTAGGATTAAACATTTATATCTTAAAGCCATCATAACCTCCTGAAAAAACTGTATTATCCTAATGCGCAAATCTATCTTTAAATTTTACCTTTTTTGAAAGATTTAATCCATTAATAATTGGAGTGATTAATTTTTTCTATGAAAATATTTGTTTCAACATAACGATGTTTATAATACTATTTTAAGTATAGGCACAAAATGGTCACAAGAAGAAATCCGAACTATGATTCAGCATAAAAATGAATCAGTTCGGACTTTCAAAAGTTATAAGTATTTTGGCACAGCTTCAAAATTTAGAAGTAGATTGCTTTATCCTTGTTCTTCATCTTCTGTTTTTGTTGCTACCATTTGCTCTGTGCTTTCTCTGTGATTTTGGAAGGAAAGTGAACGATCGTTTTGCTCTATATCCAGAAAGCGATTTTTTCCAGAAATATTTTCTAATAATTCTTTCACATCAATTCCAGAGGAGGCTTTTAATGATTCTTGAAGTGTAGACATAAGATTGGTAGCGTACCCTGTCACCTTATTTGCTCCACCTTCTGCACTATTTCCGCCAGTATCAACTACTGTGATCTTATCTATATTGGATAATGGACTTGCGACTTGCTTTGCGTAATCAGGTAGCATTTTCATTACCATATCGAGGACTGCCGCTTCACCGTATTGTTCAAATGCTTCTGCGATTTTACGCTTGGCCTCTGCTTCCGCTAATCCTTTTAAGCGGATAATTTCTGCTTGTGATTCACCTTGTGCTCGTTCTGCATCGGCTTTAGCAATCCCGTCGATACGAACCTTTTCTGCTTCCGCTTTTGCTTCTGCTTCGATGCGGTATTTATTTGCATCAGCATCAGCAATTTGTTTTGCTTTTTCAGCGACAGCTGCTTGTTCCACAGCGTAACGATCTGCATCTGCTTTCTTTTTAACCTCTGAATCATATTGTCTTTCACGACGGAGGATCTCTTTCTCTTCTAATTCAATCTGCTTTTGGCGCTCGATAATTTTTACCTGCATTTGTTGCTCGGTTACCTCTTGATGCGCACGTGCAGTTTCTAAGTCATAGGCTTGGTCAGCCCGAGCTTTTGCAATGTCCTGCTCTCTACGATATTCCGCGGTTTTTAACTGGTTTTCTTTTTCAGCTTCGGCAATTTCCGTCGCTCGCTCGAGCTCGGCTTTTTTTGCTTCTTTCGCTGCTTCAGCCTGTTTTATTCGTGTTTCTTTCTCTGCGTCAGCAGTTGCGATATCAGCATCACGCTTTACTTGGGCAATTCTTGGTTTACCAAGTGATTCTAAGTATCCATTTTTATCTTGGACATCTTTTATTGTGAATGAGACGATAATTAAGCCCATTTTGGCCAAATCTTGTGATGCAACACGTTGAACCTCTTGGGAAAACTTATCTCTATTTTTATATATTTCTTCAACAGTCATCGATCCAAGAATAGAGCGAAGATGACCTTCCAATACTTCTTTTGCTTCATTTTCACGGTCTTCCTTTGATTTTCCGAGGAACTGCTCTGCTGCTGTTGCAATTTCGCCAATTGAACCACCTATTTTAATAATTGCTGTTCCATCTGCTGCAACTGGTACACCTTGCTCTGTATATACCTCTGGTGATGTGACATCAAGCTTGCTAGATAGTAAACTTAGCGGTGATGCTTGTTGAAATACCGGAAGGACAAAGGCTCCTCCCCCACGAATGATTTTAATCTTATTCCCTGAATCATCAAGGTGGACATTTTTCCCACCTAGATAGCTTCCTGTTACAATGAGTGCTTCGTCTGGTCCGGCAGTTCGGTATTTTGAGATGAAGAGCCCAATTAATGCTAGTAAGAATACAATTGCTATACCGATTACAATCCAAATACCTTCAAACATTTCTTTTCCCCCTTGTATCTATTTATTAATTAAATTACACTTCCGATTGGAAGGGTATATTTAAACAGATCTGAGCTTATCTTCATATGGGACAACATAAAGCACACCATTTGTTATTTCTAAAACGAGTACATGCGTCCCTTCTTGAATGGAAACCTTATCCATACTTGCTGCTGGTTTTGAAATCATTCCACTGTTACTTTCAATAAATATTTCTCCATACCCATCCTCAGGAATAGGAATGATGATCTTTCCTACTCTGCCGATTAATGAGTCCTCTGTATAGCTTAATGAACCCTCCGCATTGGATAACGGGATAAGTACAAACACATTTAGTATAGTACTGAGTATTATTGCGATTCCGATAGATATAGCTAAAATAATAAAACTATTAATAGAAGTAACTCTTTCGAATATATAGCCATTAACAGAAAAAAAGATAACAAAAGCTAAGAAAAGTGCAGGATTCAGGAATCCGCTTGCCCCACCAATACCTTCAATAACATCTCCAAAGAATAAATAGATAATCGTTAGAAATCCAAACAGGATTAGCAAATAAAAATAGATTGTTTCCATCGGTAATCCAAAAAGCGTCATATGCACCCATCCTTTATGAAGAAGTAAGATACCTATATTACGATTCCAATTAAGAAAAGTTTCAATAAAAGGAATTTTCAGTGTAAAGCATTCGTTTTGGCGGATTTATTAGGTTAGAAACGAAAAGAAAGGGGTTTTCAGAAATAAAAAGATAGGTTACTTATTTCTTCAATAATTACACTTGAATTGTATAAAAAGGAAGCCGATATAAGAGAAGGAATGATAGCTTTATTACATAACAAAACGGAGGGAAATGTATGCTAAAAAAACTACGGTTCAAACCACGTTTTAAACCACGGTTTAAAAATATTTCGATTGGCTGGAAATACGGCTTCGTTTTTCTGATGACGATTATCCTTTTTAGCGGCTCTGCTTTAGCGGTATCTTTCTTAATTGCCAATGTAGGAAAAGGCATAAATACAGTTGATGAAAAAAGTAATCAAGCAGTAGATATTATGGAGCTAGGCTCATTGACGCGTGCAAAAGGACTTTATATCATTAGTTATTTTCACGAGGGTGATTCACAATATATTGAGAAATTTGATGCACATAGCAAGGAATTTAATGAATTAAAGGAACGTATAACAGCACAAATAGAGAATCAAGCGCAACAAGAGAAGCTTGCGGTTGTTTTTGATAATGACATGGAAATTAACCGAGTATTTGAGAATTATGTACAAGGCGCTGTTGCAAATGGAAATGCAGCATCTGCATTATCTTATGTAAAGCAGGCAGGAGATATAAGAGAAGAAAATGTTGCTATGCTTGATGAGCTCACAGCTGCGATAAATAAAGAACGTGAACAGGCAGTAGCAGGGGCGAAGCAGGAGCAAAATTATACGTATACAACACAAATTGTTTTTCTTATTGCTTCCATCGTAATTGGTGTGATTAGTCTAATAATTATTAGTCGTATTGTGTCACGAAATTTAAATCAAGTCGTTCATGCTAGTGATCAGATTGCTAATGGAGATTTGCTTGTTGAACCTATTAACTATGAAGGAAAAGATGAAATTGGTAGACTTGCAACCTCGATTAATAAGGTAGGAGAGAACTTACGAAATATATTAAAGGAAGTTGCATTTGTATCTGAAACAGTTCGTAGTCATAGTAATGAATTAACACAGTCGGCAAACGAAGTAAAAGAAGGGTCAGAGCAAATTGCAGTAACGATGCAGCAATTGGCATCTGGTTCTGAAACACAAGCAAACCGAGCAAGTGAGCTTTCTGCAGCAATGGGGAATTTTTCTATTAAAGTTCAGGATTCTAATCAAAATGGTGAGCTTGTTGCACTGGCATCAAATGAAATAAAGACAATGACGAACGATGGAAGTAAATTGATGAAAGATTCAACAGCGCAGATGGCTATTATTGATGGGATTGTGAAAGAAGCAGTTCATAAAATGCAAGGCCTAGACGAGCAATCAAAGCAGATTTCACAGCTCGTAAACGTAATCAAGGATATTGCAGAACAGACAAATCTACTTGCCTTAAATGCAGCAATTGAAGCAGCAAGAGCAGGAGAACAAGGCAGAGGATTTGCTGTTGTTGCTGATGAAGTAAGAAAACTTGCTGAACAAGTATCTGCATCGGTTGGAGATATAACGGGGATTGTGAAAACGATTCAGGAGGAGTCAGGAAGTGTAGCGGCTTCATTACAGCACGGCTATGATGAGGTAGAAAAAGGTTCAAGTCAAATAAAATCAACAAATGAAACGTTCCAAGGAATCTCGATGTTTGTAAATGAGATGGCGAGTAATATTCAGTTGGTCACAAAGAATTTATCAGAAATTGTTGATGAATCGTTAGAGATGAATGGATCTATTGAAGAGATTGCAGCTATATCTGAGGAATCTACGGCTGGTGTAGAAGAAGCATCGGCATCCTCACAGCAAACGAGCAGTTCAATGGAGGAAATAACACAAAGCTCTGAGGAATTAGCAAAGCTATCTATGCAATTAAATACTTTATTAAAGAAATTTAAACTGTAAAATCAAGAGGCTGGACAAAACAATTTTTCATCCGAAAAATCCGAACAAAATATAATGAAATAAAATTATTGAGCAGTTGAGATGGGTGAGATTCCTTGAAAAAGAGATGCGCTTTTTCTGGTGCAATGAGTCGCTAATGTAGCATTCCTCGTCTTAAGGGATCAGCAACAGGGAACGCAGACTAAAACCGCTACGGCCTGTGACAATGTCTGCGCTAATAATTCCTGTACGTCGAAAAATCCACTCGGAAAAGCAAACTTTCTTTTTCTTAGTTTGCTGAGGACGTGCCCGGGGAGATCGAACCCATTTTCAAGCTGCAATGAAATTATTCGGATTTTGATCTACATACGTTTGTTTTGTTTGATCCTCTTGTGTTTTTCAAATTAGTGATTAAGTTCTTTTATAGAAGGAATTCAGAATCTTCGCTAACAATGTTGCGATAACCCTATATTAACTTTATAATGAACATAATATAAGCGGAAAGGATGATCATGGGCAGATGAAAAATTAATCCTATTTTTTACGTTGAATCGAATGGTTGCTTACTGAACAGGGGGTCTCTCTGTTTATTTAGTAAGCAAAGGTTTCGGTTTGCGAGGGATAGGATTAAGTTTGCCCAGAATGATTTCATGCGTAGTCCATTCTCGGTATAAGTCTTTTTCCTGTTCCTTGTGAACAGGATTTTTTAATTGTACAGATAGGAGCGGATGGAATGGTCATTATAACTGCAACGGATATCGTATACGAAATACAAGGAAGGGAATTGCTGCAAGTCGAACAATTACAAATGAATAAAGGAGATGTAATTGGCGTTGTCGGCAGAAATGGTAGCGGAAAAACTTCGCTTGTAAACATTTTAGCGGGAAAGATTAAACCAGCAAAAGGCGAGGTTGTAACTGCTTCCTCGGTCCGGTTAGTTCCACAATTAAAACGAAATTCTTCTTTTAAAAGTGGTGGGGAACTAACACAGGAATACTTAAATGCTGCGTATGTTCATCGACCGGAATTATTGTTACTTGATGAACCAACAACGAATCTAGATACGTAGCATATTGAAAGGTTAGAAAAAGATTTAAGACGGTGGATTGAGAGTATTGTCATTGTTTCACATGATCGTGATTTTCTCGATGCGTTATGTAACAAAATTTGGGAGGTGGAAAACGGAACAGTAGTCGAATATAAAGGAAATTATAGCAATTACGAGGAAGCAAGAGCACTGAAAATAAGGCAGCAGGAAAGTGATTATGATCATTATGTGAAAAAAAAGAAAGAACTTGAAAGAGCGATTGAATTAAAGAAGAAGAAAGCAGCGAGAGCAACTAAAAATCCAAATAAAAAAACTGATTCCGATGCGAAACAAATGGGAACGAAGCCTTATTTTGCAAAAAAACAAAAAAAGTTAGATGCAACTGCCAATGCCATCAAAACGAGAATGGAGCAATTGCATAAAGTAGACAAAGTGGATGAAGTCCCTCCATTAAAAATGAATATTGTAAAAGCAGATGAATTGGGGAATCGTGTTATTATTCGAGTAAATGAATTAACAGGAAAAATAAAAGAACGATTGTTGTGGAAGCCAACTACTTTTCATATACGTGCCGGAACGAAACTGGCGATACTTGGAGGAAATGGTACTGGAAAAACGACATTTATAAAAAACCTATGTGCCAGGGTGGAAGGAATTAACGTTTCCAACGCTGTGAAAATAGGCTATTTTAGTCAAAATATCGATGTTTTAGATGAGACGAAAACGATTATAGAAAATGTGCAACAAACATCTTCCCAAGTGGAAGCATTAATTCGCACTGTTTTAGCCCGATTGCAGTTTTTTGGCGAGGATGTGTATAAACCGGTACAACTATTAAGTGGCGGAGAACGAGTAAAGACAGCTTTTGCTAAAATTTTTTTAAGTGACATTAATACACTTGTCCTTGATGAACCATCAAACTTTTTGGATGTTTTCGCCATAAAGGAACTTGAATCGTTGCTAAAAGAGTATCAGGGCACGGTTATTTTCGTCTCTCATGACCGTCGATTTATTCATCATATTGCAACACAACTACTCATCATAAAGAATGAGGAAATGGAGCTATTTGATGGCAATTTCAGTATGTATCAACAGCAAATGACTAGCAAGAAGACTTCGAATCATAGCGAACGCTTATTGATTTTGGAAACAGAAATAACTGAAATCATTAGTCGCTTGAGCATACAACCTGATTCAAAATTAGAAGAAAGGCTTCAACAATTACTATGGGAAAAAAAAGGACTGCAAAAAGACAAATAGCAAGGCGACAAAAAAGAGGTTCGTAAGGAATATCTTTTTATTATATGAATTTGTATGCAAATAAAGGATTTTAATGAATTCTGTTGAACTTTATGTAAATAAGTTATCAATGCTTTCGTTAGGAGGAAGAAGATGAATGATGAGAAAAGCAATCGTAACGGCATGGGTTTTTCGTTAACTAAAGAAATTTATACGTATTTAACAAAAGAAACAAAACTAACCGGTGCATTATCTGGGATTAGTATCCGTTCAGCAGATACAGGAGCGATTATTTATGAAAAAATGGGCAGTACGCGATTTCATCCTGCCTCTAATATGAAGCTGTTAACAGGCGCGGCTGCATTATCCGTTTTAGGAGAAGGATATCGCTTTTCAACCGTGTTATCTTTTGATGGCGAAATTCGAGGTGATACATTGTATGGAAATATTTATTTACAAGGAAAAGGTGATCCAACATTACTTCCAGATGATTTTACTTTGTTTGCTTTAAAGCTTGTCGAGCAAGGCATTCATAAGATAGAGGGAGATATTATTGGTGATGATTCATGGTTTGATTCCATTCGTTTATCACCTGATTTAATATGGAGTGATGAGCATTTTTATTATGGATCGCAAATTTCTGCGTTAACCGTATCACCAGATAGAGATTATGATGCAGGTACAGTTATTGTAAAAGTACAACCTGGAAAGAAATGTGGAGAAGATACGATTGTCTTATTAGAACCGAATGTTGACATGATAGAAATTGTGAACCATTCGATCACTACCTCTGCTAGTGATGACGGAGAAATCGTAATAGAACGAGAGCATGGAAGTAATCGCATCATTATTAAGGGTATGATTCCAATTGATCATGAACCGGTACAAGAGTGGGTAGCTGTTTGGGAACCAACCTATTATGCATTACATGTTTTTAAAAATGCACTTGACGCACAAAATATTTCGTTTACTGGCACATTAAGAAGTGACATCACGCCATCGTATGTAATAACTGTGTATACGAAATGGTCGATGCCTTTAAGGGAGCTATTCATCCCCTTTATGAAACTAAGCAATAACAATCATGCGGAAATATTCGTAAAGGAAATGGGGAAGCTAGTTCTTGGAGTCGGGAACTGGGAGTATGGGTTAGCGGTGCTTCGGTCAGAAATGGAAGCGTTAGGCTTATCAATTTCCTCCTGCCTCTTGCGTGATGGTTCCGGAATTTCGAATGCAACTATGATTCCTCCAAATGAAATTAGTTATCTACTATACCAGGTTCAAAATCAAGCTTGGTATCCGGTGTTTCTTCAGTCCTTGCCGATTGCCGGAGAGATTGATCGAATGGTGGGAGGAACATTACGTGATAGAATGGAAGGACTTGAAATGGTGAAAGCAAAAACCGGAACCATTCAAGGTGTTAGTACATTATCAGGCTACATGTGGACAAAGGAGGGTGAAGAGCTTATTTTTTCAATAATGTTGAACAATTTATTAGATGAAGAAGAAGGACCAGCTATTATTGATCAACTCGTAACTATTATTGAAGCAAATACTGTGTTAACGAGTAAAGAATAAAAATCCTTTAAAAAGTGGTTGTAAAACATGTTAAATCATGCTATTATTTTTATATTGTAATAATGACCAAAATACTCATTTAGTCATTTCGGGCAAAAGGTTAGGGTGAGGCAAATGGCAATTGACCGAAAAAAACAAATCGTCGAAGCAGCTACAAAGTCGTTCTCCTTATTCGGTTATAAAGCAACAACAATGGATCAGGTTGCAAAATTAGCAGGAGTTGGCAAAGGAACAATTTATACATTTTATAAAAATAAAGAAGAATTGTTCGGAGATATTATCGCATCACTCATTAGAGAAATGAAAGCCGCGGCTGAAGCGGTTATTGATGAGAATAGCTCCTTCCATGAAAATGCCGATCGGGCTTTATATAGCTTACTGGAATTTAGAAAGGATCACCAGCTTACGATTAAACTGCTACAAGAGGAAAAAGAGATGGGAACTCCAGCGGTTTCAGAGGTGGTTCAACAGTTAGAAGCGGCTATTGTTGGTTATATTAAGGAGATTGTCCAACGGGCAATCGATAAAGGAGAAATCAAGCATTGTAATCCGGAGGTTACGGCCTTTGTCATGTTAAAGCTCTACATTTCATTAATTGTCGATTGGGAGCAATTTCATGAGCCATTTAATAAGGATGAAATATCAAAGCTATTTAAATTATATTTGTTCGAAGGATTATCACAATGATGATCCTTGATTTTTTTCAAAAAATGACCAAATGAATAAAACAGTCATAAATAAATGGCTAAATGAGTAAAACGTTAATGATTGAGGGAAGGGAAGAAAGTATGAAAAAGTCATTATTCATTTCTGAATGGAAGCAAATTTTTTCCAACAAAAAAGTGTGGGTACCGATTGTTGGAGTAATTTTTGTACCTATTTTATATGCTGGTATGTTTTTATGGTCGTTTTGGGACCCGTATTCACAACTCGACAAACTACCAGTTGCAGTCGTCAATGAAGATGCTGGTGCAACACTAGAAGGAGAAAGATTAGTCTTAGGAAATGAACTTGTTGATAAGTTAAAGGATAACAACGAATTTCAATTTCACTTTAGAACACGAGAGAAAGGGTATAAGGGTTTAGAGAAACAAGAATATTACATGCTCGTTGAAATTCCTGCTGATTTCTCTCAGAATGCAACAACATTAATGGATGAAGCACCAAAACAGTTGGAATTAAAGTATGTTCCAAATGAGAGCTATAATTTTCTTTCCGCACAAATTGGTGAAACTGCAGTAAAGGAAATTAAAACAGCGATTGCGAATGAAATTTCGGCAACGTATGCGGAAACGATGTTTGATCGTGTACACGAAATGTCAGATGGGCTTACGAAGGCAAGTGATGGAAGTGGGAGCTTAAATGAAGGGGCAGAAACACTACAAAATGGTACACAATCGTTAAAAGAAAATCTAGCACATTTCGCAGCAAAAGCGATAGAATTTCAACAAGGAACAAACAAAGCAATGAAGGGAGCCAATTTGTTAGCAACAGGGATGACAGACTTTTCTACAGCAATAGAGCAGTTTACAGAAGCTAATGAAAAGCTGTTGAACGCATCAACGGAACTCCAAGTTGGAACAGGAACGCTAACGAATGGAATTACCGACATCCAAGCTGGGGCAAGTCAAATGGAAGAAAAAATACCTTCCCTTGTTGACGCTACAAAGCAGATAGAGGAAGGCTTACGCGCATTTCAAAACAAACTTCCTAAAGAAATGGCGAATGCAATAGGTGAAAAATCAGATGCAAGTGCTGGTGCAATGAGCCAAGGGCTTGATCAACTACAGAGCAGGCTTGGCGAAGGGCTTTCACGAGAAATCGCAGCGCAACTATCACAACAGCAGGAAGCACAGATGACGCAGCTTTTTCAAGCGCTAAAGCAAAGTAATGTTGATCCACAAGTTATTCAAGCATTACAAGAGCAAGTGGCGAATAATACACCAAGTCAAAAACAGCTTGAAGCACAATTAAAACAAGAAATTGATAAAGGACTTCAAGCAGGATTTGTACCTTTTAAGGAAGAAGTAAATAATCAATTTGCAGCAACAGCTAATAATATGGAAATGCAAATCCAACAAGCAGTTGATCCAACATTTAACGAATTACTACAAGGTCTTGAACAAGTTAATGATGGACAAAGCACGCTACTGGATGGCATTACGAAATTAGCAGGCGGGTCAAATGAACTTGCAGCAGGTGCAGATAAGCTAAATAATGGCCAACAGCAATTCGTTGACAGCATGCAGCAGTTCCAGAATAAGCTTGTGCAAGCAAATGGGGCGGTAAAGCAGCTTGAAAAAGGAGCTACCGATTTAGATGATGGGATGCATGATATATCTAATGGCGCTCAAAAAATGAATGACGGCTCCCAAAAACTAGCAGAAGGTTCTGTCGCACTTGATCATGGGGCAACCGATTTACAAAAAGGAACAAATGAGCTTCATCAAAAGCTAGATGATGCAGCAGATGAAGCAAGTTCGGTTAAAGCGGATGATGACACGTATGAGATGTTTAGTAATCCAGTTGCTTTAGACAAAAATGAAATAAACCATGTGCCAAACTATGGTACCGGATTTGCACCATATTTTGTTTCATTAGGATTATTTGTTGGCGCATTATTAATAACGATTGTTTATCAGATAAAAGAACCAGCTATACAGGCTCAAAGTGGAATCACATGGTTTATTGGGAAGTTTGGTGTGTTAAGTATTGTAGGAATACTGCAAGCTTTGCTAGTCGATGCTGTTCTTCTTCTCGGTCTTGATATAGAAGTGAAGAGTGTACCATTATTTATTGTGACAACTATAATTACGAGTCTTGTGTTTATCGTGTTAATCCAATTTTTAGTAACCACATTAGGTGATCCCGGAAGATTTATTGCCATTGTGCTTTTAATCCTCCAGCTAACAACAAGTGCCGGAACATTTCCATTGGAATTGATACCAAACATGTTACAGCCTATAAACGCACTGCTACCTATGACATACTCCGTTCAAGCGTTTAAAGCAGTGATATCAAGTGGAGATTTCTCCTTTATGTGGCATAATATCGGTATATTAGCTTGCTATCTTTTTACGTTTGCTATGCTAACAATAGTGTATTTCACCTATAAAACTAAGAAGAATCCAAATGGTAATGAAGCATTGCAATAAAAAGTCGACACTCTCTTAAAAATGGAGAGTGTCGATTTTTATAATATGAAAAGTTCGAAGCTACACAATTAGAAGGGATAGTATTACTGATTCCTTCACTAAAAAAACTATGCGGGGAGCGTTATACAAATTAAAAGTAATAAGGTTGCTTATGAACTTGTACTGTTGTTTAGACGAACTTTGCTTTGTTTTTCTTCTATAAACAACTCGATTTGCTTTTTATGATGATTATCATGCCAAACAAAGCTCCAAAAATAATTGAACATTGTATGTGGAAGCCCAGAAAAAGGATCGATTGTATCCCCGTTTATTGTGAAGGACGCGTGAAAGTCTTCTTCGTTTTTTCGTTTTAATACAGAGACTAGCTGTGTTCGTGCACAAAGCTGGTGATCAATTAATTCACTTTTTGTAACACCTGAGTTTGCATATTCTGCCGCTTTCTTATTTAAAATATCAAAAGAAATACTTTGAATGGATGCATCATTTTTCATAAATGGTAATATTTCTTCGATAATATAAATATCCCAGAAGGTAATATGACAAATGATTTCTGCTGTAGACCATTTGTCTTTTTTTATTGGAGTGAAAAAATGCGTATCACTCATATGCTCTAAAGATTTTACCCATACATTAAATTGTGATAATTCATCGACTAAGTCACGGGTTGTTTTCATGAATTGATCCTCCTGTATTCAGTCCTCCGATTCGACTAATCACATGCGATTACGTAATATTATTCTAATTATCAAAATTATACCATATTTAGAAAAATAACGTGTAAAGAAAGTTGGGAAATGTAAAAAAACAGTAGGAAATACCTATGGAGTTATTCACTATGCAATATTTTCTAAACACATATCTACAAAAAAGATGCCCATATGGACATCTTTTTTTCCCTATTCATTGGATAGCTTAAGTAAATCAAGAAGTTTAAAGAACATGCTAAGAAAAATAGCTACAATTGTTGCGAGTCCCATACCTTTTAGTTCAACATTTCCCCCTAAGCTTATTGTTGCTCCACTTATTCCAATAACAAGTACAACACACGTTAAGATAAGGTTTTGGGAGTGGCTATAATCTACCTTTGCTTCCACGAGCATTCGAATTCCACTCGCTGCTATAATACCGAATAATAATAGCGAGATTCCTCCCATTACAGCGGTGGGAATCGATGAAATTAATGCTGCAAGCTTTCCACAGAAAGAAAGGAAGATCGCGAGTACAGCAGCCCCACCAATAATCCATGTAGAATATACTCTTGTTATTGCTAATACACCAATGTTTTCACCATAGGTTGTGTTTGGAGTCGAACCAAAAAAGCTAGAAACCATGGTGGACAGTCCATTTCCTAAAAGGGAGCGATCAAGACCAGGATCCTTTGCTAAATCACGTTTGACAATGTTACTTGTAACAAATAAGTGACCTATATGCTCTGGAATGATAACTAATGCGGCAGGTAGAATAATTAAAATCGCAGACCAATCGAATTTCATTTGGTAAAAATCAGGGACTGAAATCCACGCTGCTTCAGATACCGTTGTTAAATCTACTAAACCTGCTGCAAATGCAATTATATAACCAGAAACAATACCAATTAATATCGGAATAATTTTTAAGAAACCACGCATAGTAACCCAGCTTATAATTGTTATGGCAAGGGTGAGCATGGAAACCATTACAACCTTTGAATCGATTGCCCAGTCCGCAGCCGCATCAGCTGGTGCAATCAAGCCTGCCATTTCTGCAGCAACTGGCACAATTTCTAAACCAATGACAGCAACGATTGCTCCCATGGCAGCTGGTGGAAACAATACATCAATCCAACTAGTTCCTGCTACTTTAACAATTAAACCGACAATGGTGAGTACAACACCAACGACAAAGAACCCTGCAAGTGCATAGCCATAACCTTCCCCACCTGCATAGTGACTTAACACAACAAATACAGGTGATATGAAAGCGAAGCTCGAGCCAAGATAGGCTGGGATTTTCCCTTTTGTAATAAATAGATAAAAGAGTGTGCCTAATCCATTCATAAGTAGAATAGTTGCAGGATTTATGCCAAAAAGCACTGGAACTAGGACAGTTGAACCAAACATGGCGAATAAGTGCTGAATACTTAATGGAATGCTTTGAATAAATGGTAAACGTTCATCTACTTGAATTTCTTTATACTGTTTCATGCAATTCTCTCCCTCGTTATTATTGAGGTTCATATGTTACCGTTTAAGGATGAAACATAAAAAAACCTTGCCAATAGATAGCAAGGTTTTTTCATACAACATAAATGGAACAATAAATGTCCAATCTGTGCTGATAAATTTGCAGACCTTCGTCTGCTCACCTTGCCAGTCTCACAGGACTGATTTAAAGGTAACCGTATGAACTTGTATATATCATAGCACATTCATTCTAGTTTGTGTTAAATTTTTTCGCGTGGAACCTACAGTAAGCGATGCATATCAAACTCATGAGGCGGAGGCAAGGGGAGTCGATAACTCTCCTGAGAGTTGGTAGGACTTAAAACAGCATTCTAATAGATTCCTTGAACCAAGTGAATTTAAGGTAGCATATAATTATGAAGAATGGGACATAATGGAATCGATATTCTATGTAAAGCAATAAAAGATAAAAAGAGGTTATGGTAAAAACAGTAAACATTATTAGCCTATTTAAAAAAACTTTGATATTATGGAAATGTAATTCCAAGTAGGTTTTAAGTTGGTTATTTGCAATGAAAATTAAGCAATTTAGGATGGGAGAAGTTCATCAGCAATTTGCTTAAGAACAGAAAGGTGGATGTAAAAATGAGTAAACCTAGAATTGTCGTCCTTGGGGCAGGCTATGCCGGGATGATGACGACGAAGCGTTTAACACAAAAGTTATCACCAGAAGAAGCGGAAATTGTGTTAATTAATAAACACAATTATCATTATCAAACAACATGGCTTCATGAAGTAGCTGCTGGTACGATTAATCATAACCAAGCACGTATCATGATAAGTGATGTTATTAACCCGAATCGAGTTCGGTTAATTTATGATTCCGTTGTAAAAGTGGAAAAAGAAGATAATCGTGTTGTTCTAGAAAATGGTGAAATTACATATGATTATCTTGTTATCGCACTTGGGTTTGTAACGAACACATTCGGTATTAAAGGAATGGAAGAAAATGCATTTTTCATCCAGGATATTGATTCATGTCAATTAATTCGAGATCATATTGAATATCAGTTTGTAAAATATAAAAATAGTGAAGAAAAGAATGACAGTGATTTAACGATTTTAGTCGGTGGAGCTGGATTTACTGGCATTGAATTTGTTGGAGAGCTTGCTGAAAAGGTACCACAGCTGTGCAAGAAGTATGATATTGATCGTAGTAAAGCGCGGATTATTAATGTAGAAGCTGCTCCATCTATTTTACCAATGTTTGAAAAGGACTTAGTAGAATATGCGAAAACATCGTTAGAGCATCGTGGTGTAGAATTCCGCTTAGATGCGAAAATCCAGGAATGTACAGAAGATGCATTTATTGTTGGCGATGACCGTGAGGAGATTAAAGCTGGAACAATTGTTTGGACGGGCGGGGTTACTGGAAATCCGATTCTTGCAAAATCCGGTTTTGAACTTACAAGAGGAAAAGTAACTGTTAATGGTGATTTAAGAGCACCAGAAGAAGAAAACATCTTTATTCTGGGTGATTGTGCATGGGTAATGAATGAAAAAGAAGGTCGTCCATATCCACCAACTGCGCAAGCAGCTATGCAACATGCGGATACGTGTGCAAGCAATATCAAAGCATTACTTCGACATGAAGCCTTACAGAACTTTGAATTCCATGATAAGGGAACAGTTGCATCATTGGGCATTACCGATGGTGTAGGAAACGTGTTATCTGGAACAAAGCTCTCAGGAAAACCAGCAGCAGCGATGAAGAAAGTTGTTGACAATCGCTATTTATTCTTATTAGGTGGACCTAAGCTATTCTTGAAAAAAGGAAAAGTTCGTCCGTTTTAAGCTTGTATGGTGCACGGCTCCAAAATTAAAGGAGGAATAAAGAATGAAACGAAGTTCATTTTATTTTATTTTAGGACTAGCTTCTATTGTTGGCTATATGTTTGCTAGCAGAAAAATAGAGGACAATAGAGACTTTAGATAATATAATGATGGAGCTATCACAAAAGTCATGAACAATGATTTTCGTGGTAGCTCTTTTAATATGGCTTTTTTCCATTCTTTGTTCTTACTTATACATGAAAATTAAATTTAGTTTCATACTATTTTGGAGGAGGTCGTATTATGAAAAAAATAATCGCCACGATAGTGTGTTTGGCCATTTGTATTATACTGCCCCTTCATACTTCAGCTTTAAGACTCATTCTAAAAGAAGAAAACGTGAGTGAAACCCTCATTAGAAGCCATTTCTCATTGGATGCTGTTGAACCATACGTAGTGGATTATCAGAAACTAACACTTCTGTTAGATAAATTAGAAGAACAAGTTTATACATCTCCCGAAAATGCCCAAATTGGATTGGGCGGGGAGATAATCGCTGGAAAGCCCGGATGGAAATTGAATCGCACAAAGACGATGGAATATTTTTATTCCTTTTTTTATAGTGGTCAGTCAAAGCAATATTCTATTCCAAAAACACTTATCTATCCGAAAGTCGATGGGGAGCTTTTAGCAGAGATTAGTGCGAAAAAAATTGGCAGCTTCAAGACTTTTTTTCGACAAGAAAATGAGGAACGCTCTCATAACATATGGCTTGCAGCAAAAGCAATTAATAATCATGTTGTATTTCCTGGAGAAACGTTTTCTTTTAATAAAGTGGTGGGGAAACGTACAGAGAAGCGGGGCTATGAGCGAGCACCTGTTATTGTAAGAGGAGAATTAGCTGAGGATATAGGAGGCGGAATATGCCAAGTTTCGTCGACACTGTTTAATGCGGTTAATTTAAGAGGGATAGAAATTATCGAGCGGTATTCGCATAGCAGAGAAGTACCTTATGTTCCACCCGGAAAAGATGCAACAGTGAGCTGGTGGGGGCCTGACTTTTCATTTAAAAATAATTTCAATCAACCAATATTAATTCGAGCACAAGCAAAAAATGGGAAGATGGAAATACATATTTTTTCATCTGAACATGTAAAAGCAAGAAATTAGACTCAACAGACTTATCAATTGCATTTCTCGATCTTATGCAAACTTATGTATAGAAAATGTTTGTTATTTCAGTATAATAGGAATATACATACATTTCATTTCTATTCAAAGGAGAGATTGGATGCAACAAAAGGTTGAGTATGAACCAACATGGGATTTAGAGGTCATTTTTTCGGGGGGAAGTGACTCAACTGAATTTCAAGTTTATGTAACAAAATTACAACGAGCGATGACAACACTTGAAACGATGGTCGACCAATTTCAATGGAAGGATAAAGAACAGGCGATCGAGGGATTAGTTAAAATCGTTAGTGCTCTTGAAAAAGTGATGAAACAGCTACGTGAAGTATCTGCGTTTGTTAGCTGCTTGAGTGCACAAAATGTTCATGACGAAAAGGCGAATCTTCTTGTAGGAAAGCGGACAGAATTAAATGCCAGAATGGGAGCCATTCAAACGGTTTTAAAGCAGAAGCTTGTAACGATAGAGGAGCAAGAATGGGAAAAAATCGAGTTACATCCCTCTTTAGAGGACGTTTCTTTTAGCTTAAATGAAATGCGTGAAAAAGCGAAGCAGCATCTTCCAGGTAATATGGAGGTGCTGATTGGCGATTTAGCTATTGATGGTTATCATGCTTGGGGGGAAATGTATAATACGATCGTTGGAAAGATGCATGTGAACCTGCAAGAGAACGGAGAGGATAAAAAATTTTCTGTTAGTCAAGCGGCAAATAAGCTAAGCCATCCGGATCGTGGGGTACGCAGATATGTCTTTAATCAAATCGGAAAAGCGTGGGAGGAAAATGCGCCGTTATTTAGCCAATCATTAAACCATTTAGCAGGGTTTCGTTTACAAACGTACAAACATCGTGGTTGGGAAAGCGTTCTCCAAGAACCTTTGTCCATTAATCGAATGGAAAAGGCTACATTGGATGCGATGTGGGATGCAATTAGGGAGGCGAAACCACATTTTAAAGCTTTTCTAGACAAAAAAGCCGCATTGCTTGGTCTAGATAAGCTAAGCATGTATGATATCGGTGCGCCAATATCAAATAGTGTGAAGCGCTATAGCTTTACTGAAGGAGCGCAATTTATCACCAAGCATTTCCAAAAGTTTAGTCCTAAAATGGCTGATTTTGCTCAAATGGCTTTTCAAAAGCGATGGATTGAAGCGGAGGATCGACCTGGAAAACGCCCTGGTGGTTTTTGCACGAGCTTTCCAGATAGTAAGCAAACGAGAATTTTCATGACATATTCCGGTACTTCTTCAAATATTGCAACGTTAGCACACGAGCTTGGTCATGCATATCATCAACATGTGATGAATGAAATGCATGGTTTGAATCAAAAGTATGCGATGAATGTTGCAGAAACAGCGTCTACGTTTGCAGAGATGATTGTAGCAGATGCATCTGTGAAACAAGCGAAAACACGTGAGGAAAAATTGGCGCTATTAGAAGATAAAATTCAACGAAGTATTGCTTTTTTTATGAACATTCACGCACGATTTTTATTTGAGCAACGTTTTTATGAAGAACGTAAGCAGGGCATGGTTTCTGTCCAACGCTTAAATGAGTTAATGCTCGAAGCGCAAAAAGAAGCCTACCATAATAGTCTTGAGGAATATGATCCTAATTTTTGGGCTTCTAAGCTTCATTTTCATATCACTGGTGTTCCGTTTTATAATTTCCCGTATACATTTGGATATTTATTTAGCTTAGGAATCTATGCCTATGCGCTTGAAAAAGGTGGCAGCTTTGAAGACGACTACATTGCTTTATTACAAGATACAGGACGGATGAGCGTAGAAGACTTGGCAGCGAAGCATCTTAAAGTTGATTTGACGAAGCCTGATTTTTGGCAACGCGCGATCCATTTATGTGTGAAAGATGTAGAGGAATTTATCGCTTATTAGTATTATTATATTCTAAATCTTGCAATCGATTTTAGAATGAGCTACAATACATGTAACAAAAAAAGTATAGAAAGAAGCCTACAGGGGGAGCCATTTGGCTGAGAGTGAACAAGATGTTCAGACCCTTTGAACCTGTTAGTTAGTACTAGCGTAGGGATGGTGGCTTTTTTGATGGAAAAGTAATGCTGTGAGCGGATTCCCCATCAGGAAGCTTCCCCTTGGCATTACTTTTTTTGTGTTGGTAAATATCACATGCTTGTTATAGTCACTAGCATTAGGGGAGGTATTTTTTCGTATGCAATCTAAAAGTTTACTGTTTTTGATCGAAGTTTCCATTTTTACCTCATTGGCACTTGTATTGGATTTAATTCCATTTCTCTCGTTTAAAATTTGGCCACAGGGTGGCTCTGTATCATTTGCAATGATTCCGGTATTTATCGTCGCATTTCGCTGGGGATTAAAAGGCGGTTTGCTTTCAGGATTTTTGTGGGGGATACTGCAAATTGCCGTTGGCGAAGCAGCCATTTACTATTTTTGGCAAGCTGTAATTGAGTACGGATTTGCTTTTACAGCGCTTGGATTAGCAGGGATATTTGCAAGGTCTGTGCATCGTACGATCAAGGATGGACAGCGCAAAAAGAGTTTTATTTATATTATGTCAGGTGTATTTATCGGAACGTCACTTCGTTTTCTAGCTCATTTTTTCGCAGGATTTATTTTCTTTGCTGAGTTTGCACCTGAGGGACAGCCAGCATGGTTATATTCCTTACTTTATAATGGCTCGTACATGCTTCCGTCTTTTGTCATATGTACATTTGTTATTTATTGGCTATTTAATAAACAGCCGCGAACTTTGTTAACGGCTGCTGCGTAATAGAAGAATAGAATCCGCTCGAAGGAGGGTAATTCCAATAATACGGAATTACCCTTTTTCCATAATGGAGTGAATTTTTCTCCCTTCTTGTTCTTCAACAGAATTGTCGCAAGTAAATATAATGATAGATCGAATGTTATAGAATGAGGAGCGATTTAATGCGTGAATTTGTTGGGTATTGCAGCTGTTGTGGAGTAGAGGTGTATTGTGAGGATGGATTTTTCAATGGCTTGCATGTAGATGGCGTATTATTATGTGCGAGCTGTATAGGTGAAACAAAGTTAGAAGAGGATCAACAATTTTAAAAATTTGTAATGGACATATTTCTAAGCACCGCTCTAATTAAGCGAGCATAGGCTATTGTATAGTACTTTTGGAAAGGGAGATTCAGTTGGAATTAACATTATCCCATTGGCTATACGGTATTTTTACATTGCTCATTATCATCACAATGATGTTTCGAAAAGGAGTGGTGCTTCCAACGCTATTTGGTACTTTTCTCATTGCATTAGTGTATAAAGGAAGTCTTTTAGATGGGTTTACTGCCATATTCAATGCAAATCTTGTAGCTGCACAAGAATTGTTTAATATTTTTCTGATAATCACCTTCATGATTGCCTTACTCCATTCTTTAAATGATTTAGGAGCAGATCAACGAATGATTCTTCCGATACAAAAAATGATGGTGAATGGGCATCTTGCGTTTTTTATCCTTGTTATCATTACGTATATTATTTCGCTGTTTTTCTGGCCAACACCAGCTGTTCCACTTATTTGTGCGCTTCTTGTTCCAGCGGCTGTGCGAGCTGGTTTACCGGCGATAAGTGCTGCGGTAGCAATTGCGCTTGCAGGGCAAGGAATGGCGCTTTCTTCTGATTATGTGGTTCAAGTTGCACCTAGTTTATCAGCTAAGGCTGGTGGGTTGGAGGTAAGTACGGTTGCTGATCAAGCATTTATATTATCATTAATTGTTGGATGTGTAGCCATTATGTGCGCGTATTTAATCCATCGAAAAGCCATTCGTTTAAAGGGAGATAAAATGAATGAAGTTGAGCTTCAGTCGTTGCGAACAGCGGAACGTACGGTGAATAAGACGAATGCAACTCATCTAACAGTATGGAGTAAAGTGTTCGCCATCTTTGTCCCATTAGCATTAGTTGCAGTTGTTGCTTATATGATGTATACAAAATTAGTTTCTGGAAGAATGGGTGGACTAGAAGGAGGAGATGGAGCAGCATTTATTGGCGGTGTAGCAGTAATCTTATTGTTACTTGCTACGATTGCGTTTGGAAAGCAACATGCTCTAGACTATATTAGCAATCATATTACCGATGGTTTTGTATTTGCGTTTAAGGCAATGGGTCCAGTCATTCCAATTGCTGGATTCTTTTTTCTAGGAAGTCCAGATTTTTCTGGTCGTATCCTTGGTGTTGATGAGGGACCAGCTCTTTTGTTTGACTTAATTCAATCGATGCAAGGATTTTTACCACAGGACGCTTTATTTGTAGGGTTTAGTGTCTTATTGGTTGGTATGATAACAGGACTGGATGGATCAGGTTTTTCCGGATTGCCATTAACAGGAGCGCTGGCTGCCACAATGGGAACAAGTACGATTAGTTCCGAAACACTTGCTGCAATTGGACAAATGGGAGCTATTTGGGCAGGTGGAGGAACGCTCGTCGCTTGGTCATCGTTAATAGCTATTGCGGGTTTTTGTGGCGTATCCGTAATGGAATTAGTCCGTAAGAATTTTTTACCCGTCGTGCTAGGACTATTTATTGCTACGGTTATTGCTGTGTATTTATTTTAATCCGAGTTTTTAATATTAAGGAGAGATAGACGAGAATGGTCTGCATCAAGCAACATATATGGAAGGAATGAAGGAGCTGTTCATTTACGGACAGCTTTTTTATGTTTAGAAAATTATTAAAATCGTTCGTTGTGGATAACGTTTTATAGAACAATAGTTACGTCTAGCTTCAGTACTCGTCGGTTCATTCGCACCTTCCCTGGGATTCCTTTTTTACAGTTAGGAGATTTCAGAGAAATTGAGAGATGGGTTGTACTAAACAAATGAATGTGGACATACGCTATATTAATTTAATGAGAATGGGAGGTATACAAATGAATGGCATGTTCATTGCATTCATTGGAATGGTCGTGTTTGCATTAGGCTATCGATACTATTCGAAATTTGTTGCAGAGAAAATATTTCGACTAGATCCAAATTATGTCACACCTGCGCATCGCTTCAAGGACGGTGTCGATTTTGTTCCGACAAGCAAATATGTCTTATGGGGCCATCACTTTACATCAGTTGCAGGCGCTGCACCAATCGTAGGACCAGCCATTGCGGTTTATTGGGGATGGCTACCAGCATTTCTATGGGTTATTTTAGGAACCGTTTTTGCTGCGGGTGTTCATGATTTTGGAACATTAGTTTTATCTGTCAGAAATAAAGGACAGTCTGTTGGAACGCTTGCAAACAAATTGATCGGACAGCGTGCGAAAATATTGTTTCTATGCATTATATTAATTCTTGTACTAATGGTAAATGCAGTATTTGCCTGGGTCATTGCCAATTTGTTTATATCTTTCCCGGCAAGTGTATTACCAGTATTTATTCAAATTCCATTGGCTATTTGGATTGGGCATGCGGTATATAAACGTAAGAAACGCATGCTTGGCCCTTCGTTAATTGCCTTGGTTTTAATGTATGTAGTAGCTATCTTTGCTAGTAAAATTGATTTTTTACAAATTGATCTTGTACAATACATGGGTGGAGAGAATGGGGCAGGTTTATTTGGATTAGGGGCTGTATCGTCTGCTTTTTTCATTTGGATTATCATCTTGATGATCTATGTTTATATTGCTTCAACACTCCCGGTATGGAAGCTATTGCAGCCACGTGACTTTATTAATTCGCATCAGTTAATTGTTGGACTGGCGATATTATATTTAGGGCTCTTATTTACGAATCCAACGATAACGGCTCCGCTTACAAATACAGGAACAGATGTATCCTGGTTTCCTTTATTGTTTATTACTATTGCATGTGGAGCCATTTCTGGTTTTCATGGATTAGTTTCCTCTGGAACGTCTTCTAAACAATTAAATAAAGAAACGGATGCACGGTTTGTCGGCTATTTAGGTGCGGTAGGTGAAGGATCATTAGCGTTAATAGCTATTCTTGCGGTGGTTACATTTTTCCCGAGTGCAGATGAATTTTTAGCAACATACCACAGCTATACGGCTGCAAATGGTGCTGGGTTAAATGTATTTGTTGAGGGAGCTAGTAAGCTAGCAACTGGATTAATGATTCCAGTTCCGATTGCCACTACCATTGTTTCTATTATTGTTGTGAGCTTTGCAGCAACGACGCTAGATACTTCAGTTCGTCTAATGCGTTATATTATCGCGGAATTAGGAATTACGTACAATTTCTCAACCTTATCCAAAAAGCATGTAGCTACAAGTATTGCTGTTGTTGCTAGTGCAGCCCTTGTTTTGTTACCTGAAGGACCTAAAGGCTTTGGGTCTGGCGGATATTTGCTATGGCCCTTGTTTGGAACATCCAATCAACTATTAGCAGGGATAAGTCTTTTGTTAATTGCAATTTGGTTAAAACGTCTTGGTAGGAATTATGCAATTGTTCTTATTCCAATGGTTTTCCTAATGTTCATGACATTGTATGCGATGTTCCAGCAAGTCTTTTTTGAATGGTCATGGTTTGGTTCCAGCTCCAATAGCTTATTGTTTATATTTGGAGCAATTATTTTCGTGTTTGCTATCTGGATAACATTGACGGCTTTTTCCGTATTAAGTAATGAACATCGTTCGGGTTCCCCTAGAGAATAAATACGTGTGGATGAATAAATCAATGCGGCTAGCATTTAAACGTTTTACGTAAAGTAAAAGTTATACAGGTAAATACGCGCTCTGGACAATACGATCGCCTTCAAAGAAGTAGTAATTAAGCTACTCCATACTGGATTACGGGCTATCGTATTTTTCAGAGCGATTTGATATTCGAGCGTAAGGTCTATCTACAGGCAAAAGGTATACCTTAATCTAATTGTTTTTACTAACTTTGCATAGGGGTGATATTGGATGATCAAACAAGCTAAACAATTAATTCGTTGGTATGAAGAAGTATTGTCAATGCCACATCGTACAGAAATTGCTCGCGAACTACGAGGAGAGGATGATTTGTTCTTTCTACTCCTCTATTCTGAGTTGCTAGGTGTACCTAATCCGGCCTATTACTTTACATTAGAGCTCTATCCATACATAATCGAAGACTTTCATGATTGGCATCTACGTATGGGAATGGATAAGTCTCCTTTATCGGGAATTAGATGCTGTTAATAGGGGCCAGAAAGGAGGAAGAATTAAATGGAGGAATGGAATAAGCAAATCTTGTTCATTGGTGGCAAAGGTGGTGTTGGTAAATCAACATCAGCAACAGCTATTGCCTGGAAACAAGCAATGCTTGGAAAAAAAACCTTACTTGTTTCTACAGATCCAGCACATAACTTAGGAGATTTATTCGATTCTCCTATTGATAGGAAAGGAACAAGGATTTCACCATCACTTACCGTATTAGAAATTGATCCTCAGTTTGAAACCGAGATATATATTTCAGAAGTAAAAGAAAATATGAAGCATGTTATTCATTCAGGCTGGCTGGATGAAGTGAACCGATTACTAGATACAGCACGTGTTTCTCCAGGTGCAGATGAAGCAGCAATGTTTAATAAAGTAATTGACATAGTTGTTGAAGAACGCAAGCAATATGATGCGATCATATTTGATACGGCACCAACAGGTCATACGATTCGATTGCTTTCTCTTCCAGAATTGATGGGAGTTTGGGTCGAAAGCATGCTTCAAAAAAGAAAGAAGACGAATGAGCATTACAGTAAGCTTTTGCATGATGGAGAAAGAGTAGATGATCCAATCTATCAAGTATTAAAAAAACGGCAGGAAAAATTTGCTCATGCACGGACAATATTGCTTGATAATGATCAAACTGGCTTTATATTTGTATTAAATCCGGAACGCCTTCCTATTTTAGAAACGAAGAAAGCAATCAATTTACTTGATAATTATCAGCTTTTTGTGAAATCCTTAATAATAAATAAAGTGTTACCAAATGATGCAAGTGGGGAATATATAGAAATGCGACGCAAGCTTGAACGGTTCTATTTGCAACAAATTCGCGAATTATTTCCACGTAAACACTTATGTGAGGTGCCGTTATTTTCTAAAGATATAAGTTTTATTAGTGATTTGGAGATTTTTAGTTCATATTTGGAAGGAGAGGCGAAGCAATGAAAGCATTTGTAATTGATCAAGGTACGTTCAAATTGAAAGAGATGGAAGATCCTGTTCCTAGTAAAGGTGAAGTAATAGTTTCCATAAAAACAGCGGGGTTAAATCATCGTGATTTGTTTATTCCAGATCGCTTATCAAAGGATCACTCTCCACTAATCATTGGATCAGATGGAGCCGGAATGATTGAAACGGTAGGAGAAGGGGTTCAACATGTTAAATGCGGGGATGAAGTAATTATTAACCCTTCGCTTAGATGGTTTCAACAAAGTGATTTTCCTCCGAAAGAATTTGATATATTAGGAATGCCTGACAATGGTACATTTGCCGAAAAAATTGTATTATCAGCAGATCAGGTTGAGGCTAAACCAAAGCATCTTTCTTGGGAAGAAGCAGGAGTATTGGCGCTTTCAGGCTTGACGGGGTACCGAGCAATGTTTACAAAAGGTAAATTAAAAAGTGGAGAAACGGTATTTATTCCGGGGGCAGGAAGTGGAGTTGCAACCATATTAATTCTACTTGCTAAATGTATCGGAGCACGGGTAATTGTAACGTCACGAAGTAAAGCTAAGCTGGACAAAGCAAAAAAACTTGGTGCAGATGTCGTTATAAAAACAGCGAGTGATTGGCCTGCTATATTAAAAAATGAAAAAATCGATCTTGTAATCGATAGTGTGGGAAATGCTACATTTAGACGTTCATTGGAGGTTCTTCGAAAGGGTGGTAGAATGGTTGTTTTTGGTTCTTCCACAGGAGATGAAGTAACATTTGATTTAAGAACATTTTTTTATGGACAATATGAATTACATGGTACAACAATGGGGAGTAGAGAGGAGCTTCAAGCATTCCTCTCCCTTGTTAGTAAATATCACATACATCCTGTTGTTGATCATACCTTTCCATTAAAGGATGCTGCAGATGCTTGGAATTATTTAAAGGATGGAAAGCAGTTTGGAAAGCTTGCATTAACTGTTACATCAGTATAAGGAAACTTCCGTACGGGTTATTTAATTGATCTCACCATTTATCTCTGAAAACAGAGAAGAAGGGAAGAATAAGGACGGCAAAGGCTAAGATTAGCATGATGAATACACCGGCCTTGTTCTTTCTTTTCCATAATGTAATTGCGAATCCAAAGGAATAAAGAAAGACGCCAATCATAACAAGCCATATTATCAAGGACATTACTTTCTCAGCTCCTTCATTTTTGGAACTTCACTTTGTCTGCCAAATTGTCCTAAACGAACATTAACGGAAATCGAGACCTCTGCATCAGGGTACTTTTTGAGCCAATTATAGCTTTTAAATTCAGGAATTGTAGAGAATTTTTTTCTGGCGGTTAATGACCAACCAAATGGCTGGGCTTTATATTCTTGTTTTGTTTTTTCTACCAATGTATTCATTTTTTGTTCTAATTCTTTTTCAATCGATTTTTTAAGTATTTCTTTTTTACTGTAGTCCTTTGTATAGTTAACCATACTATGATTCGTAAAAATTTTAATGTTTAAAGGAATATGAACATTGATTTTAGGGGACTTATTATCACGAATAGATAGTTTGACCTTCGCAGGGGAGTCTAAGGAAACTCTACCAGCAACTTTATATTTTTCGTGTTTTGGATCTTGAAATGTCATAACCATACCCTGAGGATTCAGTGTATTGTTCAATAAATAAGCGAGGCGTGTTTCTTCCGCTGTCAGTGTTCCAATCATCTTTCCTTGCATGAAGACAGCTGAACCCGCAAATTGTGCTTGTCCTGATATTCCACTTGCTTTTAACTCCCCAGCTTTAAAATTGTCCGTACTTTCATTTGTAGTTGGTGTTTTCTCAAGGGTGCCATACATGCTGAGATATAGATCCTCTCCGGTTTCTGTAATTCGGAAAAATGTTAATAGGTCGGAAAAGGGGATCATCGATGTTTCTTTTCCACGCTCTAACGCTTGCTTATAATATTCATGTGGCCTCGTTTCGAGAACAGGTTTATTATTTTTTAAAAAGTCACTCGTCTTTTCCTTCGTAACTAATAGTTGAAGATCTCTTCTTATTTCCGGATCCTTTGTTAAATCATACATCCATCTAATAAAATCTGGTTCCTTTGCAAAATCTTCCGAAACACTGACGAGCCGAGCTATATCGTAGGTTATTTCTTTTGCAACAATGACGTTTGCTGTATCCTTGGCTGAGATAATATCATTTGCCGGGAAGGTAATTGTTTCAAAGGCAGGTTCATTGGCACCGCCTCCTTGCTGCTGAGAGCCGTAATCTGGATTAACGATAATATATGTGACTTCTATTGGATCATTTTCTTCTCCTTTATCAAGCCCAATTGCGAAGACATACGCGCGTTTTTCAACTTGCTTTTGATCCCAGCATCCTGCAAGAAGAACGATACATAATAAAAATACAATAACTCTAGTTAGTCTTTTCACGACGCAAATCTCCTTTTAGCTTAGCTACAGCCCATAGGATAAAGGGAAGAAAAATAAAGATTGGAGTGAGTATATTTAATAAATTTTCTCGAAGATGAAAAATTAAATAATCTGGACTTTCTGGTATATATCCAATAAAGACGAACACAGTAGCTAAAGCTGGAATGGCATATTCGAAATTATTAATTTTAAATAACCGCCCCATAATAACTGCGCTAATATAGAGGTAAACGGTAAAGCGAACAAGAGAAGAAATAAGCCAGAAAGGGAAAAAGAGTGTTTCTACATTCGTTAAAAATCCAAGCTGGATATAGCGAATTACTTCATGAAATGGATAGTCCAGCATTTGAACGGATCTGTAATCAAAGATGAGTAGAAAGCTCATGATGCCACCAATTAATATAAGAGTAATAAGAATAAGACCAATCCAGGATGCTTTTTTAAAGGATTTCAAATCCTTCATAAAAGGAATAAAAACAAATAAAAATAAGTAATCAGAAAGGATTGATGTTTTTATTATACTTTCTTTAATAACCTCCATTTCTCCTGGACCGAAGAATGGGAAAAAGAAAGCGGTTGTTCCATTACGAAGTGAAATTACAAGTGCAATGATCAAAGAAGCCGTAATATATGGGAATACTGCCCATGAAACAGAACCAATCTGTCCGAATCCTTTTTTTGCGCCATATGTGCAAGCTGCCATTAATAGTAAATAAATAATAATCGTCGGTGTTTTTGGAAAATACATGGTGACAATGATGTCAGAATAAATTGAGGAATCAATGATGGTTGCAGCAGATATACCAAGCCATAATACGAACAGAATAATCCAACCAAGGTATTTTCCAAATAGATGAAAAACGATATCGATTAACCCTTTTTGTTTATAGGCAGAAGCGACCTTAAATAAAACGAATAGAATGACTGCCGTTAGCAAGGCAATAATTATTGGACCCATCCAGGCAGCGTTTTTTAAAACATCGTATAAAATAGGTGGCGTATCATCTCCTACCTTTACTCCCATCATGATGAAGTTGATGGCAACTAATTCTTTTGTTCCAACTCTATTCTCATGCTGCCCCATGTGCTCACCTATCTTTTTGTTATATCTTTTGGTTTAACATAACCAGGTCGAAATAGTTCGTTTTGTAATGTTCTTCGAAAAATCGTATCTCCAGAAGATTGATATGATGGTGCAAGCGGGGAAAAATAAGGCACCCCAAACGACTTAATTGATACAAGGTAAAAAAAGCCAACAGTAAACAAAGCTGTTATACCGAAAATACCAACTAGACCTGCTGCAAAAATAAAAAGAAACTTCATTAATCGAATGGCGAAATTCATACTTAAATCCCCAATTGCAAAGGAACTCAAACCGCTTAAAGCTACTGCGATAACTACAATAGGGCTAACGATATTTGCTTGTACCGCAGCTTGCCCTAAAATTAATGCTCCTACAATTCCAATGGTTGGTCCGATTGGAGTTGGCACACGGAGTCCGGCTTCACGAATCAATTCAAAGGATAATTCCATTAGTAGCACTTCAACTAAACCGGGAAAAGGAACCTTATCGCGTGTAGCAATAATGGCAAGTAGAAGATCTCCTGGAATCATTTCAGAATGAAAATTTGTGATTGCTACATAAATTGCTGAAATAAATACAGAAATAAATAAAGCGATCAAACGTAATAATCGGATAAAATTACCATACATAAAACGCAAATAGTGGTCTTCAGATGAATGAAAAAAAGACCAAAACGTTGCTGGAAGAACCAGACATGCAGGGTCGTTATCCATGACTAAGACAATGTATCCATCCTCTAAAAAAGATGCCGCTCGGTCTGGTCGTTCTGTGTACAACGTAGATGGAAATATCGAATATCTTCTTTCCTCAATATATTGCTCTAAAATACCAAGGTTTTGAATAGAATCGGTATTAAGCGATTGCACTCTTTTTTTGACATTAGCTAGTAGTTTATCATCCACAAGATCACTTATATAAAGAACATATAGCTCATTTTTAGAGCGCTTCGAGATGGTAAATGATTCTGCGACAAGGGATTCACTTTTAATTTTTTTGCGAACGAGCGAAATATTTGTTTGTGCTAACTCATTAAAGGCTTCTTTTGGCCCTTTCACGACGTTTTCGTTTTGGGGCTGTTCTACGCTACGTCCTTCAAATTTTGCTACATTTATTAAAATAGCTTCTTCTTCACCGTCGATAAATATGGCAGCACTACCTTCATTAATTTTTTTACAAATGGTTTTTACTTTGTTTTCTTTGGACGTCGATGGCACCGTAATTAAATCATCGATTTGTTGCGCGGCTTCATTTATCGTCATTAAAGGTTTAAGAATATCTGTGTCAATAGTCTCTGCACTTGTTATTGTACTTATGTGAAGTAATGCTGCGTCCTTTTGCAGCGCTGGAATATGAAAATGTCGAATCGTTACATCTTTGTTTTTTGGAAACGAGTAAAGGGATTGGAAAATTTGCACCGTTTTGTTGAGATTTTTTTCAATTGTTGTTTCCTTGATAGATGATCCGATATCAGGAGTCGATTGTTCTCTTTTTGCTTTACTTCGCATATATTTTCTCCGCATGAAAACAACTCCAAATTAGTTTATTTTTTATTATCGTGCCACCAAATTCCAATAATATGTACGGTAAGATGGGAAATTTAAATCTGAGAGGGGATGGAACCGGCATAGTCGTAAATGGTTTCGACTATACCTTTTGGTTTGAGTTCTAGCTCCTTTGATTTCCACTTCAGGTAGACGCTTTCCGCGGGCTCCATGGTAAGTGGTGTGCAAGCGTTGCCCGCAAAGGTCTCATTTAGCTTGCCTTCCTACTAACTCTTATTGTTCCACTAACGTGTCGCAATAATGATTTTCGGTTGTTGCTATTCCTGCAGGAGTCTTCGTTGGTTTCTTCCGCTAATGGTGGTGGAGCAGTTTTTAAGTTTGCATCGGTATAAGTTGTAATTCAATTGCCTCAATACGATGGTAATAAATTTAAATAGGTTATTCTGTTTTTGATAAACTCCAAAATTCAAATATCATTTTAGGTTGATTAAACTGATTTCAGTAAGTTTTTTCTTTAATTATAGAAGAAAATACTGGTGCGACAGAGATTAGAAAAGTTTTATTATAAAAGATTTTTAGCAGAGAAAATATGCGAGCATCCTGCGGAAGTAAGCTTATTTCCCGTTTTGGCGCATAGTGCTAGATGAGGGGCTTTCTTTCTATAAAAGGTTATACACAACGAACGATTTTCATCATTGTTAAACAACAAAAAAAGATGGCCCAATAAGAGCCATCTCAAGCTTAGATCATGCTATGCAATTTCTGCTTTCTCCATCCAATCTTTACCCTCAAGTCGTCTTGCTACGAGCATACTTGAAACAGTATCCCCTGTAACATTCACCATCGTTGCTGGAGGATCAACGACAACCCCGATTGCAGATATGATTGGTAATGCGGTAATTGGGAGTCCGTAAAGGGTTACAATCATCATTTCTCCCATAAAACCTCCACCAGGAATACCACTCATTACAATACCAGATAATAAGCAAATTCCAATTGCCGTAATAAACGTATCAAAACCTGTAAAATCCATGTTAAACACACCAAAAACGAAGGCGATTTTTAGCATTGCAGATAAGCATGAACCGTCCATATGCATGGTAGCTCCTAAAGGAAGCACTGTTTCGCGAATGTCTTTTGGTACACCGATGTTTTTCGCTGCTTGCAGGTTCACAGGTAGGGAAGCAATACTACTTCCTGTTCCCAAGGAGGTCACTGCTGGAGAAAGAATATTCTTCCAAAAACGTGTGACTCCTTTTTTCCCTCCAGCTAGAAAAGCATAGAGTGTAAATCCGATTGCAAAATATAAAATCGAAACCGGATAATAAATTATGACTGCTTTCGCATAATCGCCAATTAAATCTGCTCCAAATTGACCGATTAAGGAAGCAAAATAAGCCCCGAGTCCAATTGGTGCAACATACATAACAAGTTGAACAAGCTTCATAAACACCTCTGAGCCGCTCGTTAGAAACTTCGAAAATGGGCGTCCTTTTTCACCTGATAGTCCAGCAGCAGCACCAACTAATACAGAAAAAATAATGAGTGCGAGCATATTTTTCCGCGAGAACAAATCAATAAAATCAGGAACTGTAAATGTATTGACCAATTGGTCTGCTAGCGTAACTTCTTCTATGTTTTCAGGCGTTTCTAGTGGAATGTCTGCATTCGTACCAGGTGGAAACAGCACGGTTGCAAACAGCATAACAACAGCGGCGATGATCCCTGTAATTATAAACACGAACATCATCGTGCCAAGAATTTTGCCAAGTCTTTTCATACTGTCCATGTTTGCGATCGCGGATGAGATAGAAAAAAATACAAGTGGTATTACAACCATAAATAATAAATTAATAAATAAACTACCTAATGGTTTAATGATTTCTGCTTTTTCTCCAAATATTAATCCAATAATGGAGCCAATAATTATAGATAATAATAAAATTATTGGAAACCGATAAGCTTTTAGCTTTGCTTTCATCTTCATTCTCCCTTTTCGTAGTAATAAGCTCAATGGCTCTATTTTACACGAATTTGCTGGGACAAGAAAGGTTGATTACCTGTAAAGGTAGTTTGTCAAGCTAGTATTACTTTAAAAAGGGCTGAATGCGCTCAATGGCCGTTTGCATTTTTTTACTGTTTCTTTGATACATTTCTTTGGATTGTGAATTGTTTGTTTGTAATGCAAAAAGCTCTAAATCAGCTTGTACCTTTTTCATCGTCGCTAATAATAACGGTTTTTGTGTAGGAACTGGAACTGTAATTTTGTCATCATATAAGTCAATGGTTAATTGTCCATTACTATCAACTTGGCCTAAAAAAACATTTTCAATGCTAACATTTTGCTTTTCAAGCTCTGTTTCGAGCCAATTCGTATTTAGCGAAAGGTTCGCGAGTGGTTCAAGCAGTACTTTTCCATCCATAATAACGGTTTCTGGTTCTTTTGTTGGAGCAAGCTTTAAACCGATGTCTTTCGCAGTAAGAGGTTGATTTTCTCTTTTTGGTAAAACACTAATAGATCCCGAGGGCTCTATTACTGCAAATTCAACGTCTGCTACTTTAAATATATTTTTCTCTCGGAGATTTTCCAATAAGTCATCAGAGGAGTAGCCTTCTTTTTTTAGGTTATCCTCCATTATTTTTCCATTTTGTATGACGACAGTACTCTTTCCTTGGGTGAAGTTACGGAACGATTTACTTTTTAACGAGATAAGCTCTACGATAAATGGAATAATAAACCAAACGAGCATTGCTAACAATCCATACATGAACGGATATTCTGTCGTACTAGAATGGATGGCAACAATACCTCCTAGTACAATTCCAGAAATATATTCAAAAATGCTAAGCTGTGAAATTTGTTTTTTTCCGAGCCATTTCGTGATAAAAAAAAGTACGATAACAAGAGAGAAAGAGCGTAATAATATGGTTGTCCATTCAGGCATGATATTATCTCCTTTCTACTGCTTATATTGCGGTTCTTCGTTTGAAAGCATTATTACTTGCTTATCTAAATCAACTTTAATCTCCTTAATAATCTGATTGACCGATTCAAATAATTTCCGTGTTTCATTTTCCGTTGTTTGTACAGCAAGCCCAGTTAATGTTGCCTCAATGCTTTTTATACTAGCAAAACAAGTTTTTACATCTGATCCAACAGTCATATTAATTGCTCCTTTTTAATTGCTATCCCTTTGGTTTAAATAATAACGCACCGATCATTCCAAAAATAATGGCAGCAGATATTCCTGAACTTGTCACTTCAAACATGCCCGTTACAACTCCAATTAACCCATGCTTCTCTGCTTCTGCCATGGCACCATGTACAAGAGAATTTCCAAAGCTCGTAATCGGAACGGTAGCACCAGCTCCTGCAAAATCAATTAATGGTTCGTATAATCCGAAACCATCCAATATTGCTCCAGCAACGACGAGAATACTTAATGTATGTGCTGGTGTAAGCTTGAATACATCAAACATGATTTGACCGATTACACAGATGATACCACCTACTACAAATGCCCAAAAAAAGATCATAAAGCATCACTTCCAGCTTCTATAGATACTGCGTGTGCAATACAAGGAATAGAACTCTTTTGTTGCACGCTTAATGGGGAATGTAAAGCACCAGTTGCTACTACAAGGATTCGCTTTGCTTCGCCATTCTTTAATAAGTTTATAAAATGTCCGTAAATTCCAACAGCCGAACAAGCTGATCCACTTCCTCCCGCTAGCACAGGCTGATCCTCGCGATAAATGGAAAGACCACAATCAACAAACTGATCTTCTTTGATTTCAATTCCATTGTCATGTAAAAGATCGAGTGAAACTTCTCTACCTATATGACCAAGATCACCAGTTATGATTAAATCATAATAAGAAATATCCACATTCCTTTCTCTTAAATGCGCAATTATTGTGTCTACTGCGGCTGGAGCCATTGCGCCCCCCATATTAAACGGATCAGTCATCCCCATATCAACAACTTTACCAATTGTTGCAGAAGTAACGATTGGACCTGTTCCTTTTTTTGCAAGTAAACAGCATCCGGCACCAGTAACTGTCCATTGCGCTGTTGGAGGTTTTTGTCCACCATATTCAGTCGGATATCGAAACTGTCGTTCTGTTGCCGCATTATGACTTGAAGAACCACTCAGTATATATTCTGCGCCATTACTGTTTAAAATGAGTGCAGATAAGGCTAAGCTTTCCATCGACGTAGCACATGCATTAAATAAACCGAAATAAGGGACTCCGATTGTTTTAGCTGCAAAGCTTGTTGGTGTTATTTGGTTGATTAAGTCACCACTAATAAAGAACGTTACTTGTTCTTTTTGTATAGGACTATTTTTAATGGCATATTGGCATGCTTCTTCCATCATCATTTGCTGCGCTTTTTCAAATGATGCTTGTTTTAACCACATGTCATCATGCAAAATATGGAATGCCTCAGGGATTTTCCCTTTCGCTTCAAAGGGACCGCCTACAGTGCCGGTTGAAATGATGACAGGTTTTTGATTGAATATCCAGGTTCGATGTCCAACAAGCATTATAATCCCCCCCATTGAATTAAAATGGTTTTAATAATTGAAACGACAAAAGCTGAAAAAACCCCAAATAAAATAACGGATCCCGCAAGTTTAAACATATTTCCTCCTACACCTAATACAAAGCCTTCTGTGCGGTGTTCAATTGCAGCTGAAATGACAGAGTTACCAAAACCAGTGACCGGTACTGCTGATCCTGCTCCTGCAAATTGTCCAATACGATCATAGATTCCAAAGCCTGTTAAGATCATCGTAATAAAGATTAAAGTCGCCGTTGTTGGATTGCCAACCGTCTGCTCCGTAAAATCAAAAAAATAAATATAAAAGGTAGAAATAAATTGACCAATAAGACAAATAAAGCCCCCAACGAAAAATGCTTTTACACAGTTTTTTAAAATAGGCCGCTTTGTTTCTCTTTTTTGCTGGAATGCTTTATATTTTTGTGCTGCCGGAGGGAGATTCTTCTTTTTTTTATCTGCCATTTAATGTCACTCTTTCTTCCATTGAAAATTGTTCCCGCTATCATTGTGATGAGCGGGACTGGTAATGATTTTGGTATCTATGTTTGTTCCTTGGATAATTGGATGAGTCGTTTGAGCTTTTTCTTTAAATCCTTTTCAGAAATATTTTTATTGGATAGCTGCTGTTCTAACTTCTCTAGCTCAATTGTTATTTTTTTATCGGTCGATAATTCTACATCATAATCTGCATATTTCTCTTTCAAGTCCTTTGTAAGCTGCTTTCGAATGGTCGCCAATTGGAAACGCATGTTGTGCGGGATCTCAACGGCTACTAGTAATTTCTTTGATGTATTAACGGCAAATACGGAAGAAACATTTTTCTTTTTACTTAAATAATCTTTTGCTTCATTTGCTAATTGCTGATCTGTTTTATTGTTTTGCGTTGAAATCTTACTAAATTGAACAGAATCGGGATTAGCTTGCTGACTATTATTTTTCTGACATCCTCCAATAAATATGAAGGTTAAAAGGATGAAGAGGATGAAATACAAAGCTTTCTTCCAGTTAAACATGTGAATCCCTCTTTAGGTTGTAGTATAGGAAGACAAAAGGGGGGAGGCCCCTTTTGTCAATTTAAAATCCTTTATATTGAGGCTCTTCCTGTTCAAGTTGTTGCACACGAGGCTCTACACTTTGAAGAATGGTCTCCGTTTGCATTGCAGCATTTTCGAATAGTTTTTTTGCTTGTTTATTTTCTGTTTGTAGAGCAAATTGTTCAAAGCTTGCTTGTGCACTTTTTAATCCAGCAATCGTTTGTTTAACCTGACTTGCTACTGTCATGGAATGACCCCTTTCACTGTTTATCGTTTAACAGATGGAAACGATCTATACGTACTATTTTTTCCGAAAAAAATAGCACATACGTAGTATGTACTGTTTTAGAAAAAATATCTTATTAAGATGAAAAAATGTAATGGGAGTTATCCAGTTTATACATTTTTAGGATCATCTTCGTTTGATTGTGTACCGTGCGTTAAGTAATCCTCATGTAATTGCTCTGCTTCTTTTTTTGATAGATGAGTCCCGTGTGACCGATGCTTTAAATAAGCCATGAAGACGAAAAGTAGCACAAGAATTATGATAATGATAAGAAGTATCTCCAATAAATTCACCCCACAGTGGATTTGTTTTTATCCAATGTTCCATTTATAGGGTACCCGTTTTTATTTAAAATAACGGAAAAATATAACGAATAACGAACCAGATTATCCCAAAAAAGATAATTAAATAGGTTGCGTACTTAATTAATGCTACCCCGATTAAACTTGGCTCCGATTTTTTCTCCTCATGTCTTACTTCGACATTTTTATCATTGTTCATAATTTTGTCACCTCATTCGTTAGAATTGAATTATAGTAGGTTTTACCCGTTTTTAGTCTTGTTAAACCTGTGAAATAAAGTATGAATTGTTTCTGTTCTCTGATAAACTTGAGCTAGATGAAATAAATAGAAAATAAGGTGATCTGATGATTGAGATACGCAAACCGATTTTAGTGGAAAAAGCAGTTGAGCTAGTCATAAATCATACGTTTACAGGGCAATCCGAAATTATCTCAATTGAAGCGTGTGATGGAAGAAGATTAGCTGAGCCTTTAATCGCACGAAATGATGTGCCATCCTTTAACAAGTCCCCTTATGATGGGTTTGCACTTCGTTCAGTTGATACATTGGATGCTTCCTTAGATCATCCAGTTCAATTTGAAGTCATTGAGCATATCGGTGCTGGTCAAGTGCCTAAGAAAAAGTTAGAAGCAGGGCAAGCGACCAGAATTATGACTGGTGCACAAATTCCAGATGGGGCAGATTGTGTGGCAATGTTTGAAGTATGTCAATCTGTTGAAACGGAAGAAAAACCAATTATTCGTTTAAAACGTAAAATGGAAAAAGGTCAAAATATTATCGAACTTGGATCAGAAGTAAAAGAAGGAGAAGTTTTAGTAGAAGCTGGTGAAAAAATTAATCCTGGTGTGAAAGCTTTATTAGCAACTTTTGGATATGATAAAGTGGCGGTCGCCAAAAGACCACGAGTAGGAATCATTGCAACCGGAACAGAGCTTCTTAATGTTGACGAACCATTAGAGCCTGGAAAGATTCGTAATTCCAATGCCCATATGATTGCTTCTCAAGTGACACGTGCAGGTGCGGATTATATTTATTTTGGTAAATTAAAGGATGAGCTCGAAACGAGTTATCAAACGATTTCGGAGGCACTAAAACAAGTAGATGTCCTTATTACAACTGGTGGGGTATCGGTAGGGGATTGGGACTTATTACCAGATATATATGAAAAGCTTGGAGCAGAGGTTTTATTCAATAAATTAGCAATGCGTCCAGGAAGTGTGACAACTGTTGCTGTAAAAGAAAATAAGCTGTTGTTCGGATTATCAGGAAACCCTTCGGCATGCTATGTAGGCTTTGAGTTATTTGTTCACCCAATTATTCAAGCGGCCTTATTTAACAAACGACCATTTCATAAACGTGTAAAAGCTATGATGATGGATAACTTTCCAAAGCCAAATCCATTTTCAAGATTTGTTCGCAGCTATATTTCTTATGAGGAAGATCGGCTTAAAGTGCATTTAGCAGGAGTAGATAAGTCTAATGTGGTTACCTCGCTGTCCAGTGCTAATGCTTTAATGATTCTACCTGGTGGGACAAGAGGGTATAAGGCAGGAGATATGGTTAATGTCTTACTACTTGAAAATGACGAGGGCCAAGCTGCATTTTTGCCAATCGTAAAGGAGTGATCAAATGGAAGCACAACAAATTCGCGACCAGTTTGGTAGAGTATTAAAGGATATCCGTATATCTGTAATTGATAAATGTAATTTACGCTGTACATATTGTATGCCAAAAGAAGTTTTTGGAGATGATTATGAGTTCTTGGATGATAATGAATTACTTCGTTTTGATGAAATTGTTCGTGTTGCCAAGCATTTTGCTAAATTAGGTGTAGAAAAAATACGGATTACTGGTGGAGAGCCTTTATTACGTAAAGACCTTGACCAATTAATTGCACGTTTAGCAAAGGAAACTGGAATTACGGATATTGCACTTACAACGAATGGAATACTTCTTCCAAAAAGGGCAAAAAAATTAAAAGAAGCGGGATTAAAGCGAGTAAATATTAGCTTAGATGCTATTGAAGACCATGTTTTTACGCAAATAAACGGAAAAGGGGTTAGTGTAGCTCCTGTGCTAAAAGGGATTGAGGCGGCAATAAATGCAGGGCTACAGGTGAAGGTTAATTCCGTCGTGAAAAAAGGAATGAACGAAGGACAAATTATCCCATTGGCAGCGTATTTTAAGGATAGTCCTGTTATTCTTCGATTTATTGAATTTATGGATGTTGGAAATCATAATGCATGGGACATTAAGAATGTGATTACAAAACAACAAATTATTGATACAATTCATGAACAGATGCCAATGGAGCCTGCAGAGGCGAATTATTATGGGGAAGTTGCATCACGTTTTCGATATAAGGATGGTAGTGGAGAGTTCGGCGTTATTTCTTCTGTATCGGATTCCTTTTGTGGAACTTGTACAAGAATACGACTATCAGCTGATGGTAAATTGTATACATGTTTGTTTGCAATTAGCGGGTTCGATTTGAAGAAGGAGTTACGAGCTGGCATAAACGATGAACAATTACGTGAAGCAATTGTTTCTCTTTGGAGGGAAAGAACAGATCGTTATTCTGATGAACGAGCCGAACGAAAGAATACGGATGAAAGAAAAATTGAAATGTCATATATTGGTGGATAATACTTGAAATGGGTAGATTGAAGTGTAAGGGGGTGGGTAAGTAAATGAAGACGTTTAAATTAAAATCATTAAAGATCAAAGAAAGTGTCAAGGACGACTTGTTTCACCATGATATAGAGTTAATGGATGGATTAATTATCAATCGCGAGGATGAAAAAAACCGCTGGATAACAGAGGCCTATATGGATAAACGTTATTATGATTTAATTCATCGACTTCGTGAAGAAAGAGATGAGTTAATGATTGAGGTGAAAATAACAAAGGAATCTAATTCGCCGGCAACTTTTATTAGCAAAATTATTAGTATAAACGATATTGGCGAGCATATTAATGTGCTTTTTATGGGGACCATCATCGATCAGCGGATACAAAATATAGAACAAATGCTAAGGGATTTAATCAATCAAGGATATCATGGCGAAGAATTACTTACTCAATTTAAAGCACTAATCTAATCGAAAAAACACACCTTCTTCTTCTGTTGAAAAGAAAGTGTGTTTTTTTGTTCGAAAGATCCTGATAAACAGATATCAGGAGCAAACGATAATATGAAATTGTCGAAAAGTAAGGAAATAATGTAAGTTGCCTGTTATAATGTTAATAAGTTTTTTTGTATTTAATGATGGATAGAATAATCGAAATGTATTAAGGAGACTATAATGTTCCACTCAACAACTATAATGAACTGGATTAATAAACGTTCTCCAGTGCAAATGATCCTACTTTTTTATTTGTTAGCAGTAATTTTGTCCACTGCTTTATTATCTTTACCTGTTGCTTATCAAAAAGGAGTAAGTATTCCTTTTATTGATAAATTATTTACCGCAGTTAGTGCATTGAGTGTAACAGGATTATCAACGATAACGGTGGCAGATACGTTAAGTGTGACAGGAATTATCCTGTTAGCTTTTATTTTGCAGCTTGGTATGGTTGGGATAATGGCAATCGGTACATTTATTTGGCTGCTGTTAGGAAAGAAAATTGGCTTTAAAGAACGACGCTTAATTATGACAGATCAGAATCAGACGAAGTTTGAAGGGATGGTTCGCTTAGTCAAACAGCTGTTTTTAGTTTTACTTACAATCGAGTTTTTTGGTTTTCTTATTTTTAGTACATATTTTTTACAGTATTATTCATTTAATGAAGCTATTTTGCATGGTTTTTTTAGTACAATTAGTGCTATATCCAATGGTGGTTTCGATATTACTGGACAGTCACTTATTTTTTATAAGGATGATTATTTTGTTCAGTTTGTGACGATGCTTTTAATTATTTTTGGAGCGATTGGATTTCCCGTCTTAATTGAAGTGAAGGAATATTTATTTGCAAAATATGATGATCGCAGATATTTTCGTTTTAGCTTATTTACAAAGCTAACGACTGCTACATTTGTTATTTTAATCATAGCGGGGGCTTTTCTTATTTTTATCCTTGATTATAATAATTTTTTTGCGGATAAATCCTGGCATGAAATTCTTTTTTACACGTTTTTTCAATCCATTACAACGAGAAGTGCAGGACTATCGACAATGGATGTAGGACTGCTAACCGAGCAAAACCATTTAGTCATGTCATTTTTAATGTTAATTGGTGCATCTCCTAGCAGTTCTGGTGGAGGAATTCGTACAACCACTTTTGCATTAGTTGTTATCTTTTTAATTACGTATGCCCGTGGTGGAAAAAGTATTAAACTGTTTCGTCGAGAAGTGCATGATGATGACCTTATTAAAGCTGTTGTAGTTACACTGCTTGGGATGTTTTTCGTTTTTGTTTCTGTTGTGTTTATATCAGCAGTAGAGCCTTATTCTGTGACAAAAATATTTTTCGAGGTAAGCTCCGCGTTTGGTACAGTAGGATTAAGCCTTGGAATTACAAGTGAGTTAAGTACAGCAAGTAAGGTTGTTTTAATGATTTTAATGTTTATTGGAAGAGTTGGTATCGTTACCTTTTTGTTTATCTTTAGGAACAATCGAAGTACTGCAAATTATCACTATCCAAAGGAAAGAATTATTATTGGATAGGATGCAAAATGCAGGGCATGGAATGAAGATTTTATTAAGAAAAGAGGTTATCTCGTAGGCTTTTTAAGCTTATGAGATAACCTCTTGTTCTATATATGAATGTATGCGTTAGTCTTTAGTTTTAGTAAGTTGTAGTATTTTTAATTGATCATTTTCAAAACCTACTGTTATCGAATAACGTATTTTTTCTTTCTTAGTTTCTTGTTTGTTCGGAAGCTTATTTTCTATTGTCACATCTACTAGTAACGTTGCTTGATTTTGAGATGCTACTTTATTTTCGACTATTTCGCTGTTTACTTTTGTAATATAAATATATTGCTCTCTAAAAGAAGAATATGTCTGTTCGGATTGCATCGTATCACCTAGTAACGTGTAAGCATTAATATAGTCTCTAATATCAATACTTTCAAAAAAATAGTCCACGATATATGCGGCATCTTTTTCTAATTGATCAGTGTCAGTTGATTGTACGATGTTGTTTGGGTTTCCAAAGTCTAGATTGTTGGGTTGTGCACTATTTATCCAACCTTCAATGGTTTCGATTACGGTATGAATCGGAATACTAAAGCCAATTGTCCCATCCTCTGTTCCAACTGAATTAATTCCAATGACCTTTCCTGTATTACGATTAATTAAAGGACCACCACTGTTACCGTGCGTAATCTGTGCAGAAATTTGGTAAACATTATTATAATGGTAGTCATCGACCGAAAAATTTCGTTCTGTTCCAGAAATAATACCAAGTGTTACAGTGTTTTGAAAGCCATGGGGACTACCAAGTGCAATTACTTCATCACCAATTTCAGAGAAAGTCTCCCTTTCAATTGTCATTGCCTGCTGATTAGAAAGTTGTGGGACACGAATAACGGCAACATCTAATTCTTCGCCAATCCCTATCACTGCTGCTGGATAGACTCGAGCATTTGCTGTTCGGACGTAAATAACATCCGCATCCTGAACAACATGCGCATTTGTAATAATATCTCCTTTATCATTAATTAAGAAACCTGAACCAGTAGTCGTGTTCATTTCATTTTGACCATCTATTTGTACAACATTTTTTTCAGCCTCATGGATGATTGACTTTAAATTTAATGACTGCGGATCTTTATTTACTTTTTCAATGATTGGATTACTGATAGATATCGTTTTTTCCTGCCAGCTTTGGTATATATAGATGAAACAAGCAATTCCCAGAGCTCCAATAATGATGGTTATAATAATGGGGGAAACAAGCTTTTTGTGCATGTATTTCACTCCGTTAATGGGTAATATTTAATCCGTATACCACGTGATTTTGTCTACTTTTATTTTGACATTCTCTGTTGATTTCGTATCATAATGCGTGAATTCAAACTTGCCATTATCTCCTGGATACAATGTATCAGGGAAAACATAAACTTCATTTGTAATAAAAGGCGTACCGTTTTTAGTAATTGAATAATCAATCTTAATCGAATTAATAGGAACGGTTGCTACACTTTTTACATTTCCATTTACAACTAGCTTGTTCTGATCATCACTTTCCACCTTTACAGAAACGAGCTTAATGGCATCTTTTTCATTTAGCTTTCGTTCTTGCTCAGCAGTAGTCATCGCCTGTTCAATACGTTGTTGCTGTGTTGTTTCGAAGGCTACCTTTTCTTTTTCAATTGTTGTTTTGAGACTTTGAAGCTTTTCGGATGCAGAAGCATATTTTATTCCATCTTCAACGATCAATTGCGCATCCCGGAATTGCTTTTTGTTTAACTGCTCACTCGCCATTGAAAAGGTATAATCAATAATTTGCTCACGAATGTCGGTTGTAATCTTCACCGCTTCTGGACTTCGTATTGCTTCTACTTCCCAGATGATGAGTTTTAGTTTATTGATGTCTGTTTCATTATTTAACATGCTTTTGATTTGTGCTAGTTTAATCGCATCACGATTTTTTGATAGTTCATTTACAATAGATGAAACTGCAGTGCCAGAATAGTTTTTTAATGTTTTTTCGGCCTCGTTGACTAAAGAGAGCGCCTCTTGAAAATTATCACGTTCAGATTCAGAATGTGCATTTTCTATTGCAGATTGAACAGTGAATACTTTATCAATATATATAGACGCAACTTCAGCCTCAGAGAAGTTAGCTTTTTGCTGTAAGGCTTTATCAAACAATTGCTTTGCTTTACTAAAGTCGCCGTCTGAAAGTCTGTTTTCACCTTGTTCGTAATATTCTTTTGCTTGACTCGTTTTTGCCTGTAGGACGAAAAAAAAGATACTAATCGAGAAGATTAATAGAATACTTGCGCTTATAGGAAGAAGCCATTTCTTGTTAAATCTTTTCTTTGCCTTGGTTCGATTATTGATATCTTCTGGCAATGGAGAACCACAGGAGACACAATATGTTTCATCTTCTTTTATTGTGGATCCGCAATAAGGGCAAAATAACATCGTGCCACCTGCTTTCTAAATGTTTTAATGGGGAAATAAAGATATCATTTTTTTAATAGATTAAAAGGGTAGAGTAAACTCTTTTTTAAAATAGTATATGGTAGAAGAAAAATGTACACTTCATTTGAAAATATCTTTATATATTTTAGCACACTTTTACTTTATTTAGGGAAAACATATTGATAAGATAGGAGAAGGATGTGGCTATTGTAAATGTAAAGATTTTAATGAGACAAGGGAATTTATGGAGAGGGGGATGTGATTCATGGAGGCATTAGAAATTGTATTCGGTATTGTTTGTTTTGGTATTTTAATAATGAATATTGGCTATAGCGTGTTCGACAATGAGAAGTAAAAAAATAACGGTCCATACTTTAAAGAAACAAGTGGACCGTTATTCTATTCTATCTCACATAATCGGAAGTTCACCCAATTAGGCTAAGTGAATGGTAGTTCAACGTGTTGTTTCCCACTCACTAAATGGGTATATAATAAATTCAGAACGACCTATAATATCCTCTCTATCGATTAGCCCAAGTCCGTTGCGACTATCTTTACTTATCGCTCGGTTATCTCCCATCACAAAATAGCTTTCTTCAGGAATCTCAAAAGGACCAAAATTTCCTGTTCGATTCAATGCTTCTTCTGTTAAGAAATCCTGATTGAACACCTTTTTGTTAACATATAAAGTATGATCTTTCACTTCAATTGTATCCCCAGGCAATCCAATAACACGTTTCACATAATTTTTAAAGGGCCGTTCAATAATAACGATATCTCCTCTTGCAGGCTCGTTTATAATATAAATAAATTTATTGAAAATAACTCTTTCCCCATCTTCAAGTGTCGGTTCCATACTTTCACCTTCCACAATTGATGTGGCGAAGATAAACGAGCGGAGGAAGAGAGCTAATAAAATAGCAACAAAAATAGCTTTTATCCACTCGATTAATTCATTCTTTTTCTTTTCTTTTGCCAAAGAAGACATCCTCTCTTCAAAAACCATCATCATTTAAAATATATTATGTAGTTGACGATAGTAAATATAATGCCATAAGCAAAACTAAATATAAAATAATTTGCTTTTGCTTTTATAGTATCATAATCAAGCATTGCTTACGACTAATGGGTGCTATTAAATAATAAATTTACAAATAGGTTGTTAAGAAGATTCATGTATACTATTTTCTTGAAAAGTAGAAAAAAATGTTATTTACAGAAATATTATGCTAATGTTAATAATAACTAGAAAAAGGAGGATGATGACAAATTAACATGTATACGAATGACAGACTCAAACTCCTTCAACGAATTGAATCACTTCGTCAACGAATGACAACGGTTGCCCTAGAAAAAGGATTGACCAGCTTGGAATCTATCTCCATTAGTCAAGAGCTAGACCGCTTACTAAATAATTACGAGCATATGAAGCAAAACGATTTTCAAGCTACCAGAAATAGAGAAGTAAACTCAAAAACTCCACAATAACGTTAACGGGATAAAGTAGTAAAACCAACTGCTTTATCCCGAATTTCTTATTGAACGTAATTTTATAGGAAGAGAAATTAAGAGTCTCCGAAAAACAATATAAAGGGAATGGATACCTTATAGGAGAGGAACAACATTGCTAGCTCCTAAGACAACAAATTATCGTTCTCTTTGTGCTCGTTGTATGTCATTGCTCCTATCTAATGCTAGATAATTTATATTAAATGAGAAAAATAGGATAATTCGATTCCTTTTTGTTTAAAATGGGAAGAATACCATTTTCTGAAATGAGGAGGAATTCTCTATGAAGGGGCTCGATTTCTCAAGGTTTTATTCCTTTGGTCTAACGGATGAACATATGCTTGCACTAGTTATCTTAGCTGGAGTGATTTGTTGCTATTATATATTTCGTCCTATCAGTTCTTTATTGATTTTACTAAAATCAAAAATGCTGCTTTGCTACATTAATGGGAGCTTGTTATTTCTAGTTCTCTTTTTTGTGATTGGTAATTGGATAGAGGTATCGACAGAGATGCTGCTTTCATCGTTAAAAATTGCATTACAAACTTTAGCTTTATTTGGAGTCCTATTATGGTTTATTCATCTTTTCCTGCAATGGACGCGGAGGACTGGTTCCTAGATAGAATGGAAAGCTAAGAAGTAGCCAAAGTTTACATAGAAGCTTTGGCTACAAAAAGTGTAGTTACATTAACTTTTCCGTTCGAACGATTTCTTAGTCGGAGGCCATTCCATTTTTCCTAAAGATGAGGGAGTGAAGTAGGATGAGTAATGTCTCTGCTTTGGACTGGATTGCTTTTTGGGTTTCCAGTCAATATATTGATAGATTATTTTCTTTGCATAAGACAAAGACATTTTTGTCTGAGGGTTACGATAGCTTTGATCAATTTTTCCTAAATGCTCGAGTTCTTTAAAATCTTCTTTTGATGGAGGAATATGAAAAAAGTAATGATCTACCTTAACAAGCAGGGTTGAATGCTGATTACTAAATTTAGGATGCTCGGAAAAATGAAGTCCGACCTTTTTAGCTTTATCTTCTTGAAGTAGCCGTTTAATTGCTTCTTTTTTAATAAAATATAAGTGCTGAGGCTCTGGTGCAGTTTTAGCATGTCTATTAATCGTATAAAGTGCTTTAGCTAACTCGCCGATCGAAATATTCTGTTTCATAAAAAGTATGCCTCCTTTCTTTATTCGATATCGATAGCTTGTCCATTTCTAAGTTGTATGTGTCTAGGTGGATTTCTATTCCAATCGTACAGTAAAGCTAGTTTAGATGCAATTGGGAAAATCAAAACTATTGTTTGCATGATAAAGGAAATTTAGTCAAACATAGCAAGAGCGAATACATGTAACACATGAATTCGCTCTTGCATGAAAAAAGATAGGTTGATTGAGGGGATACGTTAATAGCTGCTAGTAATATCTTGGATAAAAATACGGGTTATTTCCGTAACCACCATATCCGCCATAACCGCCGTAACCACCATAACCGCCAAAGCCTCCGCCATATCCATATGGTGAAGGTGGATAGAAAGGACGACCTGGACGACCATAAGGGAATCCATAGCCACCGCCACCGAATAGGAATGGACTAAAGGCAAGCCCAGTTAGAAAAGGAAGGAACCGTTCATCTTCTTCCCGATTTTCCGATTGGCGGTTATACGGGAAGTATACTGGATGTTGGTAATTCATACGAACACTCCCTTATACAGATTTACAATTTCAGTATATGCATCTGTCCATAAAGTGCGCCTGCCTATATAGAAGTGTATTAAATCTTATATTTAATTAGTTACATTCCATTTAATGTGATAACTTGAATTTCCGGCTTGCAAAGAAAGCGGTATGGCACACGTGTCGTACCAATACCTTTACTTACAAGCAGTGTTAGGTCCTTGCTCAATTCATATCTACCTTGCACATATTCTTCAGCAAATGCTGGGGTGTATACATGCCCGATAAATGGGAGACGAACCTGGCCTCCGTGGCTATGACCTGAGAGTTGTAGGTCAACCGGAAACGCTTTGGTCGTATTTGCATAATCGGGTTCATGGGAAAGGAGAATTGCGAATAGATCAGGGTTACTGTTTTTTAATGCTAAATTTAAATCAGGTTTACCTAGCATCACATCATCGATCCCCGCAACGATAATTCGATCTGTTTGGTTTTCTATAGTGGTGTGACTGTTTTTTAATAGCTTAAAATCAGCCTGCTCCATGACATTTTTTACGATTTCTGTCCCATAACCTCCATGATCATGATTACCGTAAACCCAATACTTTCCCTGAGGAGCTGTTAATGTTGCTAATAGATTAACAAGCTCGTTATTCCATTTGTATTTATTCGGTTCATCTACTAGATCGCCTGTAAAAACGATTAAATCTGGTTTTATTTCATTTATTTTAGCTACTAGTTTTTTAAGTTGATCAAGTGTATATTGAAATCCAATATGTGTGTCTGAAAATTGGACAATGGTAAATCCGTTAAAGCTAGTCGGAACTTTTGGCGATGAAATAGTTTCTCTTTGAATATGGAGTAATGTAGGTTCAATTTCTCTAGCATAATAGTATGAACCACCACCAAGACCGACGAACGTTAAAAAGCTTCCAAGCATTTTTTTGAGAAACGACCGCCTGTTCATTCTGTCAAACCTTTCTCTAATCAGTATATTTATCTATTCGAATTATAGCACGAAAATAGAAACTATAACTGGTAAAAATGTAACAATTTCAGCTGGTATATTTTGACTTCATTAATAAAATAGAATAGTATGAATAATGAGTAAAAAATGAAGGGGGATTCAGTTATGAATGGAAAGACAGTGATTGTTACTGGTGCTTCAAGTGGAATGGGAAAATATATGGCAAAAAAATTTGCTGATGAAGGGGCTAATGTCGTTCTAACAGGGAGAAAAGAAGAAAAACTAGAGGAAGCAAAAAAAGAACTACTTACTACTGCAAAGGGAAATCTTTTAACTGTATCCATGGATGTTCGAAACACAGAAGATATTGCTAGATTAATTAAAGAAACAACCGCTGCCTTTGGATCAATCGATTATTTAGTGAATAATGCAGCTGGGAATTTTATATGTCCTGCAGAAGATCTGTCTAAAAATGGCTGGGATGCGGTTATCGATATTGTTTTGAATGGCACTTTTTATTCTAGTCAAGCTGTTGCAAAGTATTGGATAGATAATAAGATAAAAGGAGCAATCATCAATATGGTTGCAACGTATGCGTGGAATGCAGGAGCGGGTGTTGTGCATTCTTCTGCCGCAAAAGCAGGTGTATTGAATATGACACGGACGTTGGCGGTAGAGTGGGGGTCAAGATATGGTATTCGAGTGAATGCAATTGCACCTGGACCAATTGAACGAACAGGTGGAGCAGATAAATTGTTTCAATCAGAAAAAGCTGCCTTGCGCACCATTCAATCTGTCCCATTAAAACGCCTAGGAAAGCCAGAGGAAATAGCAGAGCTTGCCTTCTTTATGCTGTCGGAAAAGGCTAGTTATATGAATGGAGAAGTAGTTACTTTAGATGGAGGACAATGGCTAAATCAATACCCGTTTTAAGACGAGTTGCGGCTAACCGAAGAATCGTAATTTGGTTAGCTGCAACTAAATGAGCGTTAGGTGTTAGTTACACGAATCACAATTGCCATCTAAAAAGATTTTTTCCCCTTCGAGTTGGATGGTGCAATGTGAAATATTATATTGTTTCGTAATTAAGTTGGTCGCCTTAAGGAGTAACTGATCTCGATTAATTCCTTCATTAACAACAAGGTGACAGCTCATCGCTGGAAATTCATTTGTAATCGACCATACATGTAGATCGTGAATCTTTTTTACACCTTCTAAATCGGATAAGGTTTTCTTCATTTTTTCAACATCGATTCTTTCCGGTTTTCCTTCCATTAACACATGAAGCGAATCCTTTGATATTCTTATTCCGGAGATTAATATTAATGCAGCTACAACTACACTAGCAATTGGATCAGCTAGGTTCCATCCGAACAAATAAATAAGTATCCCTGCTATAATTGCTCCAACAGAACCTAATAAGTCGCCTAAAACGTGAAGTAATGCACTTCGAATATTTAAATTATCGTGTGAATCTCCACGCATTAAAAGCCATGCAACAACAACATTAACGAGTAGTCCAATAAACGCAATGATCATCATACTAGCACTAACTTCAGGAGGCTCCAGAAATCGACCGAAAGCTTCATAAAAAATATAGAGGGAAATAATGATTAATGTAGCTCCATTAAGAAAAGCTGCCACGATTTCAAAGCGTTTATAGCCGAATGTTTTATCTACTGTGGCATTTTTTTCGCCAATTTTAAAAGCAAATAAGCTTAACCCCAGTGCAGCGGCATCACTCAGCATATGCCCAGCATCTGAAAGCAGTGCTAAGCTGTTCGTTAGTAAGCCTCCTATTACTTCAATAATCATAAAGGTTGAAATTGCAATAAAGCTCCAAAATAAAACGCGTTTGTTTGCCGTGTGATGATGTGCATGTCCTGCACCATGGTCATGATGATGGCCCATAATTACCCTCCTAATGTATGTTTTGTATGTTCAATAGTTTGCTCCAGTAAGTTCATAACATGATAATCGTCTGGTGAATAATAGTACATCGTTTTTTCACGTCGTTTTCTCACGAGATGAAGCTGTCGTAAGTATTTTAATTGATGTGAGATCGTCGATTGCTGCATGTTCAATTCGCTTGCAATTTCATTTACGGAACACTCCTTATAAAATAAGAGATGTAATATCTTTATTCTCGTTGGATCAGAAAGTGCTTTAAATATATAGGCTACATCTTCAATTAACTTATCATCTAAAGGTTGATAGGACATAACGTTCACCTCTTTATAATATGATCATATGTTCATATTATAAAATAGTTGCGTGTTAAATTCAAGTCAATACCATTTTTCTTGGAAAGTAACTGTGGTAAACTAGATATGGAAACTCCTTTAGTGGGATAAAGTAACAATAGTTTGAATGAAGGAGCGTATGCAATGAGTTTGATAGAAGATAAAAAGCTTGCTGATGTGTATGTTGCTGATTTAATGATTCCATCAGAAAAGGTGGCTCATGTTCAAGTAAATAATCCATTAGAGCACGCATTATTAGTGCTCGTAAAATCAGGATATTCTGCAGTGCCTGTATTAGATGCTTCCTATAAATTAGCAGGTACGATTGGGAAAACGATCATTTTAAACCAAATACTTGGTCTTGAACGATTTGAATTTGAAACGTTAGCAGACAGACGTGTCGAAGAAATCATGCATACAGATATACCAATTCTGTCTCGAGAGGCTTCGTTCATGGAAGGACTTCATGCAGTGATTGATTATCCTTTTGTATGTGTTGCTGATCAAGAAGGGTACTTTGATGGGATTTTAACACGTAGAGCAATCTTAAAGCAGCTAAGAAGGAATATAAGTATGGAACCAAACGAAGAAAAATAACTATCTTTTTAACGTATTTCCAAAAGTATTATCCTTTCTTAAAAAACGTGAAGCGTGTAAGTTCAGTTTTTAGGTGTAGTTCACTTGATTCGCTCTCTAATGTATACCTTTATTAACTCTGGTGATAATAAGCATGAATATACGGATAATAAAGAGGAGTGAAAGAAGTGGCACGTATTGGAGTAGAACCTACATTGACTCAAGTGAAGGAAGCTTTAATGGAGATGGGACACGAGGTAGTTGATGTGCATACAGAGCAAGATGTCGCACAATGCGATTGTTGTGTTATTTCCGGGCAAGATAAGGATATGATGGGTGTATCAGATACATTTTTAGAAGGACCAGTCATTAATGCACAAGGTCAAAGTGCAGCAGATGTTGCACAAGAAGTAAATGACCGCTTTTCGTAATGGTTGTTTGGAAGGCTCTCAACAATTGTTGGGGGCCTATTGTATGGAAGGATAGCAGTTTAGTATTTGAATGGACAATACTAACATACAAATGTTAGGGTATATAAGGATAAAATGAATATTTAATGACTTTATTACAATAATTATCACTTAAAATTGACTTAAAAAAAGAGGTTTCTTATAATAGTAATCGAAGCCAATAATCAAAACAATTCTGGAGGGATTACATATGGCAGAAAGAATGGTAGGAAAACAAGCACCACGCTTTGAAATGGAGGCAGTACTTCCAAATAAAGAGTTTGGAAAGGTTAGCCTAGAGAATCTTATGAAAGAAGATAAATGGACAGTTCTTTTCTTCTATCCAATGGACTTCACATTTGTATGTCCAACAGAAATCACTGCAATGTCTGATCGCTATGATGAATTCGAAGACTTAGATGCAGAAGTAATTGGTGTATCTACAGATACTATTCATACACATAAAGCATGGATCAATACGTCACGTGATGAAAATGGGTTAGGGGATTTAAAGTATCCACTTGCTGCAGATACGAATCATATTGTTTCCAAGGATTATGGTGTGTTGATTGAAGAAGAAGGAGTTGCATTACGTGGATTGTTCATCATCAATCCGGAAGGCGAATTGCAATATCAAACCGTATTCCACAATAATATTGGTCGTGATGTAGATGAAACATTACGTGTACTTCAAGCGCTACAAACTGGTGGGCTTTGTCCAGCAAACTGGAAGCCTGGTCAAGAAACACTTTAATAAATAAGCAATACGTACAGACGAGATTATAAAATAAGAATAAAATGCAAAGAAAGGGCTGGCCCCATGATTGCTGGAGGTAACTAGCTCCAGGCGGGCCAGTTTCTTTAATTGAATAAAAAAATAATCGACGTAGTATAGAAGGAGGCAACTAGAATGAAATTACGCGATCAAATGCCCGAATTAGAGGGAGCAACAACGTGGTTAAATAGCGATCCAATACAAAAATCGGACCTATTAGGTGAACGACCAACTTTAATTCATTTCTGGTCTGTTAGCTGTGGCTTATGTAAAGAAGCGATGCCTAATGTGAATGAATTTAGAGATGAATATAAAAATGAATTAAATGTGATCGCAGTTCATATGCCACGCTCTGAAAAAGATCTTGATCTTGAACAAGTAGAGGAAGTGGCTAAGGAACATGATATTACACAGCCGATATTTGTGGACAATGCCCATAAATTAACGGATGCTTTTGATAATCAATATGTTCCAGCGTACTATGTTTTCGATAAGGACGGCCAATTACGTCATTTTCAAGCTGGTGGCGGTGGTATGAAAATGCTACGTAAGCGGGTCAACCGGGTATTAGGAAAAACAGATAAATAATAGATACATTTTAAATGATTAGACCGAGAATGGTTATGGTGCAATTGCATGCATAACTGTTTTCGGTTTTTTAATGAAATTTATATTAAATCACACGTGACAACATATGTTCGTATTGTTATAATGGAATAACAATTAATGGAAGGGAGCAAATTAAATATTTTTTGAAATTTCGAAAAAGCTATGGCGTTTTATTTCGGAAACCGTTATATTAGATATTACGAAATAAAATACGCTTGAGGGGGGAACCTTTTGGATACGTTTAGAAAATTAAAACAATACTATTGGCCATACAAACGGTATTTCTTTGTATCGTTGTTCTTTTTATTTTTTGTAACAGGTATTACCGTTGTATATCCAATCATTCTACAGCTAACGATTGATGAAGTTGTATTAAAGGATAAATATGCTTTAATTCCTTATATAGCAGCCGCATTTATTGGACTAATGGTCATAAAAGGGATTGCTACTTTTTTTCATCAATATTTAGGAGATATGTTTGGCATAAAGTCTGTTTATAAGGTAAGGAATGCACTTTATGAAAAACTACAAGTACTTTCTTTTAAATACTATGATAATGCAAAAACTGGCGATATCATGTCAAGATTGACTTCAGATGTCGAAGGATTTCGTTTTTTCCTCTCTTTTGGTTTCTCAGAGCTTATCCGTATCCTGTTATTAATTGGATTAAGTCTTAGCGTTATGTTTTATTATTCTATTCCACTTGCATTGGTAACAATGGCCGCAATGCCATTTCTAGCGGTTGTTGTTTTTAAATTTGATAAACGAGTTCACCCTGCGTTTCGGGGTATTCGAAAGTCATTTGGAAGATTGAATACGAGGGTTCAAGAAAATATTAGTGGAATGAACACAGTAAAGTCTTTATCACGCGAGGATTTTGAGATTGGGAGATTTTCTACGAATAATCATGACTATCGTCAAAACTATATTAAAACTGCAAATATATGGTCTAAATACTTCCCGCTAATGGAGTTTATTGGCAACTTCTGTGCTGTTGCTTTGCTTGCTTTTGGAGGATATTTAGTAATCAATCAAGAGCTGGAGCTTGGCGAATTGGTTGCGTTCTTTAGTCTTGTTTGGTATATCATGGGGCCGTTAATGAACCTTGGTTTTGTCGTTAATATGTTCTCACAAGCAAAAGCATCTGGTGAACGATTAAATGAAATTTTAGATGCAGTCGAGGATATTGTAGAACGAGAGGATGCACTAGATACGCCGATAAAAGGGCATGTAACGTTTAAAGATGTAACATTAACATATGTACAGGATGATGACACAGCATTAACAAATATTAATTTCGATGCGCCGCCAGGAAAAGTAATCGGACTCATTGGAGCAACTGGCTCTGGAAAAACGAGTATCACACAATTACTGACGCGATTTTATGAGCCAGAGTCTGGAGAAGTACTTGTAGATGGGCGTCCTGTTTCCCAATATAAATTAAAGACGTTACGAAAACATATTGGATTCGTGCTTCAGGAATCATTTTTGTTTTCTACCTCTATTCGTGAAAATATAGCTTACGGGAGTCCAGATGTAACAGAGGAAGAAATTATCGATGCTGCCAAGCGAGCGCAAGCACATGATTTTATTATGGAAATGCCAAAAGGCTATGACACGCTTCTTGGAGAAAGAGGGATGGGATTATCAGGAGGTCAAAAGCAACGAATAGCAATTGCGAGAGCTATCTGTATTAATCCAAGTATATTAGTTCTTGATGATGCAACCTCTGCAGTAGATATGGAAACGGAATTTAAAATTCAGCAAGCATTAAAGGAAGTGATGAAAAATCGAACAACATTTATTATTGCGCATCGAATTTCTTCCCTTAAGCATGCAGATGAAATACTAGTGTTGGATGATGGGGAAGTAGTTGAGCGTGGGACGCATGACTTCCTACTACAAAATAACGGACCTTATCAACGCATTTATAATATCCAGTATCAGGATCGAGAAGCTATTATGAATGCAGCACATTTATCATGATGAAGATAAAAATTATAACAAAGATGAAGGTTCACGCGCTGAGTAGGGGTAGAAGCTCTATTCACCCCTACTGTATGCATGTGTACGTTGAAAAGGAGGGTAAATAAATGACTGCAAAAAAGGCAGAGAACGGTGAGAAGCGTCATTTGAAAAGGTTTCATTATACAATTGATCAAGCAATTGAGAAACCGTTTAATTGGAAGCAAATGTGGCGCTTACTGAATTATTTAAAACCATATTCGAAAACATATTTGCCTGGTGCAATTCTTATGATGCTATTATCAACAGCAGTTCGTTTAATTGTTCCGATATTAATTGGAAAAGTAGCTATTGACGTCGCGATTGCAGAGAAGGATCCGACATTACTCACATACCTCGTTCTTGGTATAGGTGTACTATATCTCCTAAACTATGTAGGTAATATATTTCGCATTAAATGGGTTAATATACTTGGGCAAAATGTTATTTATGATTTAAGAAAACATTTATTTACACACGTGCAATCTTTGTCCCATCGATTTTTTGATTCCCGGTCTGCAGGCTCTATTTTAGTGCGAATTATGAATGACACGAATTCATTACAAGAGCTTTTTACGAACGGTATTATTAATCTCCTTATGGACATTGTGACATTAATTGGGATTATTATAATTTTGTTCTCGCTAAGTCCAAAGCTCGCTTTGGCAATTATGGTCGTTTTGCCATTAATGTTTTATATCTCTACGAAGCTGCGAAGAAATATTCGCCGCTCTTGGCAAAATGTTCGTATTCAGCAATCGCGCATGAATTCTCACTTAAACGAAAGCATTCAAGGTATTCGAATTACTCAGTCGTTTTCTCAGGAAAAAGAAAATACGGAATTTTTCCATGGATTGAATAACGATAACTATTTAAGCTGGCAGGAAGCAACAAAGAAAAGTGCGATGTTTCGTCCATTAGTAGAATTAAGTAATGCTATTGGAACCGTGATTTTAATTGCCTATGGTGCATACCTCATTTTACTTGGAGTAGATAATGGAGGAATTGAAATTGGCACATTCGTTTCTTTCGCTTTCTTTCTCGGCATGTTTTGGGATCCAATTTCTAGGTTAGGACAAATGTATAATCAGTTATTAATGGCGATGGCTGCCTCAGAAAGAATTTTTGAGTATTTAGATGAGCAACCGATTGTCGATGAAGTAAAAAATGCACATGAATTTAAAGAGATGAATGGAGAAATTGAATTTGAAAATGTTCAGTTTTCCTATAATGAAGACCGCATTGCTTTAAAAGATATTTCATTACGCATTAAAGCCGGGCAAACGGTCGCATTGGTTGGACACACTGGTAGTGGAAAATCGACGATTGCTAATTTAATTAGTCGCTTTTATGATCCAACATGTGGGTCCGTAAAGGTTGATGGTCATGACTTGTGTAATGTTAGTTTACGAAGTCTTCGAAATCGAATAAGTGTCGTTCTTCAGGATACATTTATTTTCTCTGGAACAATTATGGAAAATATCCGCTTTGGACATCCTGCTGCAACAGATGAAGAAGTAATCGAAGCTGCAAAAGTAGTCGGTGCTGATGAATTTATCCAACGACTTGCAAAAGGATATGAAACAGAAGTAGAAGAACGAGGCAACATTTTATCAGCAGGTGAAAGACAATTGCTATCGTTTGCACGTGCATTACTAGCAGATCCAAGCATTCTAATTTTAGATGAAGCAACAGCTAGTATTGATACGGAAACAGAAGTTAGAATTCAAACAGCGCTTCGACGCTTGTTAAAAGGAAGAACAGCTATCATCATTGCGCATCGATTATCGACTATTCGCGAAGCAGATAATATTTTTGTCTTGGAAAATGGAACGATCTTAGAAAATGGAAACCACGAAGCGTTAATGGAGCAAAAAGGAGAATACTTTGACCTAGTTAAATCTCAATTTCAAATGCTTGATGCGATTTAACTATAGAGCAATCTCTATTACAGATAGAGATTGCTTTCTATTTGCGTTATAATAAGTTTATCCATCAATCTTCCTATTTATGGAGGAAGAAACTAGGCATTTTAGAGCTTGGAGGAAATGATATGAAAAGAGAATTTGCAGTAATTGGACTTGGTCGTTTTGGGGGCAGTATTTGTAGGGAATTGTGTATGGAAGGTATGGAAGTGTTAGCAATTGATAACGATGAGGATAAGGTAAATGAATATAAAAACATCGCTTCCCATGCGGTGATTGCAGATTCGACAGATGAAGCAACGTTAAAGGAAATAGGAATTAAGAATATTGACCATGTTATTGTGGCGATTGGCGATAATATTCAAGCAAGTATTTTAACGACAGTTATTCTAACGGATTTAGGGATTAAGAAAATAACGGTTAAAGCGCAAAATGATTATCATGAGAAGATATTAAACCGAATTGGGGCGAACCATGTTGTTCACCCAGAACGAGACATGGGGAAAAGAATTGCACATAGTATTATTTCAAATAACATACTTGATTACTTAGAATTATCGGAGGATCATAGTATTGTTGAGGTTAAGGTCGGCACAAAAATGCTTGGTAAATCGTTAATAGACCTTGATATTCGTGCAAACTATGGTTGTAACGTAGTGGCGATTAAGCAAGGTAAAGATATTAATGTGTCACCTTTAGCGGAAGAGATTTTAATGGAGAATGATATTCTGATTGTAATTGGGGCAGATAAAGATATTTCTCGCTTTGAAAAGCATTTAGTCATTGATGATGAATAATAAAAGGTTCTCTGATAGACGTGGTGGTGGATTTTTACTCCACCATTTCTTTTTTATTAGATGTAGGTTAAATTTTGCGGTGTCGTCTTCTATTGAAGCCTTAATTGAACAGAGGGCACCACCACATTAGTATAAAGCCTAATAGAAAAATCCACGGAGTTTTATATACTCCGTGGATTTTTTTTATACTTCCATAATGATTGGTAAAATCATAGGGCGTCGTTTAGTTTTTTCATATAGAAACGGTGCAATTGTATCTGTAATTTCATTCTTAATTTGTGACCATTGTGTCGTTTTGCGCTTCATAATCTTACTTAAATGTGCTGCCACAAGCTTTTGCGCTTCGTTGATTAAGTCCTCAGATTCACGCATGTATACAAACCCACGTGAAATAATGTCAGGACCAGCTGAAATTTTGAATTCTTTCATATTAATGCTTACAACGACAATCACAAGTCCTTCTTCAGACAAGATGCGACGGTCTCGTAAGACGATATTTCCGATATCACCGATACCATTACCATCAACGTAAATGGATCCAGAAGGAATCTTCCCAGCTATTTGTGCACTATCTTTTCCGAGTGCTAACACATCTCCATTATCCATTACAAAAGAGTGAGAAGGATCTACATTACAAAGCTCTGCAAGCTTTGTATGTTCTTTTAGCATCCGATATTCTCCATGAATAGGCATGAAGTATTTAGGCTTCATTAATCGGAGCATGAGCTTTTGCTCTTCTTGACTACCATGGCCAGAAGTATGAATGTCACTTACCTTATGATGAATAACATCCGCGCCAGCTCGATAAAGACTGTTAATCGTTCGGCTTACACTAATTGTATTTCCAGGGATTGGTGAGGAAGAAAATACAACGGTGTCACCAGAAATAATTTGAATTTGACGATGCGTTCCGTTGGCAATTCTTGAAAGAGCTGCCATTGGCTCACCTTGGGAACCAGTACAAAGAATCGTTACTTCATGTGCTGGAAGGCGATTAATTTGATTCGCTTCGATAAACGTATCCTTAGGTGCTTGAATATATCCTAACTCTTGTCCAAGTGTAATGGATGACTCCATGCTTCGTCCAAATACTGCAATTTTACGATTGTTTTTAACAGCAGCCTCTACAACTTGCTGTAAACGATAGATGTTAGAAGCAAATGTCGCAAAAATAATTCTTCCATCTACACGTGCGAATATATCATTAATATTTGCACCAACTACTTTTTCTGATAGAGTGAAGCCGGGAACTTCACTATTTGTACTATCGGAAAGTAGGCATAGAACGCCTTCTTTTCCAATCTCCGCCATCCTAGTTAGGTTGGCTGGCTCTCCAACTGGTGTAAAATCAAATTTAAAATCTCCAGTATGAACGATATTTCCTGGAGGAGTTTTAACTACAATTCCATAAGAATCAGGGATACTATGTGTCGTACGGAAAAAACTAACGGATGTTTTACGGAACTTGATAACATCATCTTCTTGAATCGTATTTAACTTTGTTGATCTTAATAGACCATGCTCCTCTAATTTATTGCGAATTAAACCAATTGCAAGCTTTCCTGCATAAATAGGAATCTTTAACTCGCGTAATAAATAAGGAATACCTCCGATATGATCTTCATGACCATGCGTAATAATGAGACCTTTAATTTTTTCTTTGTTTTGAATTAAATAGGAATAATCTGGAATTACATAATCGATTCCAAGTAGTTCATCCTCTGGAAATTTTATTCCAGCATCGATCAGGATGATTTCATCTTGGAATTGCACACCATACGTATTTTTTCCGATTTCACCTAATCCACCTAATGCAAAAACAGCGGTTTGATCATTTTTAACAAATTTCATCGGTTATACTTTCTCCACAGAAAAATGTTCTGATTTTTTCTCATAATCCAGGTGTGCGCCCTCAAGTGGCTGGATAAATTCAATATTGTAATTGCGATCGATTATTTTTTTTCTTGCTTCTCGGTTTGATTCGGCCTCAATATATAAGCTTTTTGTATGTTCTCGAACAGGAACTTGATGCATGGATTCCTGGTATAATACTTTAAAAATCATTTCATCTCTCCTAACATGTATTGTTTTTATTGAATTAAAAAGGTTCTCCAAATGACATGGAGAAAAAAGGTCATACTATGAATTTTGCAATTATAAATAGCACTACTACCTAGAGCGGTAGTACCCCTCTTGTTTGCAGTTGGTAATATTAACCGATCCATAATACGAATCCCCTCATGCTTCCGTAAAACATTCAGGTATTGTAGTTGTGATTGGGTTTTTGTGGTAGTCCCTGTTTCCACTATCAGATTTATTTTAAGCTCTAATATCAGCTCATATCGTAACAACAAAGGTTCATACTCATCCGTACCGAACACGGTTCAAATTAATTTTCCTTATAAGTAGTTGGTACACGACCTCGGCCTAAAAAATCCTTCCAGCGTTTTTTAAGCTTTTCTTTTAAACGCTTTAGCATGAATGATGCATCTCCTTTCGAATATTTAAGAAAAGCATAAAAACGTTCTACCGATCCAATCCCTCTTAATATATAGTATAGTATGATTTACTGGTTTTTTAAATAAAAATACTTTATTTATCCAAAAAATTATTTATATAACAATTTTATTGATACAATAAAGCTAAATAATTTTACTATAAAATCATAAAAAATACTCTGTTAAGAAGGTCAGATTAATTAGCTATTTGTATTTTTCGCAGGGTATAGATTCTTATGCATCGAATCTAAAAAGGAGTATGAACATGACAAAGAACATCGTATTTTTTGATATCGACGGCACCTTACTAAATGACGCAAAACAAATTCCATCATCTGCAAAAAAGGCGATTCAAGCATTGCAAAAAACGGGTGTGATGGTTGCAATTGCTACAGGAAGAGCTCCTTTTATGTTTAAAGAGCTTCGGGAGGAATTAGGAATAGACTCTTTTGTAAGCTTTAATGGTCAATATGTTGTGCTAGAAGGGAAAACAATATATGAAAATCCTCTTGAAAAAGAAGAACTTATTCATTTGTATGAAGCGGCTTCTAGAGAAGAATTTCCGATGATTTTTATGCATAGTGACGAAATGCGGGCGTCTGTTGAGAATCATCCGTATATAGAAAAGAGTATGGTTTCTACTTTGAAATTTGATTATCCACCGATTGATACGACGTACTATGATAAACAAAAGATCTATCAAGCGCTCTTGTTTTGCAAGGATCAGGAAGAAAGGAAGTTTCGTGAGCTGCATCATGCGTTTGATTTTATTCGGTGGCATGATGTTTCCTGCGATGTTTTGCCCGGAGGAGCATCAAAAGCAATCGGAATCAAAAAATTAATTGAAGCGTATGGAGTAGATATCGCACATACTTATGCGTTTGGCGATGGGTTGAATGATATTGAAATGATAAGAGAAGTAGGAACAGGTGTTGCAATGGGGAATGCGGTAGCGGAGCTCAAAGAAATTGCTGATTATGTCACTGATCCTGTTAATCAAGGTGGCATTGCAAATGGATTAAAGCATCTTCAGCTAATCTAAAATAAAAGGCTGTTCCACGAATACGTGTGGAGCAGCCTTTGAATTACAACTTATTATTCGATTACTTTTGCGTTTTCTGGAATTGCAAATGGATTTTTTTCATTAATATGATCATAAAACATAATCCCATTTAGATGGTCGATTTCATGTTGGAAAACAATGGCAGCATAATCCTTTAAGCGAAGTTTGATCGGGTTTCCTTCTAAATCAATTGCTTTTATAGTAATACGCGCATATCTCGGAACATACCCTTCTACACTTCGGTCAACGGATAAACAGCCTTCACCAGCAGCTAAATAAGCTTTCTCTACTGAATGGCTAATAATTTTGGGATTAAATAAACCATAGCTATAAAATTTCCCATTAAAATCTTCAAAATGTACAGCAATCATTCGTTTAGAGATACCTAGCTGTGGTGCTGCTAGTCCAACTCCAGGTCGAAGGTTATGTGCTTCACAAACCTTCTCGTCTTGACTGTTTTTTAAAAATTGTAGCATATCCGCTAAAAGTTGCTTTTCTTCGTTTGTAGCAGGTAAAGATACTTCGTTTGCTATTTCTCTTAAAGCGGGATGACCTTCCCGCACAATATCCTTCATCGTTATCATCCTGTGTCACTCCAAACATTATTTCAGCTTTCTAAATTCTAATTAAATAGTTTAACATAATTTATGCAAGAAAAGCATAATTTGTCTATAGGACAAGTATAACTTATTTTTATTCAAAAATTAACATACTTCTATGGTATACTGATTTACATGGAAATTTGATAAAATCATCATGAACGGACGATGAATAAAGGGGAGTGCTTTCATGCCTGCTAAGAAGAAAATAGGAGCAATTATTATGCTTGGGCTTGCTGTCTTACTATCTGCCTGTGGCGAATCTACACAAGAGAAAATATATACTCATTTGGAAGAAGCGGTGGCATTAGAAGCGGATTTTGAAGCGCAGCAGGATGAAATAACTGCATTAGAAACACAGGAAAAGGAAATATATGATAAAGTAATTGCACTTGGTACGGATGAATTTGATCAAATTAAAAAGCTTTCCAAGGAAGCGACGGAGATTATTGAAGCGCGTCATGAAAAGATACAGCTAGAAAAGAAAAGCATCGATGCATCTAAAAAAGAGTTTCAGGAAATAAAAGATTTATTGGATGATTTAAAGGAAAAGACAATTAAGCAGAAGGCTCGCAATATGTACGAAACGATGATGGAACGATATCAAGCATATGAACAGCTTCATGATGCATATGTTGATTCCATTAAATTGGAAAAAGAGTTGTATGCACTTTTTCAAGATGAAGATTTAGAACAAGCAACCTTAACAAAGCACATCGATAAATTAAATGCCAGTTATGAAACGGTAATCAAAGCTAATGAACAATTTAACAAATCTACAGCAAATTATAATGCACAAAAAAAAGAATTCTATGAAGCATCAGATTTAGATGTAACCTATGAATAAGTGTGAAACTTATTAAAGGGCATCCTTCAAAAAAGAAGGGTGTCCTTTTGATTTTTTCGTTTATTCTTATGGATAAATCAGTAATTTTCAAATAATGTCTTAAAATAATACAGATTACATTATGAATGTAACAGTTTGTATCTGATTTATAATATTGGAGTAACATTTTGAAAGCGTTTCACGATTAAATAATAGTATGAAACAAAGTAGTTGACCTATGATGGGGTATTAGGCTAAACTTTAAATGTATTCAAAGTTGTATCAATTTTTTTTGTGGTATTTATGTAACAGAATTGAGCGCATCTAGATTAACAGGAAAAGAAAGTGGGTACATAAATAAGACAAAATGGTACACAATTTTTCTTTGTTTGGGAACGCTAGAAATAGATTATTAAATTGGAGATAAGAAAGGAAGAGGTGAACGATTTGAAACACGTATTAGAAAGTGTTGAAAGTAAGTTCGAGATGTTTCAGATTCTTAATGAAGATGGAAAGGTAGTCAATAAGGATGCAATGCCGGAGTTGTCTGATGATGAATTAAAAGAGCTTATGCGCAGAATGGTTTATACGCGTATTCTTGATCAACGCTCTATCGCATTAAATCGTCAAGGACGTCTTGGGTTTTATGCACCGACGGCCGGACAGGAAGCATCGCAATTAGGGAGCCATTTCGCGTTAGAAAAGGAAGATTTTATTTTACCTGGGTATCGTGATGTACCTCAATTGATTTGGCATGGCCTTCCACTTTATCAAGCTTTCCTCTTTTCAAGAGGTCATTATCATGGAAATCAAATGCCTGAGGGTGTTCATGCGTTAAGTCCACAAATTATTATCGGGGCACAATATATTCAGGCTGCTGGTGTTGGACTTGGCATGAAGATGCGAGGTAAAAAAGCTGTAGCGATCACATATACAGGGGATGGTGGTACATCCCAAGGAGATTTCTACGAAGGAATTAACTTCGCAGGAGCATATGATGCGAATTGTATCTTTATGGTTCAGAACAATGGATTTGCTATTTCGGTACCGCGAGAAAAGCAAACAAAAGCGAAAACATTAGCGCAAAAAGCAGTTGCAGCTGGAATAGAAGGAATCCAGGTGGATGGTATGGATGTGCTTGCTGTATATGCTGCTACAAAGCATGCACGTGAGCGCGCAATTGAAGGAAAGGGACCTATGCTCATTGAAACAATGACTTATCGTTATGGACCACATACAATGGCTGGAGACGATCCGACGCGTTACCGTACTTCTGATTTAGATTCTGAATGGGAAAAGAAAGATCCGCTCGTTCGTTTCCGTAAGTTTCTAGAAGATAAGAAGCTCTGGTCTGAGGAAGATGAGAACAAAGTTATTGAAGAAGCAAAAGATGATATTAAAAAAGCGATTAAAGAAGCAGATAAATATCCGAAGCAAAAAGTAACTGATTTAATCGGACACATGTTCGAAGAGCTCCCAACGAATTTAAAAGAGCAAATGGAAGAATATAAAGAAAAGGAGTCGAAATAAATTATGGCACAGATGACAATGATTCAAGCCATCACTGATGCATTACGTACAGAACTTAAAAATGATGAAAATGTATTAGTGTTTGGGGAAGATGTCGGTAAAAATGGTGGTGTATTTCGTGCTACAGAGGGATTACAAGCTGAATTTGGTGAAGAGCGTGTATTTGATACACCGCTAGCTGAATCTGCGATTGGTGGTCTCGCGATTGGACTAGGGCTTGAAGGATATCGTCCAGTGCCGGAAATTCAATTCTTCGGCTTCGTTTATGAAACAATGGATTCCATTAATGGACAAATGGCTCGTATGCGCTATCGCTCAGGAGGAAAACACCATTCTCCGATAACGATTCGTTCTCCTTTCGGTGGTGGGGTGCATACACCAGAGTTACATGCGGATTCGCTTGAAGGACTCATTGCTCAGCAGCCAGGAGTGAAAGTAGTAATCCCTTCCACGCCTTATGATGCGAAGGGGCTATTAATCGCTTCTATCCGAGATAATGATCCGGTTGTTTACCTTGAGCATATGAAGTTATATCGTTCATTCCGTGGAGAAGTTCCTGAGGAAGAATATACGATAGAATTAGGAAAAGCGGATGTAAAGCGAGAAGGAAAGGATGTTACGATAGTAACGTACGGAGCAATGGTTCATGCTTCACTGAAAGCCGCCGAGGAGTTAGAAAAACAAAATATTGATGTTGAAGTAATTGACTTACGAACTGTTTCTCCAATTGATATTGATACGATTTTAGCTTCTGTAAAGAAAACTAATCGTGTTGTTATCGTTCAAGAAGCTCAGCGCCAAGCTGGGATTGCGGCTCATGTTGCAACAGAAATTCAAGAAAGAGCAATTCTTCATTTAGAAGCCCCAATATTACGAGTTGCGGCTCCTGATACTGTATATGCGTTTTCCGAAGCGGAAGAAGTATGGCTACCAAATCATCAAGATATTATTGAAAAGGTTCAAGCAGTCATAAACTTTTAACATTAACGGATAGGAGGTAAGGATATTATGGCATATGAATTTAAACTCCCTGACATTGGTGAAGGTATTCATGAAGGTGAAATAGTAAAATGGTTCGTCAAAGAAGGCGATGAGATCAAAGAAGACGATGTGTTATGTGAAGTGCAGAATGATAAAGCTGTCGTTGAAATTCCATCCCCGGTTGACGGTACAGTAAAAAATATCCATGTAGATGAAGGAACAGTAGCGGTAGTTGGTGATACGTTAATCACTTTTGACGCGGAAGGGTATGAATCAGAGGATAATGATTCTGACCAAGCTAAACAGGAAGAGCCACAGCAAGAGGCGTCTGTAAAAGAAGAGAAAAAAGAGGAAGATACAAAAAGCGAACCAGCATCAGAGTCATCAGAAGAGCTAGAAAACACACGGGTAATTGCAATGCCATCCATTCGAAAATACGCACGTGAGCAAAGTGTGGATATTCGAAAAGTAGCTGGAACTGGTAAAAATGGTCGTGTATTGAAAGAAGACATCGATCGTTACTTAAATGGTGATCAGAAGGTAGCTTCAGGTGAAGAAAAAGAAGTAGAAAAGTCGACTCAAACTGAAGAAAGCAAATCTACTACAGCCGCACCAATTGTTCAAGGAGAATATCCAGAAACAAGAGAAAAAATGAGTGGAATTCGGAAAGCAATTGCTAAAGCAATGGTTAATTCAAAAACGAAGGCACCTCATGTTACATTAATGGACGAAGTTGATGTAACTGAATTGGTTAATCACCGTAAGAAATTTAAGGAAATAGCAGCAGAGCAGGATATAAAGCTTACTTACTTGCCTTATGTTGTGAAGGCGCTAGTATCTGCTCTGAAAAATTATCCGATTTTAAATGCTTCTATTGACGATGATACAGATGAGATCATTCAAAAACATTATTACAATGTTGGTATTGCTGCTGACACAGATAAAGGGTTACTCGTACCAGTTGTAAAAGATGCAGATCGTAAATCTATATTTGCTGTTTCTAAAGAAATTAATGAATTGGCAGAAAAGGCACGTAGTGGTAAACTAGCACCTGAGGAGATGAAGGGAGCTTCTAGTACAATTACAAATATCGGTTCTGCTGGGGGACAATGGTTTACACCGGTTATTAATTATCCGGAAGCAGCTATCCTCGGTATCGGAAGAATTGCAGAAAAGCCGATTGTTCGTAATGGTGAAATTGTAGCAGCACCAGTACTTGCGTTATCACTAAGCTTTGATCATCGCATTGTAGATGGAGCTACTGCTCAATTAGCCCTAAATCAAATCAAGCGTTTATTGAACGATCCACAACTAATCATGATGGAGGCGTAAGTATATGGTAGTAGGAGATTTTCCAATTGAAGTCGACACATTAGTCGTTGGAGCTGGTCCTGGGGGATATGTAGCTGCTATTCGAGCAGCACAGCTTGGACAGAAAGTAACCATTGTTGAAAAAAACGCTTTAGGTGGTGTGTGCTTAAATGTAGGTTGTATTCCTTCCAAAGCTTTGATACAAGCAGGACACTTAGCTGAGCATGCACATGGATCTGAAGAATTGGGAATTAAAACGGAAAATGTTTCTGTTGACTTTTCTAAGGTGCAGGAATGGAAAGGCAAAGTAGTTAATAAGCTTACTTCTGGAGTAGAATCTTTATTGAAAGGAAATAAAGTGGATATTGTTGCGGGAGAAGTATACTTTGTTAATGACCATACAGTAAAAGTAATGGATGATAAGAGCTCGCAAACATATACATTCAATAACTGTATTATTGCTACTGGTTCTAGTCCAATTGAAATCCCAGGCTTCCCATTTTCGGATCGAGTTCTTGACTCCACTGGAGCATTGAATTTAAATGAAATTCCGAAGAAGATGGTTGTCATTGGTGGCGGTTATGTTGGAACAGAGCTTGGCTCTGCCTATGCTAACTTTGGTACTGAAATTACGATATTAGAAGGAACAAAAGATATATTAAGTGGTTTTGAAAAACAAATGAGTCAGCTTGTTAAAAAACGCTTAAAGAAAAAAGGAACGACAATTATTACAGAAGCAATGGCAAAAGGTGTCGAGGAAACAAAGAATGGTGTTAAAGTCACCTATGAAGCTAAAGGAAAAGAAGAAATAATTGAAGCTGATTATGTTCTCGTAACTGTTGGTCGTCGTCCAAATACAGAAGAAATTGGACTAGAGCAAGCTGGCGTGGAAGTAACAGATCGAGGATTGGTGAAGATTGATAAGCAATGTCGCACAAGTGTGAAAAACATATACGCGATTGGCGATATTGTTGAAGGACCACCATTAGCTCATAAGGCTTCTTATGAAGCTAAAATTGCTGCTGAAGCGATTAGTGGTGAAAAATCAGAGATTGATTATTTAGGTATACCAGCTGTTGTGTTTGCTGATCCTGAGCTTGCATCAGTTGGATATACAGAAAAACAAGCGAAAGAGGCTGGAATTGAAGCAAAAGCTTCGAAGTTTCCATTCGCGGCAAATGGTCGTGCATTATCATTAAATAATAGTGATGGGTTCTTAAAGCTGGTTACTCGTAAAGAAGATGGTCTTGTAATTGGTGGGCAAATTGCTGGTCCGAATGCTAGTGATATGATTGCAGAAGTTGGCTTAGCAATTGAAGCAGGTATGACTGCAGAAGATATAGCACTCACGATTCATGCGCACCCATCATTAGGTGAAATTACAATGGAAGCTGCTGAGGTTGCAATTGGTAAACCTGTTCATATGATGAAATAATAAAACAAACTGTTCTTCTCATCTAGAGAAGAACAGTTTTTTATCTTTGTAATAGGTAATTTTAATTGTTCGCAAGGTTACGATCTTGCTTGAGACAACTTTAGGTTTTAGTCCTATAAACTAAAATTTTGTTGGTTGTTTTTTTCGATTCCTTTCTGCTTCCTTTACTTCAAGTCGAAATGATTTAATTAATGAGAAGACGACTAAAATCATAATAAATGCAAATGGAAATGCCGCGATAATAGAAGCCGTTTGTAATGCACCTAACCCACCTTGCCATAAGAGGATGGCCGCTGCACTTGATTGAATAATTCCCCAAATAAATTTAACACGATTAGGAGGATATAGACTTCCACCAGTCGTTTGCATTCCTAAAACGAATGTCGCAGAGTCGGCGGAGGTGATAAAAAAGGTACTAATGAGTAAAATCGCTATCATGGACATAACCGTTCCAAATGGAAAATTCTCAAGGACAGCAAATAGCGCTGTTTCTGTTCCTAACTCATGTACATCTTTGATGATGTTGGCATCCTGAAAGAATTCTAAGCTAATAGCGGAGCCACCAAAAATCGAAAACCATAATGCCCCAAAAATCGTTGGAACAAGTAATACGCCTAAAATAAATTCACGAACAGTTCTACCTCGTGACACGCGTGCAATAAATGTGCCGACAAATGGCGCCCAAGCAATCCACCATGCCCAATAGAAAATAGTCCAGTCTTTAATCCAAGTTGCATTTTCTTCATTGAATGGTGTCATACGCAAGCTCATACTAGGTAGATTTTGCAGGTAACTACCGAATGTCGTTGTAAATAAGTTCATGATAAAATTAGTAGGACCTAGAAAAAGTAGGAAAAGCATTAAGACCAGTGCTAATACAATATTTGCATTACTTAAATATTTGATCCCTTTATTTAGGCCAGTCATAGCAGAGGCCATATAAAGTACAGTGACAATTAAAATGATAATTAATTGGATTAAAAAGGACTGATCTATTCCAAATACATAAGATAACCCACCACTTATTTGAATGGCACCAAATCCAAGTGATGTGGCTACCCCAAAGATTGTTGCAAATACAACAATAAAATCGACAAGCGTTCCCCATGCTCCTTTTATTCGATCCCCGAATAATGGCTCTAGTACAGCACTAACTACCCCAGCAGATTGCTTGCGGAATTTAAAGTATGCTAATGCAAGGGCAATAGTTGCATAGGTAGCCCAAGGATGTAATCCCCAGTGAAAAAAGCTATACCTTAAAGCCGTTTTTGCTGCATCGTTGGTTTCTGATTCTCCGAATGGAGGTGTATGGAAATGGGATAGGGGTTCTGCAGCTCCCCAAAAAACTAATCCAATTCCCATTCCTGCACTAAACAGCATTGCAAACCAAGTAATATAAGAATACTCAGGTTCATCCTGTGGCTTTCCTAGCTTGATGTTCCCGTACTTGGAAAAAATCAAAAAAATCGCAAATAACAAGAACCCAGTTGTGCAAAATAAGTAGAACCAACCAAATTTATCAACTAAAAAATTTTGAATAATTCCTGTAATATGATCTAAATTGCCAACAGGTAATACTTCTTTTGGAATGACGCCCCATAAAATAAATAATGCCGCAACAATAGTCGATATGTAAAACACACGTGTTACCTTTTTCATATTCATTTCCTTTCTTTTCTTTTTTCGATAATTATGAAGTTTACATTTTCACAAAGCTATGCTTTCGTTATTATTTCCTGTCTTCATCATTTACATTCGATATATTCCCTATACCTTTCATTTGATTACTTGAAACATAAAAATAGAGAATCCCTATAATGGGTAGTCATAATCTTCTTCTATCCTTTATAATGGTGGTATCGTATGGACAGCATGGCATATACATAACGGAGGAGAGGTTTGCATGAAAAAAATAATCGTACTTTTATTTGCTTGTGTATGGATGGTGCTTAGTATAGGTTGTTCTAATTCTTCTTTAAAGGAAGAAGGATCGGATACAGAAAAAAATGAGGAAACAAAGCCTCAAACGACTACACCATCAGAGAAAGCGGAGAAACAGGAGGAAGAATCGAATACAGTAGCGAAAGAAGAGGAGCAAACAAAGGAAGAACCAGATGCAAACAAGCCGATGTATCGTATAAATGATAAAACTTGGCATATTCAACCAATTGATCCAGAAGGAAATAAAAAAATAGTATTACTAACGATTGATGATGCTCCTGATGAACATGCATTAGAAATGGCAAAAACGTTGAAAAAGCTAGATGCAAATGCGATTTTCTTTGTAAATGGACATTTTCTCGAAACAAATGAGAAAAAGGAAATTTTAAAAGAAATTCATGATATGGGATTTGTTATTGGAAACCATACATACAGTCATCCGAGTTTGAGCGATATTGATGAACAAACACAAAAAGAAGAAATATTACGTGTGAATGATATGGTGGAAGCAATCACTGGTGAACGTCCTAAGATTTTTCGGGCCCCTTTCGGAGATAATACGTCATATTCAAACGAACTCTTACAGCAAGAAAACATGATAAGAATGAATTGGGTGTATGGCCATGATTGGGAAAAGCAGTATCAATCGAAAGACGCGATTACGGATATTATGCTTCATAATCAGTTTTTAGGAAATGGAGCAAATCTTTTGATGCATGACAGAGAATGGACAGCAGCAGCTTTAGAAGATATTGTAAACGGATTACGAGAGCAAGGCTTTGAAATAGCTAATCCTGCTTTAATTGAAACAAAATAATCATCTAAACTAAACAACACTCTAATGGCTTCTTTATTTAGGCGATTAGAGTGTTTTGTTTATCCCTCATATAAAGTGTAGTAAGCATTCTGTAAGTCTAAGAGTTGTTGTAAAGAAGGAACTCCACCTCCAATCTCATTCTATTTGAGACACATTTTCCAAATGTGTTATACTATTTGTGTTGAAAAATCAATTGTGACATATTATAATATAAATATGATAACCTTTTAAAAAGGAGCTGGATCAAATGGGGACGATCGTCTGTCAAGAATGTCAACAGGTTATTGACCATTATGATGATGAAAAAGTAACAACCCTTTATGGAACCTGCCCAAATTGCAATCAAAAATAGAAGGATAAAGTATGTGTCATATTCCACAGTAGCGTGCTTGTGCTACTGTGTTTTCTTTACTTTTATTTTAAACATGCTAGGATGGAATTGGAAAGCGAGGGGATGATATGAAGTGGCAGACACGCGTAACCAAGCTGTTTGGTATTGAATATCCAATTATTCAAGGTGGCTTAGCACATCTAGCATATGCAGATCTAGCAGCAGCGGTATCAAATGCTGGAGGGCTTGGACAAATTACAGCGATGAGTCTACCTCACCCAGAGCACTTAAGAAAAGAAATTCAAAAGGTGAAACGAATGACCTCTAAACCATTCGGGATAAATTTCGCAATTGGACAACATGGTCGACCGTATGAGGAAATGGTAGAAGTAGCAATAGAGGAACAAGTGCCCGTTGTATCTGTAACAGGCGGAAATCCAAAGCATGTATTAGATAAGCTTGTGGGTCAACCGATGAAGAAATTAGTGCTTGTTGCTTCTAAACGACAAGCGATAAAGGCGGAAGAATTAGGAGCAGATGCAGTAATTGTAGTAGGCCAAGAGGGTGGTGGTCATTTAGGTCGAGCAGATACAGGCACGTTTGTCTTAATTCCTCAAGTAGTAGATGCTGTTTCTATTCCAGTAATCGCCTCAGGTGGAATTATTGATGGACGTGGGTTCGTTGCATCACTCGCACTTGGAGCAGAAGGAATCGAGATGGGAACAAGGTTTATCGCAACAAAAGAATGTGTTGATGCGCACCCAATGTATCAGAATGCGATTTTAGCGGCAGATGAAACGGCAACCGTTGTAATTAAACGGTCACTCGGAATGCCTGCTCGAGCATTAAAGAATCAATGGACAGAAGAAATCTTAAAGCTAGAAAAGGCTGGCAAAGGCTATGAAGATTTAAAAACATACATAAGTGGTGTTGCTAATAAGCGGTTTATACATGACGGTGATGCCGAAAATGGGTTTGGATGGGCAGGTCAAGGTGCTGCCGGAATTACGGATATCCCGACTGTTCACGAATTGGTTTCTAGAATAGTAAACGAGGGTAACAACATCCGTCAAAGCTTGATAAAAAAGGAGAAATAGTATGAGCTATCAATATCCAATTGATATAACGTGGACGAAGGAAGAAATCGTTGCTGTTGTGCAATTTTTTACCTTTATCGAAAAAGCGTATGAAGGTAAAGTAGAACGAGGCGCGTTGCTAGATAATTATAATCGCTTCAAGGAAATTGTTCCTTCTAAAGCGGAAGAAAAGCGTCTTTTTGCTCAGTTTCAAAATGAATCCAATTATTCAAGTTATCACGTAATCAAAAAAGCACGTGAAGAACAAACGAAGATATTTACGATGAAATAAACAAGGTTTTACGATTCGGATTGTGGGATCTGCGTACTAGCCGAATGCGCTTCACTTGCCAGGCAACGCTTTTACTTCCTCAGAAAATGCGGGCTTCCATACTAAAATAAGACTGAATATATTCAGTCTTATTTTTTATGATTGAACCTTGTAAGATTTTATAACGTTTTTCTCGCTTGTAATGCTTTATGGTAAAACGGAATAAGAGGATCAATTGTTTGCTTCGCGTTTTCCATAAATTTTGCCCCATTTGTAACAATGGAATCCTCAGGAGAAAAGTGTTGACCAATGAGAAACTCTGCTTTTTTCACATTGCGAAAATGTTCTAAATGGTCCATTTCCAACTCTTCTAATGGAATTGCCGCTTTTTTCATATGATCCAGGGAAATAACAAAACTAGCAGGTAATGCTTTTAATTCCTCAAAGCTATCCATGAAAGCTTCGGCAATTTCCCGTTTAAAATCAAGTTCATAGATAAGGGCGAGCCAAATGAATACATGATCATCGAATAAGCCAACTTGGAAGTGGGGATGCTTTTTATAACCGCGTTTATTATCAGCGATAGCAAGCCACGTATCGTTCGGTGGATTCACTGTTCTTCTCGCATGCTTGGCAATATGTAAATGCATTTCATTGCCTGTTTGTACAGCTAAATAGTCAACTAATTCATTACCTATTTGCTTGAATTTTGGTTGTATTCTTGTTTGGATTGCTTCCATTCTTCCTTCAAGTCCAGGAATGGAAAAAGTGTTAAAGTCTTCTTTACTAAAACCGCTGAAAGTCATTTCTAGTAATCCTCTCTTGTTTATATTCTATAGAAGTAACCTAAGCTATCATTAATTATAATAATTATTATTAAGGATTTAGTTCGTTCAGTCAAGCCTTACAGCTCATGTTTAATTTTATACCAATTGGGTATTTTTAAAATAATCGTTCTGATTTTAGTGAACGAAATGATGGGAGCATCATATATATAAAGAAAACTAAAAGATATGTTGAAAAGGTTGCATGAATTTTTAAACTGGAGAAATGACTAATAGAAGAAGATGCACTTGTTGAAATTTATTATGGTGAAAGGTGTGATTAGGTTGAAATACGTCATTGAAGCAATGCGAAGAAAAGAAGAACAAGAAAAGCTCCCAGTCCTACGAATGGAAATTGATTATGAACTATTAACCCTTTATGAAGCAATGCAGGATGAGGATAAGGTGAAAATTATTAAGACAAAAGAAAGGTTGCTGCAATTGTCACGGCAATTGCAAAAGATAGAAAATGATGCGCTCTTATAATTTTTAAGAATGATCTCTATTTATTATTATACATAGGGATCATTTTTTGAATTTGTAACACTTCAAAGTTGATAAGGATAATCCATGGATCTATTTAGTAGTTTCGCTTTGTGAATGACTCTTTTCTTTTGTTTTGATAAGCTAAAGGAGAATGAAACGTATTGGGGGCATAATCATGAATAAAGAGACACGTGATCTACTATTTGACCAAGCGAAGCAATGGATACTTGAGGCAGGTGCAACAATACGGAGAAAAATAAATGATCCAATTACAATTCAAACGAAATCGAATGCAAATGATTTAGTGACAACGATGGACAAGGAAACAGAGCAATTCTTTGTTGGAAAAATTAAATCGAAATATCCATCGCATTATTTGTTTAGTGAAGAGGGCTTTGGAGATAAGCTTTCCTCATTAGAAGGAACGGTATGGATCATTGATCCAATTGATGGAACGATGAATTTTGTTCATCAAAAGCGTCATTTTGCTATTTCAGTAGGGATATATCAGGATGGAATAGGGGAAATTGGATTTATTTATGATGTGATGGCAGATATATTATATAGTGCTAAAAAAGGGGAAGGCGCAATGAAAAATGGTGCAAAGCTTCCGCCTTTAAAAACGGATTTGACCTTACAGGAATCCATTGTAGGGATGAATCACTATTGGCTTTGTAAAAATAACCTTGTTAAAGAGACCGCGATGCAAGAGCTTGTGAAACAAGTGAGGGGAACGCGAACATATGGATCAGCTGCACTGGAATTTGCCTATGTTGCAGAAGGGATAATCGATTGTTATTTAGCAATGAAGCTTTCCCCATGGGATATTGCTGCTGGAAAAATAATTGTTCATGAAGTAGGAGGAATAACAACAAATATTAGCGGAAATGAATTCACGATGCTAGATAGTGATGCAGTGCTTACGTGTCATCCAGCAATTCATGAATCGATTCTATCTGAATTCTTAATAAAAGGAAAGAAGTGACAAGCTAGCTGTCACTTCTTTTACGCTTTAAAGTCAAGCCATATCCCATGAAGCCAAATCCTAATAGCAAAAATAGAATAATAAGCCATGTATTACGCATGGCTATCGCTGCTCCACTGCCAATAAACATTAAAATAACTAGAAAAGCTAATAAAAACATCGGAACATTCAATTGCTTCATTTTGTCACCTCTGCTTCTTAATTGCCCTTAAAGGTATATAGGAATGAAGGGGGATCCTATATTCAATCCTATAACTTACTTTAGCTATTATAATGGAAATAGAAATAATGTTCAAAGACAAGGAAGATAAACAGGAGGATGGATTTAATTAAGAAGAGAAACAACTAGCGAGATGTAAAAAGATTTAGTAAGATAGAAAATAGGGTAGAAAATTCATGATCTATATATAAAGAAATATATTAGTGGGGGAAAACAATGGATGTAAACTTTAGTATTATTTTTGATTTTATTTTAAAACAGTATGGTACATCGCATATTTTTGAAATTTTATATGTGTTGAATCTTATTTTTGCTGCAATTGCTTACAAGCTTGGGTTTGCTCGGAAGCTTCCATTAGTTAAAAATATTTTTGTTTATGTAATGCTGGCAATTGGTACTTATATCATGACGATTTTTAGTATATTTAAACTTCCTATTACAGAAAGCTTAATCATTATATCGCTTGTTTTAGCTATATATCGTTTCCGTTTGCATAACCAACGCAAACAAAATCAACAATAATTCAATAGTTGCTTAAACAAGAGCAGTCACCAACGTGTTAAACATTGGTGACTGCTTTATTTTATCAATTGCATATTCTTATTAAATTAATCCATTTATTTCCTTTTCTTCCTGGTAAAGCTTAAAATTTCCACTAGCATGACGTTCCAATGTGCTTACCTTAATTCGATTGTCACATGTTGCGCAGAGATACATGGAAATTTTACGGTTTCGAAGCCGCTTCGCTTGTAATGAATTGTCTTCGATTCCCTCAATTTGATCACATAGTACACATTTTACTTGCATTTTTTCACCTCAAAACTAGTTAGATAACTGCGTTTGTATCTATGATAGCATATTTTTCCCATGCATAGTAAAGTATGTTTTATTGGAAAATAATTAGGGAATAACGTTTTTAACTAATCATAGAGAGGTGTATCACGAATGAAAAAAAGATATATCGGGACTACAGTTGGAATAGTTGGTGCAGCAGCAGGGTATTACTTCTTAAATCGTAGTAAAAAAACATCCGGATTTACGAATACGATTGAGGATGCTGGGGTACCAGATCAAACAAATGACAAGGATATCACCCAATTAGAAAATGCGAAAATGGTTTCAGAGGGATCACAATTCGGTGTTCATTATTATAATGAACTAAAGGAAAAAGAAACAGAACAAGCCAATCCAATTCAATAATTGTGTGTTTTTAAAGGCACCCCATAAGTTAGATGTTTATGCTAACTTATGGGGTGCACTATCAAGCCATCATTTTTTATGAGCTAATCTTTTTTATCCTTTTGTTTATTCGATTGATCATTTTGAATGTCATCTAGCTCTTGTTTTTCTCCTTCGGGAACAAGTTGTTTGTTTTCATCCGGTTCTACTGGCTGCTCTCTCGGAACTGGAAACTCGGGCATATATCTTCCAACGATAGCAGCAACCTCATCTACAATACCTTGAACTGGATGTCCTTGCCTCATTTTATCTGCCATCATGCGAATGCGCTCATTCACATCACCATCTGCGACAACAATCGCTGTTTTTCCATAAGGATCCTCACGTAATGCCTCAGATACGGAGAATTTAATTGTTCCTACTCTAGAGCGATCAAGATCTTTATCAACATCAATTCCAACAACTGCATAAGGACCGGCAATAAGTGCCGTCGCATTATTTACATTCGGTACCTTAGTAGCTACATTAGCTAGGTGGGTTGCAATTTGTTCATTTGATAAATTTTGTTTCTTTGCTTCACTTGAGTTTTCGACTTGTAAAAAACGATCACTATTATTATCTGATGGAAGGGCATCTTGCGTATTCTCACGGTTACAACCTATTGTGAATAGAAGAACAACGGATAGAATAAAGATTAATTTATACATTTTGGCACTCCTCCTAAAATATTCCCACCTTATGTTCCTTATTTTTAGATAGGATATGCCAAAATATGCAGACAAAAATTACCTTCATAAAATAGGTTGAGCATAAACCAAATTCCTGTGCTTTAATCACTAATTATTGAATGACAATCTTTTTTACACCCGTGATTGGATTATTTTTATTTGAACCATCACGATACATTAAATGTACCGGTCCATCTTCTTTTAATGGCTTGCCATTCATTGCGAAAAGCAAGTAGCTTTTTTGCAAATCAGAAATAGAAAGTACTACATCTCCTTGCAGTGTTTCTAAGCGGGCGTTTTTTGCATCCGCTTTTATTTCCGCATGGTTTAAAAAATCAGTTATTGGCATAACATAAGAATGCGTTAATATTTTTTCGCGCTCGAACTTATTGATGCTTTGGTTAACGGGTGGCTTCACTACATCTTGCTGAAGCTCACGATCCCATCTTTTTGCAGCTTTTTCAAGTTCATTTGTTGTATCTGGCGAGCTAGCTTGAGCTAAAAACGCATCTTCTAAAATAATCTTTCGGTCATCAAAAATCCAAACAGTAGGGTCTAATGTAATTGGATAAGTAACCTTACCAGTAATTGGAACAATCATCTTGATCCACCTTTCTATTTATATCTTGTTTAAGAATAGCAGACATGCTCTTTTTTTTCATTCCTTTACTCTATCGATGTGTCATTTTTGTTTGCATTTTTTTGTAGCAACCGCTAATATAATATAAAGGAAGATATTTTCTTTTTATGAATCTGTACTTTATTTTACTTTTTGAGTAATCGCAGGCTTTTTATCGATTGCTAAGTTTTCCTAATGGAGGGGATATATTTGATGCCAGAGGTAACGATCGATCATCGTGAAAAAGCCTATGCCCTTCTTAAGGCTGATGCTGATAAAATTCTACGGCTCATCGAGGTTCAGATTGAAAATTTAACAATGCCACAATGCCCGTTGTATGAAGAAGTACTCGATACACAGATGTTTGGTCTCTCTAGAGAGATTGACTTTGCTGTACGGTTAGAGTTAATCAGCGAAAATGAAGGAAAAGCGCTTCTTGAAAATTTGGAGAGGCAGCTTAATATATTGCATGAAGCAGCGCAGAAATCCATTTAATGCCTTTAGATTTGTGCATCTGGGTTAAGGTAGACATTATAGCAAAACTTTGCCGACATTCACGAGGGCAAGGTTTTTTTGTTTATATAGCTATATTAGGATGAATAAATAAATAAAAATACATTAAAAGTGATATACTATTATCTTGAATGTGTTATACTATTATTAAAATTCATCTTATATTTACCTGACAAATTCATTCTGCTTCTATGTAATAGAAAAAAACATTAAAATAGATGAAAGGAACAGAAACCCTTTCATTAACTTATAGCATGCATGGCAATAAGCTGTATACAGGTAGAATAATTAATATCTGAAGTAGAATAAGAGAGAGCGAGACAATTTATGCTTTGGATTAGTTGGGGAGATCTAAGATGAAGGGAAAATTAAAATATTTTGACTTTACATTGATAATCGCACCATTATTATTAGCTGCATTTGGAATTGTAATGATTTACAGTGCCAGCATGGTATCAGCTATTGTAGAAGGATTTGAAGCAACGCACTATTTATTCAAGCAAATGCAATGGTTTTTCATTGGATTGGGAGGATTTATATTTTGCAGCATATTCCCTTACAAGTATTATCAAAAGCTAATGAAAATAATTGTGCTAGGTATCTTGGCGCTATTAATTAGTGTTTTAATTTTCGGAGAAGTAAGAGGAAATGCAAAATCCTGGTTTGTACTAGGTCCGATTAGCTTGCAACCTTCTGAATTCGCAAAAATAGGGCTTATTATGTATTTAGCATCTGTTTATTCTAAAAAACAAGCCTACATAAATGAATTTAATAAAGGTGTGCTACCTCCACTAATTTTGACGGGTGTAATGCTTGGACTGATTGTCATGCAACCAGATATCGGGACGGCGGCCATTATATTTTTAATTGCTTGTTCCGTTATTTTCAGTTCCGGAATTCGATTGAAGCATTTGTTGTTACTTATTTTAATCGGCGTGATAACATTAATGGTAGCACTGCCAAATATGGTGACTGACGTGCGGGTTTCTAGGTTTACAGGAGCATATCAGCCTTTTAATGCACCTGATGATGCAGGTTATCACTTAATTCAGTCCTATCTTGCGATTGGTGGTAGTGGATTATCAGGAGAAGGATTAGGACAAAGCGTACAAAAGCTTGGCTACTTATTTGGAGCACACACAGATTTTATCATGGCAGTCATTGCAGAAGAACTTGGCTTTCTTGGTGTGATTATCGTCATTGGGTTACTTGCCACAATTGTCTTACGTGGCATCTTCATAGCTAGAAAATGTGAGGATAGCTTTGGTGCTTTATTAGCAATCGGGATATCTTCGATGATAGGAATACAAGCATTTGTGAACTTAGGCTCCATTAGTGGAATTCTGCCAATTACTGGTGTTACATTACCATTTGTTAGTTATGGTGGCTCATCATTGCTTGTGTTAATGGTTTCCATGGGAATCATGAATAACATTGCGATGTCTATCAAAAAAAGAGAGCAAGAACCAAGGCCTTCGCATACAAAGCCAATACCTACACAAAAAGCTTATTTTAAAGGAGGAAAACAATGGTCCAGTTAAAAAAGATTCATAAATTATTAGTTGCAAATCGCGGTGAAATAGCGATTCGAGTATTTCGTGCATGTACAGAATTAAATATTCGTACAGTAGCAATTTATTCAAAAGAGGATTCAGGTTCTTATCATCGCTATAAAGCAGATGAATCCTATTTGATTGGAGAAGGTAAAAAACCGATTGATGCCTACTTAGATATTGAGGGAATTATTCAATTAGCTAAAAATGTAGGGGCGGATGCAATTCATCCTGGCTATGGATTCTTATCGGAAAATATTGCGTTTGCAAAACGATGTGAAGAAGAGGGTATTATTTTTGTTGGCCCAACAAGTGAACACTTGCACATGTTTGGAGATAAAGTAAGAGCACGAGAGCAAGCTGTAAATGCTGGTATTCCGGTAATCCCTGGAAGTGATGGTCCAGTAACAACGGTTGCTGATGTGGAAGCATTTGGCGAAAAGCACGGCTATCCAATTATTATTAAGGCCACATTAGGTGGAGGTGGTCGTGGAATGCGTATTGTGCGGAATGCAAGCAATCTTGCAGAAGCTTTTGACCGTGCAAAATCCGAAGCTAAAGCAGCGTTTGGCAATGATGAAGTTTACGTAGAGAAATTAATCGAAAATCCAAAACATATTGAAGTGCAAATTGTTGGGGACAAGGATGGCAATATCGTTCATTTATATGAGAGAGACTGTTCAGTACAACGTCGTCATCAAAAATTAGTTGAGATTGCGCCAAGTGTATCCTTAACTTTAGAGATGCGTGAAGCAATATGTGATGCAGCTGTAAAGCTTATGAAAAACGTGAACTATATAAATGCAGGTACAGTAGAGTTTCTTGTTACGAATGAAGGATTTTATTTTATTGAAGTAAATCCGCGTGTGCAAGTAGAGCATACGATTACAGAGATGATTACGGGTGTAGATATTGTTCAAACACAAATAAAGGTTGCAGAAGGGCATGAGTTGCATGATGCATCCATAGGTATTCCAGAGCAAGCCGATATTCAAATTAATGGATATGCCATTCAATCAAGGGTTACAACAGAGGATCCATTAAACAACTTTATGCCAGACACAGGAAAAATCAATGTATATCGAACTGGTGGTGGGTTTGGCGTAAGATTAGATGCTGGTAATGGCTTCCAAGGTGCTGAAATTTCACCACATTATGATTCTTTACTTGTCAAAGTATCTACATGGGCGTTAACCTTTGAACAGGCAGCACAGAAAATGGTCCGTAACCTAAAGGAATTCCGTATTCGTGGCATTAAAACAAATATCCCATTTTTAGAAAATGTGATGCTTCATTCTAAATTTATGTCAGGCGAATATGACACGACATTTGTTGATCAAACACCAGAATTGTTTGTGTTTCCAAAGCGTAAGGATCGTGGAACAAAAATGCTTACGTATATTGGTCATACGACAGTTAATGGATTTGAAGGCATGACGAAAAGAAAGAAGCCAGAGTTTGAAAAGCCGGTTGTTCCTACATTTAATCCATTAGAAGCATTTCCGAATGGTACAAAGCAATTGCTGGATGAACAAGGTCCTGAAGCTGTATCAAAGTGGATGCTTGAACAAAAGGAAGTACTGTTAACAGATACAACGTTTCGAGATGCACATCAATCCTTATTAGCAACGAGAATTCGAACGAAGGATTTAGATCGAATTGCTGAGCCGACAGCACGTTTGTTACCAGATCTATTTTCTGTAGAGATGTGGGGGGGAGCAACATTTGATGTTTCCTATCGCTTCTTGAAAGAGGATCCGTGGGAAAGATTACTTAAACTGCGCGAGAAAATGCCAAATGTATTATTTCAAATGCTTCTTCGTGCAAGTAATGCAGTAGGCTATAAAAATTATCCTGATAATTTAATAGATGAATTTGTAGAAAAAAGTGCAAATGCAGGAATTGATGTCTTTCGAATTTTTGATAGCTTGAACTGGGTAGAAGGAATGTTTCCAGCGATTAAAGCAGTAAGAAAGAACAACAAAATCGCTGAAGCTGCTATTTGCTATACAGGAGATATATTAGACGCTGGTCGAACAAAATACGACCTGGAATATTATAAGAATATCGCGAAAGAGCTTGAACAAGCTGGCGCTCATATTCTTGGAATTAAAGATATGGCAGGGTTATTAAAGCCTGAAGCGGCTTATCAATTGGTGAAAGCATTAAAAGAGACGGTAGACTTACCAATTCATTTACACACGCATGATACAAGCGGAAATGGCGTTTATACGTATGCACGTGCAATTGAAGCTGGTGTAGATGCGGTTGATGTAGCGTGCGATAGTATGGCAGGGTTAACTTCTCAGCCAAGTGCGCAATCTCTATACCATGCGTTAGAAGGAACAAAACGCCAACCACATGTTAACATACGATCCTATGAGAAACTTTCACAATACTGGGATAATGTTCGTGCTTATTATCAGGAATTCGAAAGTGGTATGAATTCACCACATACGGAAGTGTATTTCCATGAAATGCCTGGGGGACAGTATAGTAATTTACAGCAACAAGCAAAAGCGGTAGGCCTTGGTGAACGATGGAATGAGGTAAAACAAATGTTTCGTCGTGTAAACGATATGTTTGGGGATATTGTTAAGGTAACGCCGTCTTCAAAGGTTGTTGGCGATCTTGCTTTGTTCATGGTACAAAACAATTTAACAGAGGACGATATATATGAAAAAGGAGAGTCAATTGATTTTCCAGATTCAGTTATTGAGTTTGCCCAAGGGTATATTGGTCAGCCTTATCAAGGCTTCCCACAAGAGTTACAAAGAATTATCTTAAAAGGGAAGAAACCAATTACAGTTCGTCCAGGTGCACTTATGGATCCGATTAACTTTAGTCAGTTAAATGAAGAACTGTTTAAATCCCTTGATAGACATGTAACAAGCTTTGATATTATTGCCTATGCATTATATCCAAAAGTATTTATGGATTACCACAAGTTTTATGAAACATATGGCAATGTCTCTGTCCTGGATACACCTACCTTTTTCTACGGTATGAAGCTAGGTGAGGAAATTGAAGTTGAAATTGAGCCAGGAAAAATTTTAATTGTGAAGCTTATTTCTATCTCTGAGCCTCGTTCAGATGGTACACGTGTTATTTATTTTGAAATGAACGGGCAGCCGCGAGAGGTTGTTGTAAGAGATGAAAGCATTAAAGCCGAAACTGCGGCGAAACCAAAGGCAGATGCAACAAATGAAAAACAAATTGGTGCTACAATGCCTGGAACGGTCATTAAAGTGCTTTGCGAAAAAGGAGAGCATGTTCAAAAAGGTGATTACTTGTTAATTACAGAAGCGATGAAAATGGAAACGACGGTACAAGCACCATTTGCAGGTGTTATTAAAAATATTCATTGTTCAGATGGAGATGCAATTACAGTAAATGATTTACTAATTGAATTTGAATAAAGCATCAAATAATAAGAAAGCAGTGGGATGAGTTCAATTCATCCCACTGCTTTTTATGAACTTGATTTATTTTAGTGCTTCGTTTTTAGTATTTCGTAAATTGTTTTGTTTTTCTGCTGCTGCACTCCGTGAAGCAAGTAAAATAAAGTAGCATAAGACGGCAAAAAAACAAGATATAATCAGTGCGTGCAGTAAGGCTATACCAAGATTTAATAGCGTAAAGATGATAAGAGCCCCAAAAAGCACTTGAAGCGATATAAAGATTATTTGTGTAAGTGAGCCCCAAAAAATCACCTTACTTCCTTTGTAATTCCGAATTAATCGTGCAAAGAAAATGATTGTCCATATAAAAAGAATACCAGCAGCAAACCGATGCCCCATTTGAATCCATTGATCAAAACGATAGTCCATTATAGCAAATGGTGCATCATTAAAGCAGAACGGCCAATCCTTACAAACAAGATTTGCATCTGTATGACGCACAAGTGCACCAGTATATACGACAACTAGCGTATAAACAGCTAATAAATATATTTCTATTCGATGCTTTTTTTCTAGTAGTAATGTGTTCGTATCAAACTTTTGATCGATTTCAAAAATGAGCAATGTGAGTAAAAATACAGCAGCAAACGAAATGAGCGATATTCCGAAATGCATGGCTAGGACAAAGTCTGACTGCCCCCACATAACTGCAGCTGCACCGATTAACCCTTGTAATACAAGAAAAAACAAAGAGAGGAAGGATAAGAATTTTACCTCTCGAATATGTCCAATAAACACCCATGACAAAATAGAAAGTCCTAGAACAACAACACCAATAATCCCAGAAACAAGTCGATGGCTTAATTCGATAATCAACTCTGGCGTAATTTCAGAAGGGATAAGTTGTCCGTGACATAGCGGCCAGCTTGAACCACAACCTGCCCCTGATTCTGTTTTTGTAACGAGCGCTCCACCCATTAATATGAATATCATCCCAATTGTTGCAACAACAGACAGTGATTTTAGTGTTTTTATCATATGTTTTCCCCACTTTATGTAACTTCCAATATTTGATGTAAATAAATACCCCGATGTCCATCATAATATCATATAAATGGATAAAGCAAACAAATTAAGAATGGAAAGGATATTTGTCACAGAATTGTAACGAATTATCGTTTTCACTATGAAAATATAAAAAACGCTTGCAAAGTTTAGCATTGTTTGCTAGAAATAAGTGTAGGGATATTTGATAAGCTTTACATAATTATGCCCGTTTTTCTTGGGTTCGTGCATATTTTCGTTTAATGATAGAGGCTTTTACGCCTTTTCTTTGTTTGTGTTCACATTTCACAAAATTGTCACATTTAAAATTGTACTGGCCAACCAACTATTGGTAAAATGGACAACGTATTGGTCGATGGTAAAAAATTCAATTCATGATACAATGATTGTAAAAGTAGTGAAGAAATTAAGAATATGATAATTTATTTCCACTATATTTTTAGTTGAATATGTTCATTTATCTTGGAACAAAGGGGGGATTAGCATGAACAAGATGGAAACAACTGCGTCGACACAAATTATGAGTAACCCAGCTGTTCCCGCAAAAAAGAGTACACTCTTTATGAAGGATTTTAAAGCACTTATTAAAATAGGCATTGTCAACTCAAATTTAATCACGACGTTTGTCGGATTTTGGCTTGCGCTTTATTTTACGAATGCTTCCATATTGGATAATTGGCAGTTATTTTTGCTTACCATGTTCGGAAGCGGATTTGTAATTGCTGGAGGTGCAATATTAAATAATTGGTTTGATGTTGATATTGATCCCGTTATGTCAAGAACAAAATCACGTCCTACTGTAACGGGGAATATCTCTATGCAGACAACACTTGTACTAGGAATAGCCGCATCGACTTTTGGACATCTAATATTATTATTTACTACAGTTGAAGCGACGTTGTTTGCATTTTTTGGATGGTTTACATATGTTGTGCTTTATACAATGTGGTCAAAAAGACGATATACACTTAATACAGCAGTAGGAAGTTTTTCTGGAGCCATTCCACCTTTAATTGGTTGGGCTGCGGTCAGTCCAGAAATACACATTGTACCAATGGTATTATTTTTAATTATGTTTATTTGGCAAACACCACATTTTCTTGCTTTGGCAATGAAAAAGTGCGATGACTATAAAGCAGCTGGCATACCAATGCTGCCTGCAGTGTATGGATTTGAAATAACGAAACGACAAATTGTTGTTTATATTACTTGCCTATTACCATTACCATTCTTTTTAGCTTCATTAGGAACAACATTTTTAATCATTGCAACCATCCTTAATATTGGATGGCTAGCATTAGGTATTGCTGGCTTCTTTGTGAAAAATGATTTGAAATGGGCAAATCTTATTTTTATCTATTCGTTAAACTATTTAACTATATTATTTTTATTAATGGCAGTAGTAACGATTAATTATCCTATTTAATATGGTTATCCTTTATGCAACATTTATATATAAGGAAGACACAAAGAGAAAGAGAGGTATAATTCATGAAAGGTTGGATGGGAAAACTTAGGGCTTTGTTTTTGTTAGGCTTGGTAGCACTTATATTATCCGGCTGTGGCAGAGAAAACTTAACAGCCCTTGTACCGAAGGGGTATGGATCAGAAAGTTCGATGAAGCTGATCATTTTAACAACGGTTATCATGAGTGCTGTATTTGTAATTGTAATGATAGTTTATGTAATTGTATTGCTTCGTTTTCGTAAAAAGAAAGGGCAAGAAAATTTTATACCGAAGCAAGTGGAAGGTCATAAAGGACTAGAAGCGGTTTGGACAATTATTCCAATCATTTTAGTTATTATAATGGCAGTACCTACCACACTCATTTCTTTTGATTTGGCAAAGACAAATGATCAAAAGGATAGCATTAATATTGATATTACTGGAAATCAGTATTGGTGGCATTTCGACTACAAAGGGGAAGAAATACAAACGAGTCAGGATTTGTATATACCAGTAGGTAAGAAAGTATACTTAAACATGCTGTCCTCAGATGTTACGCACTCTTTTTGGGTACCTTCTATTTCAGGTAAAATGGATGTGAATCCGGATAATACAAATACCATGTATATCCAAGCCTATGAAGAAGGTGTTTATTGGGGTAAGTGTGCAGAGCTTTGCGGACCTTCGCATTCCTTAATGGATTTTAAAGTGATTGTTGTTAGTGAAGAAGAGTATGAACAATGGATAGCAGATATGAAAAGTGTAGATCCAAAAGCAAAGCCGGAAAATTCAGTTGCACAAGAAGGGCAAGAGCTTTTTGAAGCGAATAATTGTATGGCTTGTCATGCAATCGGCTCATCGCCAATTGCTACTGGTCCGAATTTAACTGATTTTGGTAATCGGACAAAGCTTGCTGGATACGTAGAGCCAACAAAAGAAAACTTAGTAGAGTGGATTGTTAATCCTGAAAAGATTAAGCCTGGTAACTTGATGACGGGTAAATATCCTGCTGTGAATAAAGAAGAAGCTGAAAAAATTGCAGAATATTTATTGCAACTAAAACCAAGTGAAATTGGTCCAGAAAGTGCAGGAAAATAGAGAGAATGTATTTAATAAATGGGATGAAAGAGAAAAAAGGAGGTTTAACCTGTGAGTATAGCAGCTACTCAGAAACAGGGCTTCGGCGCTGTAATATGGGATTATTTAACCACTGTCGACCATAAGAAAATTGCACATTTATACACATTTGGTGGTGGATTTTTCTTCATACTCGGTGGAATAGAAGCTTTAATCATACGGATTCAATTAATAAAGCCAGAAAATGACTTTGTCAGTGCAGGATTTTACAATGAAGTTATTACGATGCACGGAACGACAATGATATTTTTGGCAGCAATGCCTTTGTTATTGGGATTGATGAACGCCGCGGTCCCGTTACAAATTGGAGCAAGAGATGTGGCTTTTCCGTTTTTAAATTCTTTAGGTTTTTGGTTATTTATGTTTGGAGGTATTTTACTTAATTGTAGTTGGTTTTTAGGCGGTGCACCAGACGCAGGGTGGACATCGTATGCACCATTATCGACGACTTCTCCTGGACATGGTGTTGACTTTTATGTAATGGGACTGCAAATTGCCGGGGCAGGTACATTAATAGGTGGTATTAATTTTCTCGTTACGATCATTAATATGCGTGCTCCTGGTATGACTTATATGCGAATGCCTTTATTTACATGGGCTACATTTGTAACGAGTATTCTAATTTTGTTTGCATTTCCAGCATTAACGATTGGACTATTTTTGTTAATGTTTGATCGTATGTTTGATTCTGCATTCTTTGATGTTACTTTAGGTGGAAACACAATTATTTGGCAGCATCTATTCTGGATATTTGGTCATCCAGAAGTTTATATTTTGATATTGCCTGTATTTGGTTTGTTTAGTGACATTTTCTCAACTTTTTCTAAAAAGCGTTTATTCGGTTATACAGCAATGGTTTTCGCAACGATGCTAATTGCATTTTTAGGATTTATGGTATGGGCGCACCACATGTTTACTGTTGGTCTAGGGCCAGTAGCAAATACCATTTTCTCTATTGCAACGATGGCAATTGCTGTTCCAACTGGAATTAAGATATTTAACTGGCTTGCTACGATGTGGGGAGGAAGCATTACGATCAATTCAGCAATGCTTTGGAGTCTTGGTTTTATTCCTTCCTTTACTGTCGGTGGGATGACAGGGGTAATGGTTGCGACTGTAGCAGCGGATTACCAGTACCATGATACGTATTTTGTTATTGCACACTTCCACTATGTTATTGTTGGAGGAACCGTATTTGGTATCTTCGCTGGATTCCATTACTGGTGGCCGAAAATGTTTGGTCGTATTCTAAATGAAACGATGGGTAAAATTGCGTTCTGGACATTCTTTATTGGATTCCATCTAACGTTCTTTATTCAACATTTTCTCGGTTTAATGGGAATGCCGCGTCGTTACTGGGTGTTCTTAGAGGATCAAAATTTAGATCTTGGAAACTTTATTAGTACCATTGGAGCATTCTTCATGGCAATTGGAGTAATCGTCTTCTTTATTAATGCGATATATAGTCAAGTTAAAGGCGAAAAGGCACCAGCTGATCCATGGGATGGTCGTACATTAGAATGGTCCATTCCTTCACCACCGCCATATTATAACTTTAAGCAATTACCGTTAACACGTGGCTTAGATCCATTATGGGTGGAAAAAACAGAAGGAAATGGGAAAATGACACCGGCTGAGCCTTTAGGTGAGATTCATATGCCGAATAATTCATTTATTCCATTTGTAATGTCCCTTGGTTTATTTATTGCCGGATTTGGTTTTATTTATCAAACAGATAACAATGCATGGTTTATTGCTTTATTTGGTGGAATGGCAATTGCACTTGGTGCGATGATTGTACGTTCTGTGAAGGATGATCTTGGGTATCATATCTCAAAAGAAGAACTGGAAAGGGAGGCTGATGAATGATGAGTAACGATCACATTTTAAATCCAGAAACAATGCCGCAATCGCCAGAAAAGGCGACCCTTGAAGGTAAAAATAAATTTTTAGGCTTGTGGTTCTTCCTAGGAGGAGAAACGGTATTATTTGCTAGTTTATTTGGAACATACCTTTCCTTGAAAAATTCAACAGCAGGTGGTCCAACCTCAGAAGAACTTTTCGGATTAGAACTTGTATTTATTATGACAATCATGTTATTAACAAGTTCACTAACAAGTGTGTATGCAATGTACCATATGAAAAACAATGATTTTAAAAAGATGCAATTATGGCTAGGAATTACGGGCTTACTCGGAATTGGCTTTCTAGCAATGGAAATATATGAGTTTGCGCATTATATTACAGAATACGGCTTTACATTCCGTTCTTCTGCGTTTGGTTCTGCTTTTTATACATTAGTAGGTTTCCATGGAGGGCACGTTACATTTGGTATCCTTTGGTTAATTACACTAATGATTCGTAATGCAAAAAGAGGCTTAAACTTATATAATGCACCTAAATTCAATACATTTAGCTTGTATTGGCACTTTATTGATGTTGTATGGGTATTCGTATTCACAGTTGTTTATTTAATGGGAAAGGTGGGTTAAAGGATGGAAAACACCAATACCAATAAAATAACAGAGTATCAGAAGCAACGGAACAAGGAAGAAATGAAAAAACAGCTCATTTCGTTTGCGTTAATGATTGTCGTTACGCTTATCGCCTTTACAATCGTAGCAACGGGTGTCATGGAAAAAATGTTCGCTATTCCTGTTTTGTTAATTCTAGCTCTCATTCAAGTCGCCTTTCAATATTATTATTTCATGCATATGAAGGATAAGGGACATGAAATGCCATCCATTATGATTTATGGGGGAGCATGGGCTGCCATATTAACGATCGCAGGTCTTGCTGTCATTACTTGGTGGTAAAAATAAAAAGATCGGGACACTCCCGATCTTTTTATTTTGCAAGCAGGAAGAATAAACCTTCTTTGTATAATCTTTCATTTGTTCGGTTTTTGTCACATTCAAAAGATGAATAAATAAGTAGTGTACGTTATAATAAGCGGTAGCATCCGTTTAAACTGGAGATGAATAACTATGTGGTTGGAGTTACAGATATTTGGATTTCGTGCGTTATGGAGTCCTTACTTTTTACTATTTGTACTTTGTTTAGCTTTGATTTATTTTTTAGTAACCGGTCCGTATCGTCATAAGTTTGGAGGCGAAGAAAAGCCTACTCCAAAACAAAAGATAGCCTTTTATACGGGCATGTTTCTTCTTTATGTCGTGAAGGGTTCGCCAATTGATTTACTTACGCACATTATGCTATCAGCCCATATGGCGCAAATGGCGCTTTTTTATCTGCTGTTTCCAATCTTAATGATAAAAGGGATTCCGATCTGGATTTGGAAGAAGGTAGTTTTTAAGCCAGTCATCTTCCCTTTGTTACGATTTTTGTCTAAACCGTTAATATCCATCCTTCTTTTTAATGCGTTATTTTCGTTATACCATATACCAGCAGTATTTAATTTCGCAAAGTCATCACAGGTGGCACATACATCGATCTCGCTTGTTTTGCTATTTGCTGCTTTTATCATGTGGTTCCCGATACTAACAACGCTTAAGGAATTTAATGTAATGACGCCATTGATGAAAATATTTTATATTTTTGGGAATGGGGTGCTTATTACTCCTGCATGTGTATTAATCATTTTTGCAGATGTTCCTTTATTTGCAGCGTATAGCTCTGGAGGAGCATGGATTCAAGCAATGAGTCTTTGTGTGCCAGGAGATGTGCTGCAAAATTTACAAACTGAAATTTCGGGTCCAGAGATGTTTTCTCCGATGAATATCATGGAGGATCAGCAGCTTGGTGGAATCATTATGAAAATAATGCAAGAGATTACGTATGGTGTTGTTTTAGCGAGAATCTTTTTCGGTTGGTTTACAAAGGAAAGTTTAAAGGTCGATCCTGTACCAGAGAATACGACTGTCCAGAATTTACAATAATCTGTTTTACTAACTATTACATTTCACAATATATAGAGAAAGGGATTGGTTTAGATGCCAATTTTACCAACAATTAGTACTTTTTTTATTTTACTTAGCGCAATCTTAGTTGCTATTGGGTGGATATTAATTGTACGAGGTAAGAAAGCTGCACATAAAAAAACAATGCTCGCAGCAGCTATAAGTGCACTTTTGTTTTTAACGATTTATGTATCAAGAACAGTTTTTATTGGTAATACAAGCTTTGGGGGACCTGAGGATTTAAAAATTTATTACACGATTTTTTTAATTTTTCATATTGCTTTAGCTACGACTGGAGCTGTGTTTGGGATTGTTACGATTACATTAGCAATGAAACGAAAAATATCGAAGCACAGAAAGCTCGGACCGATTACGAGTATCATTTGGTTCTTTAGCGCACTTACTGGAATTATGGTATATTTATTGCTTTATGTATTTTATAAGGGTGGAGAAACAACGAGCATGATTAAAGCAATTTTAGGTTTTTAAGAAGAATGGACCACTGAATCTGTTAACGAAGTGGTGGGGAGATCTGTATAAATAAAAGAAACGATCCGTAAAGTTTTAGATGACTTTCGAATCGTTTCTTTTATTTTACACTACGTATTAAATTTTAATGTTCCATTTAATGATTCCTGCTTCTTTCGCTGAATGGAATGCGATTACCAATAGTGGTCCAAGAATAAAACCTAATATACCGAGTAACTTCAACCCTAGAAACATAGCAATTAACGTAGCGAGTGGAGATAACCCGATATGTTTTCCCATTACCTTTGGTTCGACAACTCTGCGAATGGCTAAAAGAATAATTGCCAAGATGGCTAGTTGTACACCCATCGCTGTATCCCCTGATAAAAACATGAATAGAGACCACGGACCTAACACAATAATCGAACCAATAATCGGAATCAGATCAATGATCCAGATGAATATTGACATAATGATAGCAATGTCAGGAGCGATTAAGAATAACCCGACTAATGAAACAATAAAAATAATAATACTGACGAGAAATTGTGCTTTGAGAAAACCAAGAATGACATTTGATAGTCTAGCATTCATAAATGAAACCTTTTCTGCAGTTTCATGTGTTAACATTTCATAGGTTTTTGATTTTAAAATTGGTAACTCAAGCATGAATAAGAATAACGCGATTAAATAGACAAGAAAGCTAATTAAGTACTGTGGTACCTTTGCGAATAGCTGAGCAATGTAATCGATCGTAAATTTTTCCTTCGCAGTAGAGCTTAAGGAAGTTAAATTACTTTCAAGGCTATCTGTAATTTGATCTACGAATTCCTTTGGAAGATTTTTCGCATATTGCTGGAAGCTATCTTCCCAATCACGGTAAATTTGATTTAATTGATTAAAATGCTCGGGTACATCTTCGACAAAGTTAACAACCTGTGTGACTGCTTTTGTAACGATCAATGTACCAGTAATACCAACCAATATAAGAAATAGCAAAAAGACGATAATAACGGCATTTTTTCGGCTAATTTTAATATGGGTCTGGATAGATCGGATCACCGGATTCAGGATAAGTGCCGTAATAAAAGCAATAATTAACGGTACTGAAATAGGTAAAATAAAATAACCTAATAAAATGAGTAAGACAGTTAAAAAAATAAGCGTCCATTGACGTTTTGTTATATTACGCAACAAGATGAACCAATGTCTCCTTTCAAAAACCCATTATTCTCAATTTACATCTATAAAAAATATAGCATTTATATGATGTTTTGAACAGAATTAGTTTATTTGCGATATAAAAAGGGTCGGATTCCTCAAAGAGAGGGATCGACCCTAAATTTAATGAATCAAAAGCTAAAAATCGTACACCTTGAAGTTAGGATTCTTTGATGAAGTAAAATCAGTTGGTAATTTAAAGTTAGTTATTTTTTAATTCAGTTAGTTCTTCTTTAACCTTTATAATAAGATTTTTTGCTCGTTCAACTAAATTTTCTGGAAAGTTTTCTTCTTCTCCATATTCTACGCCATGTGGATAATAATGCTTACCGAGAAGCGGCGTCATAAGCTTAATGACTGCATTTCCTCGATCAACATCTCCTTCAACGGCATAGCCCTGAATTCGAACATAATATGTAATGTTTTTTTCATTTGACCCAATTTTATAGTCATAGGTTACTCGCTCATAATCCCATTGTCCGGCTCGGATAAACGCATGTTTCCCCATAACATGGTCCAATGGCTTTACATCAACAAGCATGTCTTCCACTTCTAAGTTTTCTAGTCTCATTTTAACCCCACCTCACAAATTTTCCTCTCAAAACTATAATAGTATGAAATGGAAGAAGTTGCAATCATAAAAGGGGTCTTATATGGGTAGCTAGCTTTAGATGAAAAGTATACAATGAAAAGGATAGCTTCGCTTAATATAGTAAGTAAATAAGCAGTTGCTATTCTTACAGTTAAAAACTATGATGCATAGAATTACGTTCTAGTTCATATAGTTACATTACTATATTCTAATTAAAGGGTGAAACATATGCGCTTATTACGCCGTCTATTACTCGTTTTATTACTCATCGGAGCTCTATTTTATGTTGCTGACAAGTATGTGGTGGATTCTAATAGCCTTCACAAGATTAGTCAGGTAATAAAGGAAAAGAAGAATGTCATTCAGACCAAAACCGCTCCAGAAAAACAGCTGCTTAGTGATAGGTATGGAGGAGACTTATTTCAGTGGATCGGTAAAACGACGAAAGAATTAGAGGGAAAGTTAGGTACGCCAATTAGAAAGGACTTAAGCTCCTACGGGTATACATGGTGGGTTTATACCGATCAAAAAGAACAGTATATTCAATTTGGAATATTAAATGATAAAATTCAAACCGTCTTTGGTACGGGGAGCAAGCTATCGATTGACCCGCTTGTTATTGGTCAATCCTATGAGGAAGTAAACGAGGTATTTCCTTTTTCAGAGGAAATAACCTATAAAAAAGGAATCTCTTCATACACATTCCGATTAAATAACGATGATATGAAGAAGCGTCCATTAGCAAAGATAACGAATGATCTATTCATCCAATGCTATTTTGATACCTTTACAGACAAGCTTTCTTCGGTTCGTATTCTTTCTGGTGATTTATTATTACAACATCGACCATATGAGCTTCAATATCGTGGAGAGCTACCAGAGCAGCCTTCCTTATCGGATGATGAATGGTTACAGGTAGAGCATGGAATGGAGCAGCAAATATTTGATATTACGAATGTGATGCGACACAGTAATCAAAAATCGTCATTGAAATGGGAAGAGAAAGTAAGCGAGGTTGCTTTTTTACACAGTAAGGATATGTCTGTAAATAATTATTTTTCACATTATGCTCAAAATGGAGATGGATTAAAAGAAAGGTTGGCTGCAAAGGAAGTCTTTTACTTTTCGGCAGGTGAAAATATTGCAGCCCAATATCCAGATGCAGCAGCAGCGATGGAAGGATGGTTAAATAGCAAGGGGCATCGTGAAGCATTATTGAATGATGGATATACGCACTTAGGTGTCGGAGTGTATCGACTGTATTACACACAAAATTTTTTAGCAAAGCCTTAGTGGAGAAGAAATAAATATAAAAACGATTGAATCCAATCTAGATAGATTGGATTCAATCGTTTTATTTTAAAATACCTAACCGGGCACATTCCAACCTGTCATGCATAAATTATTTAATAGGTAGTGCATATCGCACTAAAAATCGAAGGAAGTAACGGCCTTCATAGACCCATTGATTAATTTAAATGGAATGATGGGGTGATATAGATGGATGAAAAAAAGCTACATCCAACTGTAAGAGAATTTAAGGAGTTTATTAATAAGCATCCTAAACTAATTGAAGAAATAAGGAAGAAGAGGAGGGGGTGGCAGGAATATTATGAAAAATGGGTGTTGCTAGGTGAAGATGATTCATTTTGGGAACAGTATCAGGATGAGGAAAATACAAAAAAGTCAACGGAGAAAAAAAAGGAGCTTTTTAAACAAATAAAAAAATTGACAGAAAATGTGGATGTAAATAAGGTGCAAAGCCAAGCAAAACAATTAAACTCTACAATAGCTACGTTACAGGAATTACTTGGACAGTTTCAAAGCACGAATAAAAATCCTCCCCCACTACAAAACCAGCGCATTAATAACTGGCAAAGGGATTGAATCTTAAATGGATAAACGTGTAACAACCTTTTTGCAAACTCGACCAGACCTTCAGCAGTTTATACGAAGTAATCCAATATGGTATCGTTTTTTAGCTCGGGATCCAAATCAATTAGCGGAACTAGAAAAAGAGGCAAAGGTTTTCTATGGGAAAACGATGCCACAGCGGTTAGAAAAAGCGAATGATCGCGTACAGTTACTTGGAATGCTCTTGCAATTTGCAGAAACGATGAAAGCCTAGTGTTAAATCATTTTCATAGACTAAATTAAATGATACTATAATAGTGGAGGTGGTAAGGTAGTGATCGCAACACTTGAATTTGTAGATGTTCTAGACCGTGCAGAGCAATTAGGAAAAATGGTAATGCAGTCGGAAGAAATGAAGGCTTACAAAAACGCACGTCGTGATATGGACGGTGACATAGAGACACAAAAGCTGATTACGGCTTTTAACAATATAAAGGGTGATTATGAGGATATCCAACGATTTGGGCGCTATCATCCAGATTATAATGAAATAATGAAAAAGGTAAGAGCTGCAAAACGAGCAGTGGATATGAATGACAAAGTTGCAGCATTTAAAGTGACAGAAAGAAATTTACAAAGATTATTAGATGAACTTAGTCAAATCATTGCCTTAGGTGTTAGTGAACAAATTAAAGTTCCAATCGATGGAGCAGCATTAACCGATAGTGGCTGTGGCTGTGGAAGTGGTGGAGGCTGTGGCTGTCAAGCTTCATAGTGAATTCAAATGCAAATAACTTATTGGATTGCTGTAAGATGCTCTTTTTGTTAAAATATGTTCAAAAGGATATAAGTGAGGATTACCATGAGAATGAATCGTCAAGGACTTGTCGTTTGGTTTCAGCATATGAAAAACATTAGACAATTAAAAAAATACGGTCATTTATTGTATGCGTCAAAGCGATTAAAGTATGCTGTTATTTATGTTGACCAGGATGAGCTAGAAAACGTGGAAACGAAAATATTAAAACATTCTTTTGTATCGCGTATCGATCGATCGTATAAACCATTTGTAAATACGATGTTTGAAAATGCAAAGCCAGATAAAGCAAAGCAATATGATTACAAAATGGGTATTTAAGCCTGCAGGATAGAAGCTTCTATCCGCAGGCTTTTTTAATTTTAAACAAAGAAAAAACCTGCAGAAACAATTTCTGCAGGTCCCTTTGTTTTCTTGTTGAAAACAAAAAGGCAAAGGGAGAGGAGAAACCGGAGGAGAACTTATGGGGAAGTGTAAGTCTCTTCTCCGTTTGAAACAACTAAGCTACGCAAGAGTCGTTTCGTTATTCTAGTATGATCAAATCGGTATTTTTTTATACATTTTTTCTTTATAATCAGGATATAAAATGAAAAATAGAGAAAAAACACTATTTGAAACTGCAATTTCTTTTTCTTTATGTTAGGATTAATTCGGATAAATGTTCTGTTTAAGGGTGATAAAATGCGAGTAGTAGCAGGAGTACATAAAGGAAGACAATTAAAAGCAGTTCCTGGAAAAGCAACGAGACCAACAACAGATAAAGTGAAAGAAGCAGTATTTCAGATAATGGGGCCTTTTTTTACAGGAGGAAGTTGTCTTGATTTGTTTGCCGGAAGTGGTTCATTAGGAATAGAAGCGTTGAGTAGAGGTATGGAGACCGCAATCTTTGTAGACAAGCAATCAAAAGCAATTCAAACTATAAAAGAGAATGTAAGAACACTAGGTTTACGTGATTATGTTGAAATATATCGAACAGATGCATATCGAGCCATTTATGCAGCTGCAAAAAGGAATCTACAATTTTCATTAATTCTACTTGATCCACCATATGGAAAATTAAATTATAAAGAATTTATTGAAAAAATACTCGAGTTAGAGCTATTAAAGGAAGATGGCTACATATATTGCGAGCATGATGCAAGCGAACGACTGCCGCATACGATTGCAGGGCTTGTGTGCATGAAAGAATACGATTATGGTGGAACAATTGGTGTGACCATCTATAAAAAAACAACGATTGTAGGAGGCAGTTATAATGAGTAGATTGGCAATATGTCCAGGAAGCTTTGATCCGATTACATATGGTCACTTAGATATTATTGAACGTGGAGCACGTATTTTTGATAATGTCATTGTAGCAGTATTTAATAATCAAGCAAAGTTTCCGTTGTTTACAGTTGAGGAAAGAATTCAATTAATCAAAGAATCTACAAAGCATCTTCCCAATGTATCAGTGGATGCAAGTGATGGTTTGTTAATCGACTATGCGGAAAAAATAAACGCACAGGTTATTCTTCGTGGATTACGAGCTGTGAGTGATTTTGAATATGAAATGCAAATCACTTCGATGAATAGAAAACTAAATAATGATATCGAAACATTGTTCATGATGACGAATAACCAATACTCATTTTTAAGCTCAAGTATTGTGAAAGAAGTAGCGAAATATGGTGCAGGCGTAGCTGACCTTGTTCCAAAACCAGTAGAAAAAGCATTGGCAAAAAAATTTAAAGATGTACCTATATCTGACTAAAGATAAAGATAAAGATGTTGCTAAATTAGCAGCATCTTTTTTACTTTATCATTAATCATCGATTATGAGACGCTCGTTGAAGTAATAGAATGGCACTAATACCGAGGAATAGTATTGTAATTGCTGGACCAAAATCCTGAATGAATTGCATCGTAGCACTCCAATGATTTTCGAAAACCATTTGGAAAGCCGGAACCGGATTAGATTGAAAAAATGCAGGTCGCTCAGTATATAATGGACGATACAATAGTACGGTTAACAGTGCAGCGATGAATCCGTGTAGTATTCTTCCAAAAAAATAAGGTAAAAATCGTATGTCCGTTTTAGCAAGGATGCTTGCAACTTGAGCTTGAATGGAAAGTCCATTAAATCCTAGAATAAAGCTAATAATAATGATGCTTGCTAGTAATGGCGCCTCCGTTGTATTGGAAATCATATTGGCACCAATCGTTATTTCAAACAGGCCTGAAATGAATGGTAACGTCAGTTCTCCTGGAATAGAAAAGAGCGATAAGATAGATTCGAAAAAAGTAGCAATCATTGGCGTAATTTTTACTAAATATAAAATTTTAGTAAGCACAGAAAACAAAATGATGAAGCCGCCGACCATTACTAATGTTTTAATGGAACTAAGCACTGCATCTCCTAATATTTCTCCAAATGGCCTCGGATCATGGATTCTCGTTTCGTGCATCGCTCGAAATGCTCTGAAAAAGGATACCTTTTCTTTTTGATTGTTTGTCGGTCTTTCCTGTGAACGACCGTAAAAGCGCATAAGGATACCGACAATCGCGTTACCAACATAATGGCAGGTGGCAATTAATAATCCGAGCTTCGGATCATAGAAAAAACCTACTGATACCGCACCAAATATAAATAATGGGCTAGAAGCGTTTGAGAATGCAACAAGACGTTCTGCTTCTATCCGTGTTAATTGCTTTTCTTCACGTAATCGAACAGTAATCTTAGCCCCAGTTGGATAGCCACTTGCCATTCCCATAATCCACGCAAAGCTTCCAGTGCCCGGAACATTAAAAAGAGGACGCATGATTGGTTCGAACAATACACCGAGAAATTTTACTACTCCAAAGCTTAATAAAAGCTCAGCAGTAATAAAAAATGGAAGCAGAGAAGGAAATACAATACCCCACCACATGTCAAGTCCATGTAGGCTGGCGTCGAATGCATCTTTGGGGAAAGTAACTAACGAGATTGCAATGAATATTGTAAAGCCAGATAATAGGATCGTTTTCATTAATTGCCTCATTGACTTCCTCCTAATTGGTGGTGTTGGTTCCTGTACTTCTCTTTTTGAACGTAGTAAAATAATAATGCTATCATGATGTTGTTTTAGCTAATATGTTATGGACAACCAAGGTTCTTTTATCAATATACGCATGTACCGTATCGGTTTATGCCATTCACTTTTTTAAAGATACATATCAAGAAGCTTCGTGAGCATGATCCGCGAAATATAGTAATAGATGAGAGCAAGAATTTGGAAGGGGTTAATCAATGAAATTCACAAAAAGGCAACTCGTAACACTCGTATTAATGTCAGCACTTGTACTATTTTTATCAATGTATAAATTACCGTTTTACATATATAAGCCTGGGGGTGCAGATGCACTTAATCCAATTGTAGAAGTAGAAGGTGGACATAAAAGTAAAGGCGATATGCACCTTGTAACTGTTCGAGGTGGTCAAGCGACACCAATGCAATTTATATTGGCAAAATTGTTACCACATCAAGAAGTGCTACCACTTCATGAGGTTCGGCCTGAAGGGGTATCTGAGGAGGCTTACTTTCAAGCGCAATTACAAATGATGGAAAGCTCACAGGAAGCGTCAACTGTTGTAGCATATAAAGCAGCTAATGAACAAATAAAAATAGAATATAATGGTGTCTATGTTGTTTCTGTTGTAGAAGGAATGCCCGCGGATGGGCAGTTAAAATCAGGTGATCGGATAATTGGTATTGATTCCAAAAAAATAACCGAAGCGAAAGACCTCATCGATTTTGTAGATGGCAAACAAGCTGGTGATTCTGTTCAGTTAAAAATAGTACGTGATGATAAAGAATTGACAAAAGAAGTTACGTTGGAGACCTTCCAAGATGATGAAGAAAAGGTTGGGTTGGGTATTCAGCTTGTTACTGATCGAAGTGTTGAGGTCAACCCTAACATTACCTTTGCTAGTGGAAGTATTGGCGGCCCTAGTGCAGGATTGATGTTTTCTTTAGAAATTTATGATCAATTAGTAGAAGAGGATATAACGAAGGGGTATCAGATTGCTGGAACGGGTGAAATCGACTATGATGGCCGTGTCTATCGAATTGGTGGTATTGATAAAAAAGTCATTGCTGCTGATAAAGAAGGTTGTGATATCTTTTTTGCTCCAAATGAAGGTGGAGCAGCAAACTCGAATTATGAAATTGCGATTGATACAGTAAATGAAATTGATTCAGATATGAAAATCGTTCCAGTAGATAGCTTTCAGGATGCTATTGATTATTTAGAAACGATTGATACGAAAAAATGAATTATCGAAAGTAATAAAAAAGCTACCTCATAAACGAAAAAGAGCTCGATTATCTTTTTTTGATAATCGAGCTTAATAACGTACTAAGCTTGTATTGGGGCTGATAGCTCTTTGCGAAACAATTCCTGTTTTTGTGCCGAAGAAAGAATACTATAATAAGCATGGGTAGCTCTTTCTTCGATTTGTAACATCGGATGCATGCTTCGTGAAAGCTTTGTCACAATAGGCACATCCATCTGTTTCTTTTTAATATTTAAATAGTGTTGTCCAGATGGACTCATCCCTAACAGCCTTACATATGGAATACTTTCCATTAGGTTTAAAGAGGCTATTTCCGCTTTTTTTGTATTCGTTAAAATATGTACGAAGATACGTTGAATGCGCGTCCAAGTATACCGTTTTGACTTAATTAACTGCACCCATTCATGGAAGCTTGAAGCCTTTTTAGCTGTTTTATAGATCCGATATTCTAGTCCTTCGATGACACCTTCGATTAAGGCAAGTTCTTTACTCCCCATAGTAAGCACGCGATATTGAAGAAAAGGAAAATAGGCCTCCCATTGATGCCACTGTGAAGCCTTATCCTTATAAGCTTGTAAAACCTCAAAGGTTGGAGAAGGCATAGTTTGAGCTAAATCGTTTAACTGGGACTGCTTAACTAGAAGCTCACTTCGAATACTCGTAGCACTTGCAATCGTGTCAGAGATATCAACATCATGGTAGTTGTTTTTAATTCTTTTTATTGTTACTGGCTTGATTGGTAAATGCTGTTCAAGTATTTCTTTTACATAGCTAAAACCAAGTATATTATTTGGCTTGGAAAGGTCAAAATCCTTAGTAAGTCCAATATGCTCATAGGCAATTTTACTAGCTTCAGGGAAAGATAGTCCTTTATTTAGGTTTTCGTGTAACAATGCTTTATATGTATTTAACTTATTTTTGAGGAGCTGATAGCTTGTCAAAAAATCGTGAATATCTCCAGATTCACTGCCAAAACAAACGGAGTCAACACCAATTTTTGATAATGTTTGAATCGATCCTTTGGCAAAAAGCTCACTGCTTTGTACAGAAAATGCGTAAGGCAATTCTAAAACTATATCGATGCCGCTTTTTAATGCAGCTTGTACACGATGGAATTTATCGATGATTGCCGGCTCTCCACGTTGGAGAAAAGAGCCACTCATAACAGCAATCATGATATCAGCATCAGTCGTTTTTTTTGCTTGTTGCAAATGATATAAATGCCCATTGTGAAAAGGATTGTATTCAACAACTAGTCCACATGCTCGCATAGTCCCATCTCCAAATATAAATTGATGGTTATAATTGTACCAAAGATTGTTGCTCGTTGCATCGCCTTCATCTTGCGCATGATTAATGCAATGCTAGAAGGGAATACTATTCGAAATGATAAATTTTTGCTTCTGTAAAGAGAATGATATTGACAAATACCGATTTTCATTTTAAAATTACTTTTGTTGCCTTGAGGTGAAGGAAATGAAATTTACATTAGGACAAATTAAAAAAAATGCACATTCAAAACCATTTTCCTTTGATGGAGAAGTAGATGTGTCTGAACTAGAAACGATGAATAATGACATTCGTCTTATTAAACCAGTTCATGTTTATGGTGATTGCACCATGAGCGGAGATCAGTTTATTTTTTCGTTTACGATTCAAGGAGAAATGGTATTACCATGTGCACGTACATTAGTCGATGTACCATATCCATTCGAAATAAAAACACAGGAAATTTTTTCTGCTTCACCATATTTAGAAAATGAAGATGAAGCAAATGAAATTCATCCGGTGAATGGAGAAGTGCTTGACTTAACTCCATTTATAAAGGAAAATATTCTATTGGAGATTCCTTTTCGTGTTTTTTCCGATGAAGCAAATACTGAGAACAATATCCCTAATAAAGGGAATGGATGGGAAGTACTTTCTGAGGAAATAAGTGAAAAGAAAATAGACCCTCGCTTGCAAAAGCTAGAGTCCTTATTAAAAGATAGTAAGCAAAAATAGTAAGATGCTTTTCATTTGAAGGAGGTGTAAGTCATGGCAGTACCGAAGCGAAGAACTTCTAAAAAGGTTAAAAATCAACGTCGTACGCATAAAAAGCTACATGTACCTGGCATGGTAGAATGTTCAAATTGTGGTGAGTTAACAAAGCCACACCATGTATGTAAATCATGTGGACATTACGATGGAAAAGAAGTAGTTAATAGCTAATGAACGTATAAAACAGATCACTATTTGAAGTGATCTGTTTTTTGTTTATAGAAAAAGAGATTCTTACATTGATTCTCTCGGTTTCGTAGTCATTGGACAGTAATCGCTATTCGGGCTATGATAAATATGATATTTTGTACGGAGCATGCTGAGAAAGGAATTGATGAAGGTGGCAGGCAATGTAACATTAGCGTTCGAAGCGGCAGGCTATGGAGTTATCACATTACATAGACCAGAAAAACATAATGCTATTTCGAAAAAAATGACACAGGACTTGAACGATTGTTTAGAAAAAGCGAAGCAAAAACCGTTAAATTTTTTAGTTTTGACGGGATTCGGAGATAAGATGTTTTGTTCTGGTGGAGATTTATATGATTTACACGGGGATTTATCTCCTGATGAAGCATTTTCGATCTTGTATCCAATGAAAGAGGTATTATATAAAATTGTAGCTTTTCCAGTTCCAGTTATCTGCTTGTTGAATGGCAATGCGCTTGGAGGTGGTTGCGAAATAGCCACTGCATGTGATATTCGAATCGCAAAAGAATCTACTACATTTGGATTTGTACAAAGTACATTAGGCATTGTTCCTGGATGGGGTGGGGGGGTCTTGCTCTATGAAAAGGTGCATCATACATTCGCATTTCAATGGTTATTAGAAGGAGCTATCTATTCAGCATCCTATTTAATGGAAAAGGGATGGATACAACAAGTAGTTGATAAATCTCAATGGTCTGATCCTAATGTTTTCCTTCAACCCTATATTTTAAAATCAGTTGATCAAATGAAACTATTGAAAGCGCAGTATAAGAAAAAACTATCCGCTCTAGCATTAAACGCTGAAATGAATGCAGAGGTTCGAAGCTGTGCAACGTTATGGGATAGTCCAGAGCATAAGCAAGCAGTCCACCGGTTTATGCATCGTAAATAGTACTTGATAGTGACTTTTTATATCGTTTTATGAAACAGTTATTCTATCATTCCTATTTTTTGCATACATTGTAAGCAAACATGTAAGGAGTGATGGTATGAATGTGACACGGCAGGATGCATGGACAGAAGAGGAAGATATGATACTTGCTGAAACAGTACTTCGCTATATTCGTGATGGGAAGACTCAACTGGAAGCTTTTAAAGAAGTAGCAGAAAGGCTATCTCGAACGGCGGCTGCCTGTGGCTTTCGTTGGAATGCAACCATTCGAAAGCAATATGAAGATGCGATACAGCGTGCAAAAGAAGAGCGGAAGCGCGGGGGGACATATAGTGCAGAAGCTGTGAAAGATGATGTAGAAAAAGATACGATAGATTCCGCGATATTATTGTTGGAGAAAATGCGATCAGGGTTTGCAATGGAGTTTAGCTCCAACAAGAAAAAACAAAAGCAGGCGGAGCTGTTAGAGGAAGAAAATAGAAGGTTAAAAGAACAACTCCTTCGATATGAGAATGCATGGCAAGAAATGGGGAAATTATGGAGCTGGGTAAACGATAAAGCACTTAAATAGCCTTACACGCTGAAATCATACTATACTTGGTTGCCGAAATGAAATAAAAGAGGCGTTGGCCTCTTTTATTACGTTATTCGACTCCTTTTTCGCTAACCCCTTGTGGTAACCAAATTAATGGGTTTTCTCCTAAATCACGCTGCATATCATAATGCGCTTTCTGAAATCCCATCTTTTCCCAAAAGCCATGTGAGTTAACCCTTGGATTCGTCTTAATTGGAAGTTCAAAGCTTTTTGCAAAATCAACTAATACCTTTCCATACCCTTTATTACGGTAGTGTGGGATTACCTCTAGCTTCCACAGTTCTAAATAATCATGTGCTGGTTCAAAATAAGCATCATATTTCTTATCTACTTTATATAAGCTCATTCGTGCAATTAACGTATCTCCATAATAAATTCCATAAAAAGGCGATTCACTGTTGTTCTCAACAATATTCGATTCTAGATCCTCTAGCATGGACAATTCCTGATGTCCGTATTCCTTAAATCGTTTAAACTCCTCTAATGTTTTGTAGTTGATTAAGAGACGCTCCACCTTGATCGTGTCCAATGTAACTTCCCCCTTCGTTGAAAATTGTTTTTGTTTTTACCCCTTTTATATTATTATAGTATAAAAAAATATAGAAAGAAATGACAGGGTAGCAAATGTGGTGAAACATTTCCTTTTTCCCTGACTGAATATTACAATGGAGAGGCGTATAACCATGAAAATAGGAGTAATCGGCGGTGGCTCGATCGGTTTGTTAATTACAGGATTTCTAAACAATCTGCATGAGGTTACATTGTATGTACGAAGATTAGAGCAAAAGAACGACCTGATGCGCTTTGGATTAAAAAAAGCTAATTCTACGCAATCGCAGTATATTACTGTAAAGCTACTCGAAGAATTAGAGGAAGTAGATTATTTGTTTTTATGTGTGAAGCAATACCATTTGCCTAACGTTTTGTTAAGTATCCGACAGCATGTAAATCGTTCAACGCCTCTTATTTTTTTGCAAAACGGGATGGGGCATGTGAAATTGTTAGAATCGCTTGAATATCCTACAATTGTTGGGATTGTAGAGCATGGAGCTCTCAAACACAATGATTATACGTACCAGCACACAGGCCATGGATGTATTCGGTTAGCGACATATAAAGGAATCGATATAGAAAAATTAGCGAATGTCAAAAGGCAGCTTGAACAGTCAGATTTTCCAATTATAGTTGAAAACCGATGGGAACAGATGCTAGTAGAGAAATTAATGATAAATGTAGTAATTAATCCTTTAACTGCTTTGTTTCACGTTACGAATGGCCAGCTGAATGAGAATCCTTACCTTCATGCGATTGCCAAGGAAATTTGTAATGAGGCAGCTATGGTTTTAGGCGTTGATTTTTCAACGCATTGGCATCGGGTGCAACAAATCGCAGAAAAGACAAAAAATAATTATTCCTCCATGCTTACAGATATAATTGCGGGGAGACGTACAGAGATTTCTTCCATCACAGGATATATAATGGAAAGAGCAGAAAAGGCAATTCCGAATATAGCTTTTATTCATGATGCCGTGCTTGCGATGGAATGGAACAGGGGGAAACAAAATAAATGATCGATATGATGGCATATTTCATTGCGATTTTCGTAACCGTACCACCAATTACAACTTTTTTAATTTATCGATTGCTCCGTCTTAAATCGAATTATTCACGCAAAGCATTTTTTAAGGCAGTGAATTGGACGACATTATTATACATAATTGCAGTATTTATTATTTTGAATAATTTGTTTGATCAATTTTTTATTGGTATTTTTCTACTTGTACTATTAATATTATTTACGGTTATCATTATCGTTCAATGGAAAACAAAAATAGAAATAAATTATCAAGCAGCATTTAAAGTGCTTTGGCGAAGCTGCTTTTTGCTTTTCTCATTTTTATATTTCGTATTAATATGCTATGGAATTTTAGGGAAGATCTTTGTTTAACGAATTCAGGAAGCCTCTTTGGCGGATACGATAAAAGTATACCTTCCATTGGGTCGATTAAACTCCTAAACAGAATACATGAAAAGAAAGGTAAACTTATGTAAAATACATAATGGAAGTATTTATCCTACATAAAACTGACAACCCCAAATTGAGGGGACGTCGAGGAATGATTTATTAAAGTTTTACTTTATTAAAATAAAAGGAGTAAGTTATTTATGCATATAGACCCTATTCAATTGAATGGTCAGAACAAACTAATTCGAGATTACAGAAACAATGATGATGCAATTATGTCTTATTTTGATTATGCATTTTCACTAACAGATTTAAATAATAGGGTCCGTGATTTAAACAACCGTCAATTTAAACGTGAACAACTATCTGAATGCTTACTATCAATGAATAAAGCATGGGATGCTTCAAATAAAACAATTACGAACATCCATCGTTTAAAGGATGAAAATAGTGTCGTTATAATCGGTGGACAACAAGCTGGAATATTAACGGGGCCAATGTATACGATTAATAAAATAATTTCTATCCTGTACCATGCAAAGGAACAAGAAAAATCACTTGGAATACCGGTTATACCTGTGTTCTGGATTGCTGGGGAAGATCATGATTTCGATGAAATTAATCATGTATATTTACCAGGAAAGAAAGAAATGCAAAAACATAAGCTTCTTCAAAAAGTGATGTACAAATATCCGGTTTCTGATATTAAATTGGATAAACCCGTAGTGGAAGAATGGTTGTATCAAATATGTTCGCAGTTAAAGGAGACAGCTTATACGAACGATCTTTATCAGTCATTACAGAACTGTTTATTCCTTTCAGAAACGTATGTCGACTTTTTTGCTAGGATCATTCATCTGCTTTTCGCTGAAGAAGGTCTCGTTTTAGTTGATTCAGGAAATGAAGCGCTTCGTAAATTAGAAAGCGACTATTTTGTCCGGATGCTGGAGAAACAATCAGAGATTAGTTCAGGTGTTTATGAGACGATACGTCGTATCAAGGAAAAGGATTATCCAGTTTCTTTAGATTGTAATGAAAGGGATGCACATCTATTCTACCATTATAACAATGAGAGAATTTTATTGACTCGAGATCAAAATGGAGATTGGCTTGGAAAGCAAGACGAAGTAAAGCTTACTACTGAAGAAATATTACATATCGCAGAAAATTATCCTGAACAATTAAGTAACAATGTAGTAACACGGCCAGTAATGCAAGAACTCTTGTTTCCATCATTAGCTTTTATAGGTGGACCAGGAGAAATTGCATATTGGTCTGTCTTGAAGCCTGCATTTCATGCACTAGATATGAAGATGCCGCCAGTGCTGCCGCGATTGTCGTTTACGTATATTGATCGTCATATCGAAAAAATAGCACACAAATATAACATTTCGATTGAATCTGCAGTGAATGGTGGAATAGATCAGGTGAGGGCGGATTGGCTAGCAAGCCAGCATAACCCACAGGTTCATGCTGTTGTAGCGCAATTAAAACAAACATTAACAGAAGCACACAAGCCACTTCGCGAAATCGCAAAGAATCTTCGCGCAGATCTTGGAGAAATAGGAGAAAGAAACCTTTCCCATTTACATTCTGAAATTGCGTATTTTGAAAAACGAATTTTGCAAGCAATCGAGGAAAAATGTTCGAAAGAGCTAGAGGAATTTGACTTGCTACAAAAAGCACTTCATCCTGCTGGCGGACTTCAGGAAAGAATATGGAATCCGTTGCCGTTCATTAACGAGCATGGTGCATCATTTATTAGCCAATTATTAGATCAATCTTTTAGGATGGATGAGGACCATTATATTGTTTATTTATAATTTCCCCCACCATTCTCCACTTTTTTAATTATCATGATTTTGTTTCTGTTTATTCATACTAAATAATTGATCTGAATCTAGCATAAACCTTGTTTCAACAAGGTTTATGCTTTTTTTGCTTGATCATTTTTTAGAGGATAAGACGAGTGGTTTTTGATCATATCGAATACCAATAAAGCTTGTTTTTCTAAAAAAATATGCTTTTTTTAGAAAAAAAGTGGTGAAATGTGGGGTGTTGTGGTAATATGAAAATATGAAAGTGGGGCGGACTCTATGTTTATGGGAGAATACCAACATAGCATTGATACAAAGGGAAGAATAATTGTTCCCTCCAAGTTCCGTGATGGACTTGGAGATAGCTTTGTTGTGACCCGTGGACTAGATAAATGCTTGTTCGCCTATCCAATGCAAGAATGGAAGGCACTAGAAGACAAGTTAAAGCAGCTTCCATTAACAAAAAAAGATGCTAGAGCCTTCACTCGTTTTTTCTTTTCAGGCGCAGTAGAATGTGATGTTGATAAACAGGGAAGAATAAATATCCCGCAACCACTTCGAAAATATGCAGTTCTAGATAAGGATTGCATAGTCATTGGCGTATCTAACCGGATCGAATTCTGGGCGAAAGAGAACTGGGAGGATTATTTCAATGAATCAGAAGAGTCATTTGCGGAAATCGCCGAAAACCTAATGGATTTTGATATTTAGGAACATAAAGGTAGCGGTGGAATTTATAAAGAAGGTGAACCCATGTTTGAACATTATACCGTGTTAAAAAAGGAAGCCATTGAAGGGCTATCCATTAAGCCAAATGGTACATATATAGATTGTACAGTTGGTGGTGGAGGGCATTCAGAAGAAATAGCTTCTCGCTTAAATGAGAATGGATTGCTTATTGCATTTGATCAGGATCAAGATGCTTTAAAAGCAGCGAAAGAAAGATTAAAGCTCTATCAGGATCGAATATTATTTATACACAGTAACTTTAGTCAACTAACAGAACAATTAACCAAGCATGAGATAACTCATGTGGATGGCATATTATTTGATTTAGGGGTCTCTTCTCCTCAGTTAGACAGAGAGGATCGAGGGTTCAGTTATCAGCATGATGCACCGCTTGATATGCGGATGAATAGAGAACAAGATTTAACTGCATGGGATGTCGTTAATCATTGGGAATATAACGATTTAGTAGCAATTTTCTTTACATATGGCGAAGAAAAGTTTTCAAAGCAAATTGCGAGAAAAATTGAAGCATATCGTGAAAAACAACCCATCGATACAACGCACCAATTAGTAGATATCATTAAGGATGGAATTCCTGCACCCGCAAGGAGAAAGGGTGGACATCCAGCAAAACGAATTTTTCAAGCAATTCGCATAGCTGTAAACAATGAATTGCAAGTGTTTAATGATGCACTTCATCAAGCGGCGAAACTTGTTTCTGTGGATGGTCGTATCGTTGTGATTACCTTCCATTCATTAGAAGACAGACTATGTAAGCAAGCTTTTAAAAAATGGAGTACAAGAAAAGAAACGCCACGGAACTTACCGGTTATTCCAAAAGAAAATGAAGCACCATTTAAATTAGTGACTAGAAAACCAATCGTGGCAGAAGATAACGAACTTGATGAAAACCGTAGATCAAGATCAGCAAAACTAAGAATCGTGGAAAAAACAAAAGCGTGGAACGATGACTTTACTTATGAAGAAGGGTGGAAAAAATAATGGCAGCAAATCACGCAAGAAGCTGGGAACAATCTTATACTGTCCAGACGCCGCAACAGGATAAACAAAAAGTCATAATTCGTAAAGCGGGATGGATTACAAAGGGTGAAAAGATTTTGTATTCTGTGGTAGCAATCATCCTTGTTGTTGCTGCAACATTGGTTGTTTCTTTTTCTTCTTCAACGGACGCATTAAATAGAGAGTTGCAATCATTAGAAAAAACCGTTCAAACGCAACAGCTTAGCAATGAACACTTGCAATATGAAGTAAAAGAGTTAAGTGAGCCTGAACGAATTATTAAAATCGCAAAGGAAAATGGCTTGAAAATACAAAATGCTACTGTAAAACAAGCGGCTTCATTCCATAATTGATCGGGTGAAGGAAAATGAAAAAAAATAAAACAACGCATATGATGGCCGGTATCCTTATTGTTTGTTTTGTTGGTTTGTTTTTACTTTTAACTGGTCGTTTTTTGTACATTCAAGTAACTGGTGTAGTGGATAACGTATCATTAAAGGATTGGGCCAAGGAAAAAAGAACAGCCTCTTATTCGATCGAAGCGGAACGAGGAAAAATATATGATAGTAGCGGAATGCTACTGGCTTATGATCGACCAACTTTTCGACTTTATGCTATCGTCGATAAAGCCTATTCTAAAAATTTAAAGGAGCCTAAGCATGTCGAAGATCCGGAGAAAACTGCGGAAATGCTGGCTCCTTTATTAAATATGGACAAAACGTACATCGTAAAACAAATAAAAGATGGAATTGAAAAAGGTCGAACACAGGTGGAATTCGGTGCGAAGGGGAAACAACTTTCGCAAAAAAAGAAAGAAGAGATTGAAGCATTAAAGCTGCCTGGCATTAATTTTACGGAGGAAGCGATCCGATATTATCCGAATGGGAAATTTGCATCACATATCATTGGATTTGCACAAGAATCAGAAAAGAAAACGGACACAGGAGTGGAACAAAATATAACCGGTGTCACTGGGATTGAAAAAGAAATGAATGATTTATTAGCCGGAAAGGATGGCTATATTTCATTCGAGCGTGATCGGTTTAATAAGAAACTGCTTGATCCCAATGAAAAAATAAAGAAACCACATGATGGTGATGATATATACTTAACAATTGATCAAAAAATACAAACATTGCTAGAGGATGTAATGAGTCAGGTAGAGGATAAATATGAGCCAGAACGGCTAACGGCGATTGTTATGAATCCTAAAACTGGTGAAATTCTCGCAATGAGCAACCGGCCGAGCTATGATCCAAATAACCCAGCAGACGTAAAGAACTGGTACGATGATGCGATATCCACCCCGATAGAGCCAGGTTCTACAATGAAAATATTTACATGGGCTTCTGCTATCGAAGAAGGAGTCTACAACGGAGCGGATTTATATAAATCAGGAAAGTACAAGATTAATAAGCAAATTAGGGCAATCCCAGATCATAACTATGGAAAGGGATGGGGAACCATATCTTATGATGAAGGGTTCCAACGTTCCTCCAACGTTGCTGCTGCTAAACTTGCTTGGGAAAAGCTTGGTCCTGAGAAGTACCTAGAGTATTTAAAAGCATTTGATTTCGATAAAGAAACGAACATTGATTTACCGGGTGAAGTTAAAGGGAAGATTCTTTATAATTGGCCACTTGAAAAAGCTACTACAGCTTTTGGGCAAGGAAGTACGATCACACCAATCCAGCAAATGAAGGCTGCAACAGCCATTGCAAATAACGGAAAAATGATGCAGCCATTTGTTTTAAAGAAAATTGTTGATGCAAACAACGGTACAATTATTGAAGAAAGCAAGCCTAAGGTGGTAGGGGAGCCGATATCTCCAGAAACCTCGAAGCAAATGTTAAACTTGATGGAATCTGTTGTAAACGGAAAGTATGGTACAGGTAAAATGTACGCATTGGATGATTATTCCGTTGTTGGAAAAACAGGAACAGCACAAATTCCTGATCCAGAAACAGGTGGATATATGAGTGGAGTAGAAAATAACCTCTATTCTTTTCTTGGAATGGCTCCAAAGGATGATCCACAATTAATGATGTATGTATCGATTAAACAACCAAAATTGTTCTTTGAAGAAGGCTATGAGCATGGAGCTACGCCAACATCATTTATTTTTAAAAATGTGATGCAAAACGGGCTACATTATATGGACATTAAGCCAGATAAAAGTGAGAACAATAAAACGCAGAAAGTTAAGGTTCCAGATCTGGTAGGAGAATCTGTGACTAAAGTAAAACAGGTATTAGCAGAAAAAGATATTCATGTTACTGTAATAGGTTCTGGAGATACGATAACTCGTGCTAACGTGGCAGTGGGTGATGATATTCTCCCGGGCAAACGTGTGCTTTTGTTGACAGAAAATCCTAGCATGCCATCGGTTATTGGCTGGTCGATGCGAGATGTACTTCAGCTGGCGCAATTAACCGAATTAAAGCTTGAAACAATTGGCAATGGATATGTTGTGAAGCAAAGCATTCAACAAGGGAAACCAATAAAAGAAAATGCATACCTTGGCGTGGAATTGAAGCCACCAAATAAGCTGAAACTAGAAAAAAACACGGAAGAAAAAGAAGCGCAACAAAGTGATGGTGACATAGAATAAAAATAGTGGAGCTGCTTGCAGCTAGTACTCCATATATGTGAATTATTTTCTCAGAAAAACAGTGTTCTAATCTATATTCTATCTCATATAGTTGATACAAGCATACCTATGAAAAGGGGTAAAAAGATGAAGCGAGTATCGACTGTGACCGTTAGAAAAAGATTAGTTACTGTTTTTCTTATTGGCATTTTATTCTTTGGAATCATTGACTTTCGTTTAGGTTATGTGCAATTTGTTATTGGAGATAAACTTATGGGGCTTGCTGATGAATCTTGGAGTAGAGATATTCTCTTTGAACCTGAGCGAGGTTTAATATTAGATGTAAATGGGGAAGTATTAGCAGAAAACGTAACAGCACCTTCTGTTGTAGTTGTACCCAGACAAATTAAAAATCCACAGGAAACAGCAGAGAAGCTGGCAGCTATTTTACATATATCTGTTGAAAAAGCGTACAAGCAAATAACAAAGTCAGCTATGTCCTCACAAATAAGACCAGAAGGGATAAAGATTTCTGAAGAGCAGGAAAAAGCAATCCGTACACTTGATATGGAAGGTGTGTATTTAGCAAAGGATTCAAAGCGACATTATCCGTTCGGAGATGATTTAGCTCATGTTCTTGGATTTACGGGCATAGATAATCAGGGCTTAATGGGTTTAGAACTTTATCATGATGAGAAATTAAGTGGTGAAAAAGGAAGTCTTTCATTTTATTCGGATGCAAAGGGAGGTAAGCTAAAGCAGCTTGCTGATGTATATAAAGCACCAGAGGATGGCTTAGATTTAAAAACTACGATTGATAGTAGAGTGCAAACAATTATTGAAAGAGAGCTTGACCTTGCTGTCGCAAAATATAATCCAGATGGCGCGTTAGCGATTGCCGTGAATCCGAAAAATGGTTCAGTATTAGGAATGGCAGCAAGACCAGCTTTCCATCCAGAAAAATATCAAGAAGTGGATGCTGATATTTATAATCGTAATTTACCGATTTGGAGTACCTATGAACCGGGCTCAACATTTAAAATTATTACATTAGCCGCAGCTTTAGAAGAAGGAGTCGTTGATTTACAAAAGGATCATTATCATGACTCAGGTTCGATTAAAGTTGGTGGTGCGAAGCTACGCTGCTGGAAAAGTGGAGGCCATGGTCATCAATCTTATTTGGAAGTTGTTGAAAACTCGTGCAACCCCGGATTCGTTAATCTTGGACAGAAATTGGGAAAAGAACGGTTATTTAGTTACATCCGAGATTTTGGGTTTGGAACGAAGACAGGGATTGATTTACAAGGAGAAGGTAATGGGATTCTCTTTAAGCCAGAAAATGTTGGGCCGGTCGAGTTAGCCACAACTGCTTTTGGACAAGGCGTATCTGTTACCCCTATACAGCAAGTAATGGCAGTATCAGCCGCAGTAAATGGCGGCTACTTGTATGAGCCGTTTGTTGCTAAAGAATGGATTGATCCACAAACAAATAGCACAGTAAAAGAACATCAACCAGTATTAAAGGAACGCATTATTTCTGACGCCACCTCAAAGGAAGTTCGGAATGCGTTAGAAAGTGTTGTAGCAAAAGGTACAGGTAGACCAGCTTATGTTGATGGTTATCGTGTCGGAGGGAAAACTGGAACTGCCCAAAAGGTTGGGCCAGATGGGAAATATATGTCGAACAACCATATTGTTTCTTTTATAGGATTTGCTCCTGCAGATGATCCAGAGATTGTTGTCTATGTAGCGGTTGATAATCCAAAAGGAACGGTTCAATTTGGTGGTGTTGTGACAGCCCCTATTGTTGGTACGATTATTGGTGATAGTCTTAACGCTTTAGGCGTTAAAAGACGAAAAGATGGACTAGAAAAAGAGTATAAATGGCCTGAACAGCCAAAGGTCGAGGTTCCCTCTTTAGTTGGATTGAAAAAAAAGGAGATTGTTGAATTTCAAACTAATTTAGCTATTGAAACAAGTGGTAAGGGAGACTATATTATTGATCAGTCACCAAAGCCAGGTGTGAAAGTAGAGCAAGGTTCTAAGATTCGGATTTATCTTTCAAATAAAAAATAATCGAGATTCAAGGTGAATTTTGCTATAATAAATGGGATATAAAATGAAGAGGGTGATCCACCCTCTTAAAAATTGTTTCGGTTTAGAATAATTATACTTAGGCATTGTTTCGAAAAAATAATAATGAGGATGTTTACAATGAAATTATTAGAATTACTTACACCCGTACCGTTCTATACTAGTTATAGTGAATTAGACAATATTGAAGTGCAATCGTTAAAGATAGACTCACGTGCAATCGAACAAGGTGATGTTTTTATTTGTATCACTGGTTTTTCGGTCGATGGACATAATTACATACCACAAGCAATCGAAAATGGTGCGGTTGCAATCATTGCTGAAAAGAAAGTAGAGGCAGCAGTTCCTGTGATTGTTGTATCGGATACAACACGCGCATTGGCTTTGCTTGCTTCTCATTTTTATAATTATCCTTCAAGTCAGCTCCCGCTCATTGGAATTACTGGGACGAATGGGAAAACGACTATAACATATCTTTTAGATTCAATCTATCGAGTAAATGGAAAGAAAACAGGTGTTATTGGTACGATTCAAATGAAAATTGGGGATGAGGCGTTTCCAATTCAAAACACAACGCCAGATGCACTTTTTCTCCAACGCACATTCCATCAGATGATAGAAGCAGGAGTGGAACAGGGGATAATGGAGGTTTCCTCGCATGCCTTAGATCAAGGAAGAGTTCATGGTACAGATTTTGATATAGCCATATTTACGAATTTATCTCAGGATCATCTTGATTATCATAAAGATTTAGATGATTATTTACGTGCGAAGAGTCTGCTTTTTGCCCAATTAGGAAATAGTTATATAAAAGCAGGAAGAAAATTTGCTATCTTAAATGCGGATGATTCCTCCATCGATCTCTTAAAACGAAGTACGGCACAGCATGTTTTAACATATGGTTGTCGTAATGATGCGGATGTATCGGCAACAGATATCCAGCTACACGCAGGGGAAACAACGTATACACTCGTAACACCTATCGGAACGATTAACGTGAAGAGTAGATTAATTGGCATGTTTAATGTGTATAATATGCTCGCAGCCGCAAGTGCTGCAATAGCAGATGGGGTTAACCTTCAAGTTATTAAGCAAGCTTTTGAAACGATTCCTGGAGTAAATGGTCGTTTTGAACCAGTAAAAGCTGGGCAAGATTTTGGTGTGATAGTGGATTATGCGCATACACCGGATTCATTAGAAAATGTATTACAAACAGTACAAGAGTTTGTGAAAGGAAAAATATATGCGATTGTTGGCTGCGGAGGAGACCGTGATCGAACGAAGCGTCCGCTGATGGCACAAATTGCTACAAAATATGCTGATCACGCCGTACTTACGTCTGATAATCCTAGAACAGAACAGCCTGAAGCAATTTTGCAAGACATGGTTAATGGGTTAACAAAAGAAACAAATTATGAGGTCATCGTTGATCGGAAGCAAGCAATACACCATGCTGTAGCACTTGCTAAAAACGATGATATCATTCTTATAGCTGGAAAGGGACATGAGACGTATCAACAAATCGGTCATGAAAAACTTCATTTTGATGATCGTGAGGTTGCTCAGGAAGCTATAGTAGCTAAGGAGAGAAAATAATGTTATTTACAACACAATGGATTGCTAGTGTGTTTGAAAATTATCGTGGAGAAGCACAGTCTGCAATTCCTATCAATGCGGTATCAACAGACAGCCGAGAAAATGCCTCCCACTCACTTTTTATCCCTTTAGTTGGTGAAAAGTTTGATGGTCATGATTATATAAAGCAAGCTTTTAATAATGGTGCTGTTGCAGCGATTTGGAATAAAGACAAAGCGTTACCCCGATTCCTACCGACTGACTTTCCAGTTTTTTTAGTTGAGGATACGGATGTCGCCCTGCAGAAGCTGGCAGCGGCATATCGAGATCTAGTTGACCCTGTTGTTATTGGCGTTACAGGCTCAAACGGGAAGACAACAACAAAGGAAATGATCGCAGCTATTGCAAGCACAAGCTATAAGACCCATTTTACACAAGGAAACTTTAATAACCATATTGGACTGCCGTTAACAATATTATCAATGACACGCGATACAGAACTGCTTGTGCTGGAAATGGGAATGAACCATTTTGGTGAGATTGAACGTTTAACGAAAATTTCTAAGCCTGATTATGCAGTCATTACAAATATTGGGGAATCACATATTGAGTTTCTCGGTTCACGTGAAGGCATAGCCAAGGCAAAATTAGAAATTCGACATGGATTAAAGCAAAATGGTTGCCTCATTATCGATGGCGATGAACCATTACTAAATCATGTTAAAAAGGATGATAATGTATTAACATGTGGGCTTGAATCTGAGAACGATGTTGTTTTGTCAGATGTTACCATTAGTAATACCCAAACAAGCTTTAAGCTCTCGGATAATTATTCATATTCTATTCCATTACTCGGAGTACATAATGCCAAAAATGCTTCGTATGCGATTGCGGTTGGAAGGAAACTAAATATTGGGCAGGAGCAAATAGAAAAGGCGCTAGCTACTTTGCCGCCAACTTCTATGCGTATGGAAATTACACGAGGAGCATCAGGTGTTGCAATCATCAATGATACGTATAATGCTTCGCCAACTTCTATGGTTGCTGCTATTGAAGTAATAAAACAAATGACAGGGTACAAGAACAAAGTGCTTGTACTGGGAGATATATTTGAGTTAGGGGATAAAGCTAAACAGTTACATCAGTCTGTAGCAGCAAGTATCGAGCCTCCAATTACTGTCTTGTATACGGTAGGCAAGGAAGCGGAAATCATTAGTAAGACTGTAAGCAAACAGCAACCTAACATGCTATGTGCGCATTTTCAATCAAAAGAGGATTTATTGGGAGAATTGCACGAATATCTTATGCACGATACATTAGTATTATTCAAAGCCTCACGTGGAATGCAATTTGAAACAATGGTAAAAGCAATCCAATCATAATAATAAATGAACAACAATAGCGCAGTACGCAACAACGATTTCGTTTGGACGGTTTATACAAGGAGGAATTACAGTGAATATTTTCGTTATGACGATAACAATAGCAATTGCATTTTTAATTACCGTCCTCTTATCACCGATATTTATCCCATTTCTAAGAAGATTAAAGTTTGGACAAAGTATTCGCGAAGAGGGCCCAAAATCACATATGAAGAAAACAGGTACACCAACGATGGGTGGAATAATGATCGTATTCAGTATCGTTATAACTGCAATTATAATGGCAGGGAAATATACGGCGAGTGGCAATATTGGCTATGAGCTTTGGCTATTAATTTTTGTGCTTGTTGGCTATGGATTACTTGGTTTTTTAGATGACTTTATTAAAGTCGTAATGAAGCGAAATTTAGGGCTAACGTCAAAGCAAAAAATGCTTGGACAATTAGTGATCGCATTTATTTTTTACTTTATTTTACGTAGTAACGACTTTCCAACACATATTCAAATTCCTGGTACTACCATTCAGTGGGATTTAGGCTGGGGATACGCAATCCTAATCGTATTTATGCTTGTTGGAGCCTCAAACGCTGTTAATTTAACGGATGGGCTAGACGGTTTACTGGCGGGGACGGCAGCAATAGCGTTTGGAGCTTTTGGAATTCTTGCTTGGCACGGTTTCCCACAGCAGGAAATTGGGATTTTTGCTTTAGCCGTTGTTGGTGCGCTCCTTGGCTTCTTGGTATTTAACGCACATCCAGCAAAGGTATTTATGGGTGATACAGGTTCATTAGCACTCGGTGGTGCAATTGCGGCTATTGCTATCTTAATGAAGTTAGAAATATTATTAGTCATCGTTGGTGGTGTATTTGTAATTGAAACATTGTCGGTTATTATTCAAGTCATATCATTTAAAACGACTGGCAAACGTATTTTTAAAATGAGTCCATTACATCATCACTATGAGCTATTAGGTTGGTCAGAATGGCGTGTGGTAACTACTTTTTGGTTAGTAGGACTTATTTTCGCCGCTTTAGGAATATATATCGAGGTGTGGCTAGGGTGAAGAAATTAGCGGAATTCCCTTATAAACATATATTAGTACTCGGATTAGCGAAAAGTGGAACTGCGGCTGCGAAAGCTTTACTTCTAAATGATAAACAGGTACGTGTAAATGATATGAAAGCAAAGGGTCTAGATCCAGAAGTAGTGGAGCTGAAAAATATGGGAGCAGAGGTAATACTTGGCTCCCATCCATTATCGACGCTAACAGAGATTGATGTCGTTGTGAAAAATCCCGGAATTCCATATGATAATCCAATCGTTGCTGAGGCAGTGAAGCGCAATATTCCAATTATAACGGAAGTAGAGCTTGCGGGTTATATTGCAGAAGACCAGATTATTGGTATTACCGGATCTAATGGGAAAACAACGACTACGATGCTTATCACTGAAATGCTAAAGGCAAGCAATCAAGGTGTACAGGTAGCGGGAAATATTGGCTTTGTAGCAACAGAAGTTGCACAAGCACTTAAGGATGAAGAAAAGCTTGTTCTTGAATTATCTTCCTTCCAGCTCCAAGGAACCTCTCAATTCAGACCTCATATCGCAGTATTATTAAATATTTTTGAAGCGCATTTGGATTATCATAAAACGATGGATAATTATGTAATGGCTAAATGTAATATTTATAAAAATCAACGTGATACGGATATGTTAGTTTATAATGCAGATGACCCTATTCTGTCTAAGAAGGTGCAGGAAGCATCTGCACAAAAGATTCCTTTTTCGGTTACAAGAAAGTTAGCTGATGGAGCATGGATAGATGATAACAGTATCTACTTTAAAACGGAGAAAGTAATGGATCGCCATTCAGTTGTTTTGGTTGGGGAGCATAATATTGAGAATATATTAGCTGCAGTTAGTGCAGCGAAGCTAGGAGGAGCAACGAACAAAGGTATTCAGAAGGTATTGCGTACTTTTTCGGGTGTAGAGCACCGGCTACAATTTGTGGACGTTATACAAGATCGTCAATTTTATAATGACTCCAAAGCAACCAATATGCTGGCAACAAAAAAAGCGTTAGCGTCATTTCAGCAGCCTGTAATTTTATTAGCGGGGGGACTAGATAGAGGAAATTCATTTGATGATTTAATCCCTTATTTAGAAAACGTGAAAGCGATGGTATTATTCGGGCAAACTGCAGCAAAACTTAGTCAAACAGCTCTAAAAGCAGGAATAGAGAAACAAATCGCTGTAAAAAACATGCAAGAAGCAGTGAAAGAAGCATATTCCTTGTCTGATCCAGGTGATGTAATCTTATTGTCTCCTGCCTGTGCAAGCTGGGATCAATATCGTACGTTTGAAGAAAGAGGAGACATGTTTATGCAAGCCGTGCATACATTAAAGTAGGGGCTTGTTTCAAAGAAAATGAATGATGTATATAATTGCTAGAAGCCCCTATTCCATCTTTGGAAAAAGGGGTGTTTTTTTTGTTTTCAAAATCAAAGCTCGGTGACAAACCAGACTATACACTATTAACAATCATTTTATTGCTTCTATTGATCGGTATTATTATGGTGCTAAGCTCTTCCTATGTGTGGGCAGAATATAAGTATAATGATAAGCTTTACTTCTTGAAACGGCAGCTCCTCTTCGCTGGTGCTGGTATTGCTGCTATGTTTACTACGATGAATATTCCGTACGGAACATGGCGAAAGTATGCGAAGGGAATTTTATTCGCTTGCTTTTGTTTATTACTACTCGTGTTAATTCCAGGTGTCGGTATGACAAGAGGTGGAGCTCAAAGCTGGATTGGAGTAGGAGCATTTAGTATACAACCCTCTGAATTTATGAAGTTAGGTTTGATTATTTATTTAGCTTTGTTTTTAGATCATAATCAGAAATATATTACTTCGTTTAAACAAGGATTTTTTCCGTCTTTACTGTTGGTTTTTACTGCCTTCGGACTTATCATGCTACAGCCAGATCTAGGAACAGGTGTTGTTCTTGTGCTTACATGTATGATTATGATTTTTGTATCTGGTGCACGACTGTCACATTTTTTTGGACTAGCCATATTAGGGCTAGCAGGTTTCGCTTTTTTAATATTATCTGCACCCTACCGAATTAGCAGAATTACTGCATTTTTAAATCCGTGGGAAGATCCACTTGGAGATGGCTTTCAAATTATCCAATCACTTTATGCCATTGGACCAGGTGGATTAATGGGTATGGGATTAGGGGAAAGTTTACAAAAGTATTTCTATCTTCCTGAACCACAGACAGATTTTATTTTTGCTATTCTTGGAGAAGAGCTTGGATTTATTGGTGGAACATTTGTAATTGGATTATTTGCATTTATGTTTTGGCGTGGGATACGGATCGCATTAGAAGCAGCTGATCAATATGGACGGTTACTGGCTTTAGGGATTGTCTCCATGCTAGCAATTCAAGTAATGATAAATATTAGTGTAGTTATTGGTTTAATTCCGGTTACAGGAATTACTTTGCCATTTCTTAGTTATGGTGGTTCGTCCTTAACTTTAACACTTTGTTCTGTAGGAATATTGCTTAATATAAGTAAATCTTCTCATTTATAAAAGGGGGAAAGAAATCGCGCTATTATTGTTTTACAAAAAAAGCTTGAAAACTACCATTGACTACTATCTGTTCTTTCCAATATTGTGTTATAATTCATTTAACTGGGGTAAATGGCATGATACATGCCATTTTCTTCTATTACTTTATTAAAAGGACGAAAATAGATGAGCAAAAAAAAAGTTGTTTCGATTGAGGATCGAATTCCAAAATTGAAGCAAGCCCGAAAGAAAAAAGCAAATCGGCGTCTTGTGTTTTACCTGTCTATTTTTTTCTTCTTACTTTCTATCATTGTTTATTTACAGTCTCCGTTAAGTGAGATTAAAAATATAACTATCCAGGGAAATGCGCTTCTGACTGATCAAGAAGTAATGGAAAAAAGTGGATTATTAAAACATATGAACATTTGGACGATAAATAAAGAGGAAGCAAAAACACAATTATTGAAAGACCCAATTGTAGAGAAAGTAGAAATTAGTAGACAACTACCATGGACAGTAGATATACGGATAGTAGAGCAAGATCGAGTTGGATACATAAAGAAAGAGAATAAGGTATATGCTGTGCTTGGTAATGGTACTATTCTAAAAGATGAAGTGCTTAATGGTATGCGTGGAGATGCTCCCATGTTATTAGACTTTGATAATAAAAAATTACTTGACCGCATGACAGATGAACTTTCGCAATTGCCAAAGAGTATTCTCGATATTATTTCAGAAGTATATTGGACACCATCAAAGGAAAATTCCAATAAGATAACTTTATACATGAATGATGGATATATCGTTTCCGGAACGATTCGCAATTTTGCAGATCGTATGCAGGTTTATCCATCTATTGTGTCGCAGCTCGATCCAAAAGAAAAAGGAATTATCCATATTGGTGTAGGTGCATATTTCGAGTCATTTAACAAGAAGGATAAGTTAAATGAAGAAACGGTTGGAGAATAAAGAACATTTGATCATTTTTTCGTGCAGTCAAATATGTAAAAGTCTTAACGAATAGTTTATAATGAAAAATAAGCATGGTTCTAAAGGAAATACTGAATATATATTTATTTTTTAGTGTAAGTCCGATAGAATAAGAGATTATAGTTAGATTATACAATTGGTAAATTTTGAAACAATCTACCATGTGAGTGGATGGTTTTAAACTGGAGGTGCCCTTCTTTGAACAACAGTGAAATACTGGTAAGCCTTGATATAGGTACATCAAAAACAAAAGTAATCATTGGTGAAGTTTTAAACGATTCGTTAAATGTAATTGGTGTTGGAACAGCGAAGTCCAATGGCATGAAAAAAGGAGCAATTGTTGACATTGATCAAACGGTACAGTCCATTCGAAATGCTGTCGAGCAAGCCGAAAGAATGGTTGGCATGCAAATTGATAGTGTGGTTGTAGGGATTAGTGGGAATCATATTCAATTGCAACCATGTCACGGCGTTGTTGCTGTTCAAAGTGAAAATCGTGAAATTGGCGATGAAGATGTAAAGAGAGTAATTGATGGAGCGCAAGTTATTTCTATTCCTCCAGAACGTGAAATCATTGATGTTATTCCAAAGCAATTTATTGTTGATGGTCTAGATGAAATAACGGATCCTAGAGGAATGATAGGTGTTCGTTTAGAAATGGAAGGTACGATTATTACCTGCTCCAAAACAGTATTACATAACACGTTGAAATGTGTGGAACGAGCAAATCTACAAATATCAGATATTTGTCTGCAGCCATTAGCTGCTGGAACTGTTGCCCTTTCTAAGGACGAAAGAAATCTTGGTGTCGCACTTATTGATGTGGGAGGCGGCTGTTCAACAGTTTCTATCTATGCAAATGATCATTTAGTTTCAACAAGTGTCGTTCCACTCGGTGGCGATAATATTACAAAAGATTTATCTATTGGGTTGCGTACGACAACAGAAGAAGCAGAAGATATAAAAATTAATCATGGACATGCTTTTTATAATAATGCACTCGAAGATGAAATTTTTGAAGCCTCTATTATAGGTAGTAATAATAAGCAATCATATAATCAATTACAAATAGCAGATATGATTGAAGCTAGATTAGAAGAAATATATGCATATGCTGAACGAGAAATTCGTAAAATGGGCTTCAGAGAGTTGCCTGGAGGGTATGTGCTTACAGGTGGTTCTATGAAAATGCCTGGTGTATTAGAGTTAGCACAAGATATATTTCGTGCCAATGTGAGAATTGCTATTCCAGATTATATTGGTGTTCGAGAGCCTCAATTTACAGCAGGGGTAGGCATCTTGCAATTTGCTTATCATAATGCGAAAATACAAGGAAAAGAATTGTTTCCTTCGATTTCTCAGTCATATGAACAACAACCAAAGAAAATTAAAAAACAGCAAGTAAAAGTAAGTACGAAGGAATCAAAAGAAAGTAAGAAAGAATCTGGAATCGCTAATTTCTTTAAGTATTTCTTTGATTAATCGAGCGTTCCTTGTTAGCAGCTGTAGGTAAGATGATTTATTCAGAATCGGATTAGAAGCAACTGCTGACAAAGAGTTACTTGAAATTTTGTCATTTTGCATATTAGGAGGAACGAATAGTATGTTAGATTTTGATACAAATATGGATCAACTAGCGACAATTAAAGTCATCGGTGTTGGCGGTGGTGGAAATAATGCTGTTAACAGAATGATTGAGCATGGTGTAGAAGGTGTTGAATTTATCGCTGTCAACACGGATGCACAAGCTTTAAATTTATCAAAAGCAGAAGTGAAATTACAAATTGGTTCTAAGTTAACCCGTGGTTTGGGTGCTGGCGCTAATCCAGATGTTGGTAAAAAGGCAGCAGAAGAAAGCAGAGAGCAAATTGAAGAAGTGTTACAAGGTGCTGATATGATTTTTGTTACTGCTGGCATGGGAGGCGGTACAGGAACTGGTGCTGCACCTGTTATTGCTCAAATTTCAAAGGAGTTAGGTGCGTTAACTGTTGGTGTCGTGACACGCCCATTCTCATTTGAAGGAAGAAGAAGATCGACACAAGCTGTATCTGGAATTGATGCATTAAAAAGTAGTGTGGATACGCTAATCGTTATACCAAACGATCGTTTATTAGAGATTGTTGATAAGAACACTCCGATGCTAGAAGCGTTCCGTGAAGCAGATAATGTCCTACGTCAAGGAGTGCAAGGGATCTCCGATTTAATTGCAAAACCAGGATTGATTAATGTGGATTTCGCAGACGTTAAAACAATCATGTTTGATAAGGGATCTGCATTAATGGGTATTGGTGTTGCGACAGGTGAAAATAGAGCAACCGAAGCTGCTAAAAAGGCAATTTCCTCCCCATTATTAGAAACATCTATTGATGGTGCGCATGGAATTCTTATGAACATTACTGGCGGTACGAATTTAAGTCTTTATGAAGTGCAAGAAGCTGCAGATCTAGTAACTACAGCTGCGGATGATGAGGTAAATGTTATCTTTGGTTCTGTAATTAATGAAAGTTTGAAAGACGAAATTATTGTAACAGTAATTGCTACTGGGTTTGACGAATCAAAGCAGGTTGAACCACAGCCAAAGCAACGCCCTGTTATCCATCATCATCAACAGGCTGCCACGAGAGCGACAGAGGATTATTCAAGAGATGCTGGACAAGGACAGCATGTAAGGCAGGAAGATGATGTGCTTGATATTCCAACCTTTTTAAGAAACCGAAATCGTGATCGATAGGTTTTAATTTACAATTGAATTCGAATTTTACAAACAAACAGCTATACATTATAGCTGTTTGTTTTTTGTTTTTTAGATTATTCGTTCACTTATATACTCGTAATATTTCTCCGACAAATAAGGTGATAACTAGTACAAAATAGTCTATTTTTGCATACAAGAATTGACAGACTTTGCAAGAAGCGTCAGCTATACTTTTCATAGTTTCTAAAAAATGAAACATTGCGTATTTGTCTTTAAACATTATCTAGTTTTTGTAAGTGAGAAGAACTGAAGGCGAAGTCTATTGGGCATTGGGGGTTTTGATGGGAGGGAAAGGATGACGATTTATCTTGATGTCGTTTGGGCGCTAAACTTTTTTCTTGATATGATGCTCTTAATGCTGACACAAGCAATAGCGAAAGAGAAAACTACGGTGAAAAGGCTTGTTGTTGGTGCTTTTATTGCATCGCTTCTTGTCCCGATTACACTCTATTATCCAAATTCATTTTCATCAACAGTCATTGGAAAAATTGCCTATTCCCTTCTTATTATTGGGTGTACGTTTCGTTGGTACTCGGTTAAACGATTTCTAAAATTACTCTTTTTGTTCTATTTTACAACCTTTTCAATTGGAGGAGGATTGATAGCTGTACATTATTTATTCCAACGTCCTATTGGCATCTCTGCTGAAGGATTATTTACATTTCAAAGTGGTTTTGGTGATCCAGTTAGCTGGACTTTTGTTATTTTAGGCTTCCCTATTTCATGGTTCTTTACGAAGTGGCGTATGGACAAGCACGCAATAGAGAAAATCCGATATGATCAGCTTTATTCAATTGATCTTACGATAAAGGGTGAAACTTATTCAACAACAGGATATATCGATAGTGGAAATCAGCTAGTTGACCCGTTAACAAAAAAACCAGTTGTTATTTGTGATGAACCATTTCTAAAAAATTGGTTTTCAGTAGACGACTGGACAACATTAAAATCTATTTATGAAACTTTGAATATAGCTAACATTCCATCTCGATGGGAAGATGTAATCCAGCTGATTCCATATCAAGGTGTTGCGGGAAAGAATAGCTTTATGCTAGCAATAAAGCCAGATCATTTAGTTATTCACTATCATAATCACTCGATAGAAACATCTAAGGTACTTGTTGGTATCCAATTTGCTACACTAACGGGTGATCAGATGTATCATTGCTTACTGCATCCACAAATTGTAAAGCTAGCAATAATGAATTCTGCATAATGAAAATGAAGGAGCGGATCGATATGAGAATTATGAGGTTACGTATACGTTTATGGTGGTATAAGGTATTAATTAAGTTGGGAATAAAGTCTGAGGAAATATATTATATTGGCGGGAGTGAAGCACTTCCACCTCCATTAAGTAAAGATGAAGAAAAAGAATTATTAGAGCTGCTTCCAAAAGGAGATAGATCAGCGCGAGCAGTTCTAATCGAGCGGAATTTACGACTTGTAGTGTATATTGCCCGCAAGTTTGAGAATACTGGAATAAATATTGAAGATTTGATAAGTATTGGAACAATCGGTCTCATTAAAGCAGTTAATACATTCAATCCTGAAAAAAAGATAAAGCTTGCTACATATGCGTCTCGATGCATTGAGAATGAAATTCTAATGTACTTGCGTCGGAATAATAAACTAAAATCAGAAATATCGTTTGATGAACCGTTAAATATTGATTGGGATGGGAATGAACTATTGTTGTCAGATGTCCTTGGTACAGATGATGACATTATTACAAAGGATTTAGAAACAAAAGTGGATAAACATCTTTTAAAGGATGCACTATCTCAATTAAACGCAAGAGAAAAACAGATAATGGAATTGCGTTTCGGATTAATAGGGGAAGAAGAAAAAACGCAAAAAGATGTTGCAGATATGCTGGGCATTTCCCAATCCTATATATCAAGGCTAGAAAAGAAAATTATCCGTCGTTTAAAAAAAGAATTTAACAAGATGGTTTAGCTAGAATAGGCACTTTATTTCAGTAACTGAATAGATGAATTTATTTTTTATCTATTGCATAAAAAACTCCCGGGTCGGAGATACTGTCCATGAACAGCATCTCCAATCGGGAGGGTACAGAATGTCTAGACATAAAGTAGTGATTTGCGGAGTTGACACGTCTAAATTACCTGTGTTGACAAACAAGGAAATGCGTAAATTATTTGTAAAGATGCAAGAAGGTGATTTAACAGCACGAGAAGAACTTGTAAATGGAAACTTACGTTTAGTGTTAAGTGTTATTCAACGCTTTAACAATCGTGGAGAGTATGTAGATGACTTGTTTCAGGTTGGTTGTATTGGATTAATGAAATCAATTGATAATTTTGATTTAAGCCATAATGTACGATTTTCTACATATGCGGTTCCAATGATTATTGGTGAAATACGCAGATATTTAAGGGATAATAATCCAATTCGTGTGTCACGTTCTTTACGAGATATTGCTTATAAGGCACTACAAGTAAGAGAAAAGCTAATCAATAAAACCTCTAAAGAACCAACCCCAATGGAAATAGCCGAAGAAATGGGGATTCCTCATTCTGATATTATATTTGCAATGGATGCGATTCAGGACCCGGTTTCGTTATTTGAGCCAATATATAATGATGGAGGAGATCCAATATATGTGATGGATCAAATAAGTGACGATAAGGATAAAGATGAAGGTTGGGTAGACAAGCTTTCTTTGAAAGAAGGGATGTACCGATTGAATGAACGTGAAAAAATGATCTTAAATAAACGTTTTTTTCAAGGGAAAACCCAAATGGAAGTTGCAGAGGAAATTGGTATTTCTCAAGCACAAGTATCAAGACTTGAAAAAGCAGCGATCAGTCAAATGAATAAGCAAATGTTTGAATAAAAAAACGGAACAGGATGTGCCTGTTCCGTTTTTTTATGAAAAAATAGGCATTCGTTGCATATAAATAAAAGAAGGAAGGTGAGCGTAATGATAAAATTATCAGAACTTCAAGTAAAGGAAGTTATAGCTATTAATAGTGGGGAAAGAATCGGTCACATTTCTGATTTAGATATTGATCCAAGCCGTGGAAAAATTACAGCGATTATTATTTACTTACGTGAGAAAAAAGGACTATTCGGAAAAGCAGAAGAAATGATTATTTATTGGGAACAAATTGTAACAATAGGTTCGGATGTGATCCTAGTTAAACAAATAGAGGAGCCCATCCTATATGAGGAAACAAAGCAATGAATGTAGAACAACCTCGTTTCAAATATGGTAAAATAATACGAGTATTCTATATAGGGGTTGATCAATGTGAACGAACCATTTAATTTGGATGAGAATATCTTTGTTATAAAAAAATGGCAAGAAAGTAACCCAAATCTTCGTGTAGGCTTTACTACAAGAAGAGGTGGAGTAAGTGAAGAGCCATATAATCACTTTAATTTTGGACTTCATGTTGATGATTTACATGAAAATGTTATCGAAAACCGAAATCTACTTGCACAGAAGCTGCATTTTGCAGTCGAAAATTGGGTATGTGCAGAACAAGTGCATGGAGTGGAGATAAAAATCGTGGATGATGAGGATAAAGGAAAGGGAGCTAGCTCGATGAGCACTTCCATTAAAGGTACAGACGGTATAATTACAAATAAACCTGGGATTCTTTGTACCGCTTTTTTTGCAGATTGCGTACCTCTCTTTTTTTACGATCCAGAAACAGGTTATGTTGGAATCGCACATGCAGGATGGAAAGGTACTGTGAAAGGAATCGCTGCAGAAATGGTACACGCATTGATCGCATTGGGCGTTTCTGTTAATCAATTACAAGTTGCCATTGGTCCATCTATAAGTCAGCAATTTTATGAGGTAGATGATTATGTAATGAAGCAGATTCCTAAGCAGCACGTTGACAAAACTGTCACCTATCTTGAGAATGGTCGATATATGATTGATTTAAAGCAATTAAACGTCGAAATCCTTTTACAAAATGGTATATTACGTCATAATATAGAAAGAACAAACTTATGCACATTTCGCGACGAAGAACTCTTTTTCTCACATCGGCGCGATAATGGAAAGACTGGAAGAATGTTAGGATATATCGGCTTTGATGAGTGCTTATAATGAGGAGGAGACATGGCAATAATGGATGTAGCCGCAAATTTAGCAACAATTCAACAAGAAATAGATAATGTATGTATGCAAAAAAATCGAAATCCAAATGATATTACACTTATCGGCGTAACGAAATATGTTACAATAGAACGAACAAGAGAAGCAATTGATGCAGGAATTGTCAACTTAGGCGAAAATCGACTTGAAGGTTTTTTAGAGAAGTATGCGCATTTTACGAATGAAGCGAAATGGCATTTTATTGGAACATTGCAAACTCGTAAGGTAAGAGATGTGATAGATAAAATTGATGTGCTTCATTCATTAGATCGCATTTCTTTAGCAAAAGAAATTGAAAAAAGAGCAAATAAACCTGTGGATTGCTTTGTTCAAGTAAATGTAAGTGGAGAAGCGTCAAAGCATGGACTGGCTATGGAAGAAGTACTGCCCTTTATTGAGCAGCTAGCCTTGTTTCAAAAAATTAACGTAGTTGGATTAATGACAATGGCACCACATACAGATGATAAAGAGAAGATTAGATCGGTTTTTAAGCAACTTCATGCACTTCGTGTATCTGTTCAAAATAAAGGATATCCCTTTGCACCATGTAACTATTTATCAATGGGGATGAGTAATGATTATCAAATCGCTATTGAAGAAGGAGCTACCCATATACGGATTGGATCTAAGCTTGTTGGTTCCGACCACTAAATGAAAAATACATATATGTAAAAGCTTTTATAAGGTGGTGAAGATATGAGTATTAAACATAAGCTAAAATCATTTTTTACGATGGATGATGAATATGAATATGTAGAAGACGCGATGCCTACACCGGGGATGGATGATAAGCAGCGCAAGGATAATGTTGTTAACTTGACATCAATGCAACAAGCATCATCAAAAATGGTGCTTTGCGAGCCAAGGTCTTATAATGAAGTTCAGGAAATTGCTGATCATGTCGTTAATCGACGTTCTGTTGTAATTAATTTGCAACGTGTAGATCGTTATGAGGCAAAACGAATTGTTGATTTTTTAAGTGGTACAGTATATGCAATTAATGGTGATATCCAAAAGTTGGGTGCGGAAACTTTTCTATGTACACCAGATAATGTTGACGTTTCTGGCAAGATCACCGATGTTTTTGAAGAAGAGGATGAATTAGAAAAAGGATGGTAAGAGCCTATGTTTCAGTTGTTTAGATTGTTAGATTTTGTGTTATATGTTTATATATTCGCGATTATTATTTATATTTTTATGTCATGGTTCCCAGGAGCGCGAGAATCAACTGTTGGTGAATTTTTAGGGAAGATTGTTGAACCATATTTAGAACAATTCCGTAAAATAATTCCGCCATTAGGAATGATTGACTTTTCACCAATCGTAGCGATTATAGTGCTACAACTGGCAAAGGTTGGTGTGTGGGAGCTTTATAAAATACTTGTGTATTAAGGGTTAAAGCTATGGAAATTTATCAGCACTTTCGGAAAGAGGAATACCCATTTATTGATCAAGTTTTATCTTGGAAAACCTTGGTTGAAACCCGTTTTCAATCAAGGCTCACTGATTTTTTAGACCCACGAGAACAACAGATTGTTCGGATGCTTGTCAATTCATCAGGCGATGATGTGACGTTAGATTTGTTTGGTGGCGGTAATTATTCTGAACGAAAACGAGCAGTGATTTCACCGTACTATGAAGAGATAACTGAAGAATCATTTGGGGTGGTCCTTTTAGAAGCGACGTATCCGGACAAGTTTATTCAAATTGAGCATCGAGATGTATTAGGAGCTTTCTTATCGCTTGGAGTGAAACGAGAAAAGCTTGGGGATATATATGTATCAAATGGCATCATTCAAATTGTTCTAGCTAAAGAAATTTCACCGTTTGTAATGACTCAGTTAACTGCTGTAAAACGAGCTAGTATACAATTACATGAGGTATCATTTAATCAACTTATTGAAGTAGCGCCTATATGGGAAGAAGTATCAAAGACGATTTCCTCTTTAAGGCTGGATAATATAGTTAAAGAAATATATAATATACCCAGAAAGCAAGCAAATGAATACATTAATAAGCAACAAGTAAAGGTTAATTTTCGTGTGGTGGATGATGCTAAATTCCTCGTGCAACCGGGAGATATTCTTTCCCTACGAGGAAAAGGAAGAAGTAAGCTTATTGATGTCAATGGACGTACAAAAAAAGACAAAATTAGAATTACTGCCGCTTTATTAAAATAATGAACTGAAAATGCAGGAATCTGATGTTTTTTTGTCGAAATATAGGATAAACAATGTTCGTATACAAGTTTTTTGGTAAATAAGATGAGGAGGTGGCCAATGTGCCATTAACACCATTAGATATTCATAATAAAGAATTTACAAAAGGCTTTCGAGGGTATGATGAAGATGAAGTAAATGAATTTCTTGATCAAGTAATTAAAGATTATGAAATCGTAATTCGAGAAAGAAAAGAATTAAAAGAGCAAGTAGCGCAAATGAAGGATCGTTTAAGTCACTTTACGAATATTGAAGGGACTTTAAATAAGTCGATATTAATTGCGCAGGAAACAGCGGAAGAGTTAAAGAGCAATGCAACAAAAGAATCAAAGCTTATCATTAAAGAAGCAGAAAAAAATGCGGATCGTATTATTAACGAAGCGTTGAGTAAGTCACGAAGAATTTCTATTGAAGTAGAAGAATTAAAAAAACAAGCAAAAGTCTTCCGAACAAGACTAAAAATGCTTGTTGAAGCGCAACTCGATATGATATCTACCAATGATTGGGAAGGCTTATTGGATACAGATGTGGAAGAAGAATTAGATCTTGTTGAAAATGAATCATAAAGCTTGACGTATATTGCAATTTTACATATAATTCATTATCATGTAATGAATGAAATCATTTTTTAATATGTAACTACGGTGAAAGAGAAAGTATAAAAGCAAAGGCTGTGAAGCGAGTCGGGAAATGGTGGGAGCCTGATTACAGTACTTCTTTTAGAAAATCACTCTGGAGTATCCTTACGAAAAATAGCATTACCGCTATTGAGTAGGAAAGGACGTTTATTCACGTTACGAATATCGAGTGAGTTTAAGTAGCTTTGCTATTTAAATTTATAAGGGTGGTACCGCGAGTCTTCTCGTCCCTTCTGGGATTAGAAGGCTTTTTATATTATTTTGGACTATAGGAGGAAATTATGATGGATTATAAAGAAACATTACTTATGCCTAAGACAGATTTTCCGATGCGTGGAAATTTACCGAATAAAGAACCATTAAGGCAACAAGAATGGGAAGCAAACAACTTATATGAAAAGGTTCAAGAACGAACAAAAGGAAGACCGTTATTTATTTTGCATGATGGTCCCCCATATGCGAATGGAGATCTGCACATTGGTCATGCCTTAAACAAAATATTAAAGGATTTTATCGTTCGTTATAAATCAATGACGGGTTTTCAAGCGCCATATGTCCCTGGGTGGGATACGCACGGACTACCGATTGAAGCTGCTTTAACAAAAAATAAAAAAGTCGATCGTAAAAAAATGAGTATTGCAGCGTTTAGACAAAAATGTGCTGACTATGCAATGAACCAAATTGATAATCAACGGATTCAATTTAAGCAACTCGGTGTTCGTGGTGATTGGGATAATCCTTACATTACATTAACAAAGGATTATGAGGCAGCTCAAATTAAAGTATTTGGTGAAATGGCTAAAAGAGGCTATATCTATAAAGGATTAAAGCCTGTTTATTGGTCACCATCATCTGAATCTGCTTTAGCAGAGGCAGAAATTGAATATCAAGATAAGCGATCTCCTTCCATTTATGTCGCGTTTGATGTAAAAGAAGGAAATGATGTATTGAAGAACGGAGAAAAAATTATTATTTGGACGACAACACCTTGGACTATTCCAGCGAATTTAGGAATTAGCTTACATCCGGAGCTTGAATATTCGGTTGTGAAGGTGGGTGCTAATCATTTTGTCGTAGCTACAGAATTATTGGAAACAGTTGCTGAAGAATTAGGCTGGGAAAACAGCGAAACGATTCGCACGTTTGTCGGAAAACAGGCAGATAAAGTTGTTGCGAAGCATCCGTTTTATGATCGTGATTCACTTGTGATGCTAGGAGATCATGTGACAACAGATGCTGGTACTGGCTGTGTACACACTGCACCTGGTCATGGGGAAGATGATTTTTACGTGTCGAAGCGCTATGGTATCGATGCATTGTGTCCTGTTGATGAAAAAGGAGTTATGACAAATGAAGCTCCTGGCTTTGAAGGATTATTTTATGATCAAGCGAATAAACCAATTACGGAAAAATTAGAAGAGGTCGGAGCGCTTCTAAAGCTTTCATTTATTACACACTCTTATCCACATGACTGGAGAACAAAAAAACCGACGATTTTCCGAGCAACATCGCAATGGTTTGCATCGATTAAGGATTTTCGTCAAAATATTTTAGATGAAATTAAAAAAGTAAATTGGTATCCTGCATGGGGAGAAACACGTCTCTATAATATGGTCCGTGATCGGGAGGATTGGTGTATTTCTCGTCAACGTACGTGGGGGGTTCCGATTCCTGTCTTTTATGGCGAGGATGGAACACCAATAATTACGGATGAAACCATCAATCATGTTTCTCAATTGTTTAAAGAGCATGGATCTAATATATGGTTTGAAAAAGAGGCAGAAGCATTACTTCCAGATGGATTTACATCGGAGCATAGTCCGAACGGAAAATTCACGAAAGAAACCGATATTATGGACGTATGGTTTGATTCGGGTTCATCGCATGAGGCAGTTCTTGAAGGACGAGACGATCATCAGCGACCTGCAGACTTGTATTTAGAAGGAAGTGACCAATATCGTGGTTGGTTTAATTCATCCTTATCAACTGCAGTTGCTGTTACCGGTAAGGCACCTTACAAAAATGTAGTAAGCCACGGATTTGTTATGGATGGAGATGGCCGTAAGATGAGTAAGTCATTAGGAAATGTGATTTTGCCATCTAAGGTTCTAAAGCAGCTTGGTGCCGATATTTTACGCTTGTGGGTTGCTTCCGTTGATTATCAGGCTGACGTTAGAATTTCGGACGATATTTTAAAGCAAACATCGGAGGCTTATCGTAAAATTAGAAATACCTTCCGCTTTATGCTTGCAAATTTAGCAGATTTTGATCCGAAGACAGATCGTGTAGCAGAGGAAAACCTAGAGGAAGTAGATCGTTTTATGATCTATCGATTACAGCAGCTAGTAAAAGATGTGCGTGCAAGCTATGATGCATTTGAATATTCGCCAATCTTTCATCGCATCCATAACTTCTGTGCGGATGATTTAAGCTCCTTCTATTTAGACTTTGCGAAGGATGTATTATACATTGAAGCAAAAGACAATCATAGAAGAAGAAGTATTCAAACCGGTTATTATGAAATTTTAACAACATTAGTGAAGCTGTTGACACCAATAATTCCACATACTGCTGATGAGGTATGGGAGTATATTCCAGGTGTTACGGAAGAAAGTGTTCAGCTAACTGATATTCCAGAGCCAAGAAAGATTGCACAGTTCGACGTTCAAGAGGAAACAAAATGGAACCACTTCATGCTCGTTCGTGACGATGTGCTTAAAGCGCTAGAGGAAGCAAGGAATGAAAAGGTTATCGGGAAATCGTTAGAGGCAAAAATTACGCTTGTGCCAAAAGACGAAGAAACGAAAGACATCTTATTGTCGATTCCGAATCTACACCAATTATTTATCGTGTCAGAGGCAGAAATTGTAGAGAAGGATGAAAATGCGAAACCTTTCCGCTATGTTGATATTGTAGTTCAAAAGCATACTGGAGAAAAATGTGAACGTTGCTGGGTTGCTTCCAATACAGTTGGAAAAGATCAGGAGCATCCAACCCTTTGTACGCGTTGTGCGGATATCGTAAAAACAAATTATTCGTCTTAATTACGGTGTAAGCTACTAGGCTGTCCCATGGAAAAGGTGCATAAACAAATCCATTGCGGACAGCCTTTTAATATGACACAGATGATTCGAAACGATGTACAAATTGAATATAACGGAGGATGGCGCATGATATGGTATTACCTTATTGCAGCAAGCATAATTGCCGTTGACCAGTTTACAAAATGGCTTGTTGTAAAAAATATGGAGTTGTATGAACAAATACCGATTATTGATGGTTTCTTTTATCTTACCTCCCACCGAAATAAAGGAGCAGCATGGGGAATCTTACAAGACCAGATGGTATTCTTTTATATCATTACGATTATTGTCGTTATAGCAGTAGTTTATTACCTTCAGAAGTTTGCAAGAGAAAGTAAGTTACTAGCAATTGCGCTGAGTTTTATTTTAGGCGGAGCAATAGGTAATTTTATTGATCGTTTGTTTCGGAAAGAGGTTGTCGATTTTTTTGATTTTATCCTATTTAATTATGACTACCCAATTTTTAATGTTGCCGATGCAGCATTAGTCGTTGGCGTAGGAATGGTAATTATTGCTACAATAATAGACGAAAAGAAACAACGGAAAGGAACAGCTAAATGAGCTTTCAGCATGTTGTCGCCGATACGGAGGCAAAAACAAGAATTGATAAATTAATGTCGTCGATAAACCCAGAAATATCACGTTCACAAATTAAAGATTGGATTACAGACGGAAATGTTACAGTGAATGAAGAGATTGTCAAACCGAATTATAAATGCCAATCAGGGGATGTTATTCAGTGGCAAATTCCAGAAACAGTTCCTTTGAATTTAGAGCCAGAAAGCATCCCATTAGATATTATGTATGAGGATAGTGATTTATTAGTTGTAAATAAGCCAAAGGGTATGGTAGTTCATCCATCCGCTGGTCATCAAACTGGTACACTCGTTCATGCGTTATTGGCTCATTGTGATGACTTATCGGGGATTAACGGAGTCGAACGGCCTGGAATCGTTCATCGAATTGATAAAGATACAAGTGGCTTACTTGTTGTAGCAAAAAATGATCAGGCACATATTCATTTAGCAGAGCAATTAGCGGATAAACAAATGGAACGCAAATATGAAGCCCTTGTTCATGGGGTTATTCATCATGAACACGGAAAGATTGATGCCCCAATTGGCAGAGATCCGAATGATCGTCAAAGAATGGGAATTGTAGATAAGGGAAAACAAGCAGTTACCCATTTTCGGGTCATCCATCGATTTGAAAAATTTACACATATTGAGTGTCAGCTTGAAACAGGAAGAACCCATCAAATTCGGGTGCATATGCGGTATATAGGTTATCCACTCGTTGGAGACTTAAAGTATGGGCCACGAAAAACCTTGCAAATCAACGGCCAAGCACTTCACGCCAAGGTGCTCGGCTTCCAGCATCCTAGAACTGGAGAGAGGATGCGATTTGAAGTCGATGCTCCAGCATATTTTAACCAATTATTAGACGATATGAAGAATATGTATTGACAACGGTTGTAGAGTTTGGAATAATAATAACAATGAATCGAACCTTTAATATAGTCCTGTGAGGCTACAAGGGAACGGATATCTTCGTTATTGTTTATCCCTTTTTCCTCGTGGAGAAAGGGAATTTTTTTTGGGAGGAGTGGTGGCATGCGAAAAAAAACCGATTTACTCGATCATTCGGCTATCCATCGTGCGCTGACTAGGATTTCACATGAAATTCTGGAGAAGAATAAGGGTGGAGAGGATATCATTTTAGTAGGAATTAAGACTCGTGGGGTCCCGCTGGCTAAAAGGTTACAGGATAATATTAAACGGATTGAGAGCTTGGAAGTACCTTTAGGAGAATTAGATATTACCTTGTATCGTGATGATTTAGAAATCGCGGTTGAGTCTAATGATCCAGAGTTAAAGGATACAAATATTCCGATCGACATTACTGGGAAGAAAGTAATTTTAGTTGATGACGTCCTTTATACAGGAAGAACAGTAAGAGCAGCAATGGATGCAGTAATGGATATTGGTAGACCTTCGCAAATTCAATTAGCAGTGCTTGTTGATCGAGGACATCGAGAGCTACCGATAAGAGCAGATTTTGCGGGGAAAAATATTCCAACATCGGATCAGGAGATTATCGTCGTTCAATTACAGGAAACTGATGAGCAGGATGATTCTGTTAGTCTATATGAAAAAGTTTAAATATCGAAAGACCTTTAAGAAAATCCAGCGAGATTTACAAGGTCGCACAGCTTACGTATTGCTAGATAAGGATACGTTCATCTCTTTGCGACTAAAATTCGCAAAGAGTTTTTTTTATGGAGCTGAACAAAGACCAATAGGATTGTGGGATGAAATTTCATACTATTGTTAAGGAGGAAGCTATGAAACATTTTATTTCATTAGATCAATTATCTGTGGGGGAAATCATGTCGTTATTAGAAAGTGCAGAACAGCATCGGAAAAATGAAAGAAAAATAGATACTCCTTTATTTGCTGCGAATTTATTTTTTGAACCGAGTACGAGAACGAGCATGAGCTTTATCGTTTCCCAGAAAAAATTAGGAATGGAAGTCATCGATTTTCATGCAGATACGTCTAGTATAAAAAAAGGAGAATCATTGTACGATACAGCGAAAACGTTTGAGGCGATTGGAGCAAATCTTCTCGTTATTCGTCATCATGATGATAATTGGATAGAAGGGCTCGCGGATAAAATGGCAATTCCAGTTATTAATGCAGGTGCTGGAACGAAAGAGCATCCTACGCAATGCTTGCTTGATTTACTAACAATCTATCAAGAGTTTGGAGATTTTTCAAACTTGAATATCGCAATTGTTGGCGACATTAAGCACAGTAGAGTTGCACATTCCAATGCGCAAGCCTTGCAAAGGTTAGGGGCGAATGTATTCATTAGTGCTGCACCTGGATTTGAAGATCCTTGTTTAGAAATTCCAGCCTTAACGATTGATGAAGCAGTTGAACGCTGTGATGTGATTATGCTACTTCGTGTCCAGCATGAGCGTCATGCAAATAAAAAAGAATTACAAAACTATTTAGCGCATTATGGAATGACAAAAGCACGTGAACGTAAAATGAAACCGAATGCTATCATTATGCATCCCGCTCCAGTGAACAGAGGAGTTGAAATAGATGAATCCTTAGTAGAATGTAATCGCTCAAGAATTTTTAAGCAAATGGAGAATGGGGTTTATGCCAGGATGGCTGTAATAACACACTTATTAGAAGGATGGGGGATTACCAATGCGCATGCTGCTAAAGAACGCCAAGCGTTTATTGCCGGATAATACAACGGAAAACTGTGAGGTATTAATTGAAGACGATCGAATTATTTCGATTGGCGGAGCGCTTCATTCACAAGTAGATCAAGTCATCGATTGCGATAACCAGCTATTGTTGCCAGGTTTTATTGATGTTCATATTCATTTGCGTGAGCCGGGTGGCGAGCATAAAGAATCAATTGAAACAGGTACAAAAGCAGCAGCGCGAGGTGGTTTTACAACCGTTTGTGCGATGCCTAATACAAATCCTGTTCCAGATAATGTAGAACAAATACGGTCTTTACAAAAAAAAATAAAAGAAAAGGCATGCGTTCGGGTGCTTCCATATGCAGCAATTACGGAAGGTTTGCAAGGTGAAAAACTAACAAAAATTAGAGCAATTGCTGAGGAAGGGGCCTTTGCCTTCACAGACGATGGGATTGGGATTCAAACAGCGGATGTAATGCTACGTGCGATGAAGGAAGCGGCTGCTTGTGGAAAAGCGATTGTTGCCCATTGTGAGGATAACTCCATTGTGTATGGTGGCGTTGTGCATGATGGGCTTGTTAGTGAGCGATTAGAGCTACCGGGAATTCCGCAACTAAGTGAATCCGTACAAATTGCAAGAGACGTATTATTAGCAGAAGCAACAGGATGTCATTATCATGTTTGCCATGTTAGTTCAAAGGAATCTGTTCGTGTCATTCGAGATGCAAAAAAAGCAGGGATCCATGTAACTGCGGAGGTTACACCACATCATCTTCTATTAAATGAAACGGCAATCATTACAAAAGATACAAATTTTAAAATGAATCCACCCCTTCGAAGTAAAGCAGACCAACAAGCCTTATTAGAAGGTCTACTTGATGGGACAATTGATTTTATTGCAACGGATCATGCCCCACATGCTACTGATGAAAAAGCAAAAGGAATGCTCGATTCTCCATTTGGAATCGTTGGACTCGAAACAGCTTTTCCGTTGCTTTATACGTATCTTGTAAAAACAAAGCAAGTAACCTTACAGCAATTGGTAGAATGGCTAACGATAAAGCCTGCTCTTGTATTTAACCTTCCGTACGGCAAGCTCGAAGAAGGAGCTGTCGCGGATATGACCGTAGTAGATATAGAAGAAGTGTCTTTAATTGACCGAGCTCAATTTTTTTCGAAGGGAAAAAACACCCCATTTCATGGCTGGAAGGTGCAAGGTCAACCTACGTTAACAATCGTTGAAGGGAACATTGTTTTTAAAGCGTCCACTCGATGATAAAGCTTCAGATGGGACGCTTTCCGATCCGAAACGTTTTTTCATGTGGACTGCAACGTACTATATTAAATGGATAATAAATTGATTTCTATAACGAATAAAGAGGCTGTGTAAAGAGATGAGAAAAGAACCATTACGAATTCAACAAAAGCACCAAATTGCAAAGGATACAATCGAAATGGTGCTACAAAATAATCGGGTAAGTAAGTGTGCAAAGCCAGGGCAATTTATCCATTTATCTGTGAATGGACATACACTAAGACGCCCAATTTCCATAGCAGATGTAAATAAGCAAGCAGGAACGGTTACGCTCCTATTTAAGGTTGTAGGCAAAGGGACTTCCGCGCTTGCAAATCTTCACGTAGATGAAGTGATTGATGGAATTGGTCCGATAGGGAATGGTTTTCCGATAGATAGAATGCAAGATTCAACGGTCTTATTAATTGGCGGTGGGATTGGCGTTCCACCACTTTATTATCTTGGAAAAGAATTGAGTAAGCAAGGCTGCCAAATAACAGCAGTATTAGGCTTTCAAAGCTTGAATTATGTGTTTTATGAGGAACAGTTTCGTCAATTAGGAGAGACGGTTATTGTGACAGAAGATGGTTCATATGGCTTAAAAGGGCTCGTTACAGCTGCACTTCCAGATAAGAAACAAGTCGATGTTTTTTGCACCTGTGGTCCTGTTCCCATGCTAAAAGCAGTTACATCCAACCTACAAGGTGTTCCAGGCTATATTTCGATGGAAGAACGGATGGGATGTGGAGTTGGTGCATGTTTTGCATGTATTGTTCCATCCAACAATGAAATTGGGTACAAAAAAATATGCAAGGATGGTCCAGTATTTGCAGTAGGGGAGGTTATTCTATGATAAACACGTCGATTGAATTACCAGGTTTATCACTGAAAAATCCAATAATGCCTGCTTCAGGGTGCTTTGGTTTTGGCAGAGAATATAGTCAATTTTATGATTTAGGAAAATTAGGTGCTGTTATGATGAAGGCAGCTACTGAAAATATGCGGCTAGGAAATCCAACTCCACGCGTTACGGAAACAGAAAGTGGCATGCTAAACGCAATTGGACTTCAAAATCCAGGTGTGCATACGATTATTGAGGAAGAGGTTCCTTTTCTTGCCCAATATGATACGTGTATCATTGCTAATATTGCGGGCAGCACGAAAGAGGAATATGAACGCGTTGCCTATGCCTTTAATGATGTAAAGACAGTTCATGCACTTGAGCTTAACATATCCTGTCCGAATGTAACGGCTGGCGGCGTTCAGTTTGGAACAGATCCCAACATCGCAGCTCAAGTTACAATGGCTGTGAAAAAGGTTAGTAATAAACCAGTGTATGTAAAATTATCACCGAATGTATCGAATATCGTAGAAATGGCGAAAGCAGTGGAAGCGGCTGGTGCAGACGGGCTTAGTTTGATAAATACACTAACTGGGATGCAAATACATCTTCCATCTAAAACACCAGTGCTCGCAAATAAAACAGGGGGGCTTTCAGGACCAGCCATTAAACCGGTAGCAATTCGCATGGTCTATGAGGTGTACGAGCATGTTTCTATACCAATCATTGGGATGGGTGGTGTTTCAACTGCAACCGATGTACTTGAATTTTTACTTGCTGGTGCTAGTGCAGTAGCAGTTGGAACAGCTAATTTTCAAAATCCGTATGTCTGTCCAGAAATTATTGACGCTTTGCCGACTGTCTTAAAGGAAAACGGATTCCGTTCGGTCGAGGATGCGATTGGAAAGGGGCATGGGATATGAGGGGTTCAATGTATCTTGCACTGGATTTTCCGAGCTGGGAGGAATCGAAGCACTTTTTAAAGGTGCATCGATTACAGCAAGTCCCTGTAAAAATAGGAATGGAGCTTTTTTATCGCGAAGGACCAAGTGTTGTAGAAAAATTAATCGCGGAAAACTATCCAGTGTTTTTAGATTTGAAATTGCATGATATTCCTAACACGGTGAAGCAGGCGATGATGAATCTGGCAAGGCTTAATATGGATATCGTTAATGTTCATGCGCTTGGTGGGGCGAAAATGATTGAACAAGCCAAAGAAGGACTATTACAAGGAAATCCAAATGGAAAGACAAAATTAATTGCCGTTACAATATTAACTTCTATGGATGAAGGTGTTGTGAAAAATGAATTGCACCTCCAAGGTGGAATGAAAGCAGAAGCGGTTCACCTTGCTAAGCTAGCAAAAAATAATGGGGCTGATGGTGTGGTATGTTCTGTTCATGAAGCGAAGCAGATTAAAGCAGCTTGTGGGGAGGGATTTTTAACCGTTACTCCTGGAATCCGATTGGCACAATCTCATCAGCATGATCAAATAAGAATCGCAACACCTGCGTATGCAAAAAAACAGCAAGCAGATATCCTCGTTATTGGACGAAGTATTACAAAAGCACTTGATCCTCATCAAGCTTATCAACAAGCATTAAAGGAGTGGAATAATGGCGAATGAATGGGAATTAGCACAAGATTTATTGCAGATCAAAGCAATTCAAATAAACGCAGAATCATATTTTACGTGGACCTCAGGGATTCAGTCGCCGATTTATTGTGATAATCGACTTACCATGTCTTATCCTGCTATTCGTAAGAAAATTACGGATGCATTTGAACATATGATTGTTGACATGAATGTAAAGACTGATATTATTGTTGGCTGTGCTACAGCAGGTATTCCACATGCGGCTTGGTTAGCAGATCGATTAGATCTTCCGATGGTATATGTAAGGTCAAAGCCGAAGGGACATGGGAAAGGAAATCAAGTAGAAGGGCGAATCACCCCTGGACAAAAGGCTATTGTGATCGAAGATTTAATCTCAACAGGTGGATCTGCGATTGAAACTGCGCAAGTATTGCAGCGAGCTGGAGTAGAGGTGATTGGTGTTCTAGCTATTTTTACATATGGGCTTCAAGTAGCTACTGAGCGCTTTTCTGCATTACAGCTTCCCCTTCAAACGATAACAAGCTTTGATCAGCTTGTTTCGATGATGGAGGCAAGAGGAGAGGTTAATCGTCATCAAAAGCAGAAATTATTCGAATGGCGACAAGCATTATAGTCGTTGCACATTGCAACAATCATAAGGAATTATGTATAAGGCCCCATCTAGTTGAAGATAAAACTAGATGGGATAATTTCTTTTAGGAATCGGGATGTTCTTTTATACACAATGTCATCCATTCGTCGATAGATATAGAATCAATGGAATTGTTTTTCATTTGGATTTGAAAATAACTTCGATATGCAGCTGGTGCTGCTAGCAAATAGTCTTCTAGCTTCTTCTTTACATCTTCCGCTAGTCCAGCTCGTGCTATCCATTCATTATAGGGCAATGTTTTCTTACGAGTATGTTCTTTGTGAATTTGCAGCTTATTTTGTTGGATGAAGCCTCTCCATTTCGAAACGTTATGTGCTTTAACATGGCTCTTGTCACGTATTTTTTCAAACGTATTATAAAATATATCTAGTTTTGTATCCTCAGGAGCAACATTGTCAATTAACAGGAATTTTCCGTTTGGTTTTAGCACCCGAGCAACTTCTAATATAAATTGATTCGGATTGGAAAAATGATGTGCGGCAATACGACATGTGACAATATCAAATTGACTGTTCAAAAACGGTAGCTGTTCTGCGTCTGCAACACAATAAAGAATGTTTGACTGGTCTTCTAGATGCTTTGCTGCTGCAAAAAGCATTTCCCGCGTAACGTCTAAAGCAATAACATGTTTTGTATGCATTGCCAGCTGTTTTGCAACATGACCACCCCCAGTAGCAATATCTAAGCATACCATGTTCGAAGCTGGCTTGAGCCATTCTATAATTGTTTTCAAGTCCTTTTCGTTTGCATGCGTACTACTAGTAATATATTCTTCTGTATTTCTAGCAAATATCGTTTCCGTCAGTTTACTATTATCCACGCTATCCCTTCTCTCCATGTTGTTCCTTTCTCATTCTTAGTTTAAAAACAGTTGTGCAATAAGTAAAATACTAATATATAATAGAAAGTGATAATAATTTATTATATGGTGGTGAGAAGATGAAAATAGAAGACTATGAACTATTGTTAAAGCTGCAGGAAATTGGAACGATCCGTGGTACAGCAAAGGCGATTCTTATTTCACAGCCTGCTGTAACACAACGATTAAAATATATTGAAGCATACTTTGGACAAGCTATTTTTATTCGATCTCCGAAACGACTTATTTTGACCCCAGCAGGCGAGTTAATTCTTCAGCATGCTAAACAAGTTATCGATGGCGAAAGGGCGATTGTGAATAAACTTGCTAGTTCGAGTAGTGAAGTTCAAGGAACATTATCCATTGCGTGTTCTTCATTAATTAGTCAGCGTTTTTTACCCGCTATTCTAGGAGAGTACACAGCTCTTTATCCAAATGTAACAATTGATTTAGTAACAGGAATTAGTGAGGATATTCGAAAAAATCATAAAGATTTTCATGTTTGTATTATTCGCGGAGATAAGTTAAAGGAAAGTACATGTATCCGTCTGTTTCAGGATCCACTATATATTTTTGATACAGAACCGTTTCCATTAGGGAAGTTGAAGGAAAGACCATTAATCGCATTTAAGAGTGACGATAGTATGCACGAGCTTGTGGACAATTGGTTGTATCATCATCAACACGATATTAAACCGTTGAAAACAATCCGAGTAGATCAAATAGAGACGTGTAAGCAATTTATGAAGCAAGGAATTGGCATGGCAGTATTACCAGAAAGTGTTTCTGATTCCATGAAAGAAGAATATCCACACATTCCATTAATGCTAGCAGGGAAGAAGGTTACGCGTGATTCCTGGGTATGCTTTCAAGAAGGGATCCGTGATCTTCCACAAGTTCATGAATTTATATCCTTATTAACGAAAGAAACTTTTTTATCGCATTAAAGAAAGGAATGAGAAAAAAGGGCAATCGAATTTTTCCGATTGATGTGAACCCCTAGAGTTAGACCAAAAAATCTAACTCTAGGGGTGTTTTAGTATGGCAAAGTATGACTTGGCTTTTAAGCTAGCGGTGGTACAAGCTTA
>NZ_JAXOFU010000019.1:0-15903 GCF_036409425.1 Virgibacillus sp. MG-45 | reverse complement strand
AAACCAGCCAATTATCTGCTTAATAATTTAGTCTAACTTTATGGGTTCAGTACAGCGATCATCCCTTTTTTATGTTAATCCTCATGAATGGGGTTTTTATTTTCATCTAATGTAAAGCCTTCACCAACAACATCATGAACAGCACTTACAGCAACAAAAGCATGTGGATCTATTGTATTAATAATTGCTTTTAGTCGAACAATTTCGTTTCTACCAACAACACAATATAGTACATCTCTGTTTTCACCTGTAAAGCTACCACGTCCACTAAGAACAGTAACTCCACGATCCATCTCAGTCATAATTTTTTGCGCTATTTCGTTACTTTTGCCAGATATAATGGTAGCACCGCGTGCAGAATAGGCACCTTCTTGAATAAAATCGATTACTCTTGCCCCAATGTAAACCGCAAGAAGGGTATACATCCCTTCCACTAATTCAAGAATGGTAAAGACGGATGTTGCGATTACGAAAAAGTCGAATAAAAACATCGTTCTTCCCATACTCCAGCCTACATATTTATGTACGAGTCTTGCGATAATGTCGACACCGCCTGTAGTACCTCCATAACGGAAAATGATTCCGAGTCCAACCCCAATAAATACACCGGCGAACAGCGCTACTAACGTCATGTCATTTTCAAGGTGAATAAGAAACATATGCTTTTGGAAAACACTTAAAAACACGGACACAGAAAGTGTTCCAATAATGGTATAGTAAAATGTATTGCGTCCTAGAAATCGCCAGCCAACAAAAAACACCGGCACATTTAAGATAATATTTGTAATAGCTGGATCCCAATTAAAAGCAAAATAAAGCAATAACGTTATCCCAGTAAACCCACCTTCACCGAGATTATGCTGCATATTAAAATGAACAAGGCCAAATGAAAAAATTGCTGATCCGAGTAGAATAAAAAAGATATTTTTAAGCTTTAATCCAAGAATCAAGGTGATCCCCCTAACATGTCCAAATTACGCTATTCATGCTGCGCTTGTTCCATTATAATAAAATCATCTCTGACAAACAATTTATGTGAATATATAATTTGTCAAAATTGCATGGATTAAGTAACATAAAAGATAATTACTAAGAAAAAGGGGTGCTTCTCATCAATACTCCACTATATGATACAAAAATGATTCAACAGCGTGTTGACAATTATATCTCACAATTTAAAGAAGGTTATTTTTCACCTTTGGCACTTATGGCTCGTCTAACAGAAGAAATAGGAGAGCTTGCACGTGAAGTAAATCATCATCATGGCGAAAAGCCTAAGAAATCTTCTGAAAAAGCGAAAACAATGGATGAAGAGTTAGGTGATGTTCTTTTCGTTCTTACATGCTTTGCGAATTCATTAGATATTGATCTTTCCGAAGCGTTTGAGCGTTCTATTCAAAAAATTGAAACACGAGATAAACATCGTTGGACACGGAAGGATTAGTCATCATCAGGAACGAGGAGGAATTAACATGACAATAAAAGTAATAATAGCTGGACCAAGAGGAAGAATGGGTAAGGAAGCCGTTAACATGGTTGCAAATTCCGATGATTTTCAATTAGTTGCGTGCATTGATACGAAAAATGATGGTAAAAAACTGCATGAAGTGTTACCTTATCCTGAACTTGATGTACCAATCTTTATTAATCCAGAGGAATGCTTCCACACAGTTGCAGCGGACGTATTTGTAGATCTAACTGTTCCGGAGAGTGGCTACTTTCATACGAGGCTTGCATTGATGTTTAATTTGCGACCTGTTATCGGAACAACTGGCTTTACAGCAGAACAACTAGATGAATTACAAAAGCTTTCCAAGGAAAAAGATTTAGGTGGCGTCATTGCTCCTAATTTCGCCCTTGGCGCTGTGCTTATGATGCAATTTTCTCGTCAAGCAGCAAAATATTTTCCGGATGTTGAAATTATCGAAATGCATCATGATCAAAAGTTAGATGCTCCTTCAGGTACAGCAGAAAAAACAGTAGCACTAATCCAAGAAACAAGAACAAGCAAAAAGCAAGGACATCCAAATGAAAAGGAAACAATTGCTGGCGCTAGAGGAGCAGAGAAGGATGGTATTCGCATTCACAGTGTAAGACTTCCTGGTCTTGTTGCTCATCAAGAAGTGATATTTGGCGGTCCAGGTCAAACGCTAACTTTAAGACACGATTCGTTAAATCGAGATTCATTCATGTCAGGTATTCATTTTGCTATAAAGCAGGTCATGGAAATGAAAGCACTTGTATATGGATTAGAGAATTTAATGGAATTGAACGTTTAACAAGAAAATTTATTAAAATTACCCTATTGGAGGTACATCATGAATATTGCCTTAATCGCACATGATAAAAAAAAGCAAGATATCATTCGTTTTAGTATCGCATATCAACATGTATTAAAAGAGCATCAATTATTTGCAACAGGCACAACTGGCAAGATGATTCATGAAGCAACAGGTCTACCGGTACATCGTTTTTTATCCGGTCCAATGGGAGGAGACCAACAAATTGGTGCCATGATTGCAAATAATGACATGGATGTTGTTATCTTTTTCCGAGACCCATTAACAGCACAGCCCCATGAACCAGATGTTAGCGCCTTAATGCGGTTGTGTGATGTGCATCTGATTCCATTGGTTACGAACCTTGCAGCCGCTGAAATTGCGATTCATGGTCTACAACGAGGGGACTTAGCGTGGCGAGAGATTGTAAAAGAACAGAGGGAAAAAAATCAATGAAAATAGGTATTACTTGCTATCCAACCGTGGGAGGGTCAGGTGTTATTGCAACCGAACTCGGAATGCTGCTAGCAGAAAAAGGAAATGAAATTCACTTTATCACTTCAAGTCTTCCGTTCCGTCTTAATCGTGTACATCCAGCCATTTATTATCATGAAGTGGAGTTAAATCATTATCCGGTTTTTCAATATCCACCATATGATTTATCACTTGCTTCTAAAATGGCTGAAGTAATTGATCGTGAAAAATTAGATATTCTACACGTTCATTATGCAATGCCACACGCTATATGTGCGATATTAGCGAAACAAATCGCTACCCATGATGTGAAAATTGTCACTACTTTACACGGAACAGACATTACGGTTCTCGGAATTGACCCGACGTTTAAGAAAATGATCAAATATGGAATTGAGGAATCAGATGCGGTAACTGCAGTGTCGAATCATCTTGTTTCTACGACCGCAACTATGCTAGAGACCGACAAACCTATTTCTGTTATCTATAATTTCGTTAACGAACAAGAGTACTATAAAAAAGACACATCGCAAATCAAACGAGAATTCGGAATTCAGCAGGATGAAAAAGTAATCATTCATATTTCTAACTTTCGTAAAGTAAAACGACTTGAAGATGTCATTCAAACCTTTGCACTTGTACGTAAAAAGCAAAAAGCAAAGCTACTGCTCGTTGGAGATGGACCAGAGTGTTCAACTATATTCCAGCTTGTCCAAGAATTAGGTGTGGAAGAAGACGTACGCTTTCTTGGAAAGCAAAAAAATATAAGTGAACTGTTATCCATTTCAGATGTTAAACTTTTATTATCTGAAAAAGAAAGCTTTGGACTCGTATTACTTGAAGCTATGGCATGTGAAGTGCCTTGTATTGGAACGAATATTGGTGGAATTCCAGAAGTTATCACGCATAATGAAACAGGGTTCGTCGTTGAGTTAGGGGCGATACAACAAGCTGCCGCTTATACCGTTCAGCTATTGGATAACGAACCACTTCACGAAAAGTTTGCGAAAGCAGCACTAGAGCGAGCAAGAGAACTGTTCCATTCAGATCGAATAGTAGACCAATATATCCAGCTTTATGAAGATACATTGAAGAAATAAGTAAGGAATTGATACATGATGCTTATAGAACCATTTATACAAGCACTTCCTATTATTCAAACGATAGAAAAAAACGGCCACCAAGCATTCTTTGTTGGTGGATGTGTTCGTGACTATTTATTAAAACGTGCAATAGGGGATATTGATATCGCTACATCGGCTACTCCTGATCAGGTAAATGCAATGTTTGATCAAGTTATCCCAGTCGGTATAAAGCATGGCACAGTCATTGTACGCCACGAAAAACAATCTTATGAAGTGACAACCTTTCGTGCAGAGGGGAGCTATTCAGATAAGCGACATCCAGATACGGTCGTTTATTTAGATAATATTGAGAAGGATTTGGAACGTCGAGATTTTACGATTAATGCAATGGCAATGGATACTCATGGGGAAATTATCGATTTATTTCATGGGCAAGTAGATTTAGCTAAAGGAATAATTCGTACAGTTGGAAATGGCTACGACCGTTTTATGGAGGATTCACTTCGAATTATTCGTGCGCTTCGCTTCACAAGTCAGCTAGGCTTTACAATAGAAAAAAATACATTAGAAGCAATGATAGCAGTCCAACATCAGATTGATTTTTTAGCGATTGAACGAATTACGAATGAGCTCATAAAGCTATTTTCAGGAGAATACGTTGATTTAGGGATTGCCTTTCTAAAAAAAACGAATATTGATCAACATCTCCCAATTATAAAGGATAATCCTCGTTTTTTTGAAAGGCTTCCTGTTCCTTTTCCACCCGTAAAAAACGCTGAGGAATTGTTTTGTTTATTTACATACATGAATAAAGATATTTCAATTCAGGACTGGGTAAAAGCTTGGAAGTGCTCTAATAAAACAAAAAACAATGCGATGGCTTTGTTAGATGCACTACAGCACCTTAAAAAAAATGAGTTAGACAGGTGGCTCGTATATAAATTAAATAGACCGTTGTTTCCTAGCTTTATTCGATTAGCTAATACATTACTTGATCAAGATATCGCACTCGAACATATGCATGCTTTATACGAGCAACTGCCCATTTATTCAGTGAGCGATTTAGAAATAAATGGGAATAACCTCATCCAGCTGTTTCCAGATGTAAACCAGGGACCTTGGTTAAGAGAGATGATTAATAAAATAGAATACGCTGTTGTTGTTGGACAGGTTGTAAATAATAAATCAGAAATAAAGGAGTGGATAAAATGGAATCCACCCGGAATAAGCTAATCGATATCCTAGCGAAGAATGACAATCAATTTATTTCCGGTCAGATGCTTTCAGATAGATTGAACATTTCCCGTAGCGCAATTTGGAAGCATATGAAAGAACTTGAAAAAGACGGTTACATAATAGAAGCCCGGCCTAAATTAGGCTATCGAATTAGCGGATTTCCCAACAAAATCAGTGAAAACACGTTACAATGGGGCTTAAAAACAAAGTGGCTTGGGCAGACAATTATTCACAAAAAATCGACCACCTCTACACAACATCTGGCACATCAGGCTGCACTTGAAGGAGCAAAACACGGAACCGTATTTATAGCGGATGAACAAACGATGGGTAAAGGAAGAATGGACAGGAAATGGCATTCTAAAATGCATAAAGGAATATGGTTAAGTATGCTATTACGACCGACAATTCCTCCTCATCTTGCACCACAGCTTACCTTATTAACTGGTACGGTACTTGCAGAAGTCCTGGAGAAAGCTGGTGATGTTGTACCATTCATTAAATGGCCAAACGATATTATCCTTGATGATAAAAAAACCGCCGGAATACTAACAGAAATGCAAGCAGAGCATGACCGCATACAGTATGTTGTGATTGGTATTGGCATTAATGTAAATCACGAAGAAAACGATTTTCATGAAGAAGTGAAATCAAAGGCAACTTCTTTAAAAATTGCTTCTAAGCATAATTGGGATCTAAATCAATTGATCCAAGATATTTTACTAGCATTTGAAAGTGCTTATGAACGCTTTATCGAGAATGACTTTTCCACCATTCGAACAAAGTGGATCGCTTATGGCTATAAGATGAATCAATACGTAGATATTAAAGCTGGAAATAGGAATTGGGAAGCTAAATTAATTGGCATCGATTCGAATGGGGCACTTTTAATTGAAAACAAAGATGGTACATCCGAAAAGCTATATTCTGCTGAAATTAATTGGTTTAAGGAGTGTAAATAATGATAACGACGACTGATTTACGAAGGATGAAAGAAGAGCAGGAGAAAATCACAATGCTCACAGCGTACGATTATCCATCAGGAAAGCTTGCAGAATCAGCTGGTATCGATATGATTCTTGTTGGAGATTCTTTAGGAATGGTCGTACTAGGATACGATTCCACCGTTCAAGTAACAGTAGACGATATGATTCACCATGCAAAAGCAGTTAAACGAGGGGCTAAAAATACATTTACAGTCGTTGACATGCCCTTTATGTCATATCATATTTCACTAGCCGATGCTTTGCAAAATGCACAACGGATATTTCAAGAAACGGAAGCACAAGCAGTAAAGGTGGAAGGTGCAACTGAAAGAACGATAACATTAACAAAACAACTAACAGAGGCCGGAATACCAGTTGTGGCACATTTAGGCTTAACTCCTCAAACGGTAAACGTACTTGGTGGCTATAAGGTACAAGGAAAAGACCTTCATGCTGGTGAAAAGCTGCTCCAAGATGCAAAAGAACTTGCAAACAATGGGGCAATTGCGCTTGTTCTGGAATGTATACCAACAGAGTTAGCTACAATCGTTTCAGATGCCATCCCAATCCCGACCATTGGGATTGGAGCTGGAATTGATTGTGATGGGCAAGTGCTTGTATATCACGATATTCTAACTTACGGTGTATCACGTTTACCGAAATTTGTTAAATCATATGCTGATTTTAATAATTTAGGTACAGAAGCGATTAAGGAATACATCAAAGAAGTTAAATCATCTACATTCCCAACGGATGAACATTCATTTTTCATTAAAGATAAGAAATATCTTCCTGCTCAGGAATAAAGGTGGTAGCGAATGGAAATTATCCGAACTGTTGACAAAATGCGTTTGAAAATTAATGCACTTCAAGCTGCCAAGAATACGATCGGCTTCGTGCCGACGATGGGCTATTTTCATGAAGGGCATCTACGACTAATGGAAGAAGCCAAAAAAGAGAATACAATAACGATTGCAAGTATCTTCGTAAATCCACTGCAATTTGGACCAAATGAGGATTTTGATAACTATCCAAGAAATGAAAAGCGAGATATACAATTAGCTGAAAAAGTGAATGTAGATTTTCTGTTTATTCCAACCGTAAATGAAATGTATCCACAAAATATGAAAATAAACGTTTCCATTCTTGATCGAACGGATGTGCTTTGCGGAAGATCGAGACCCGGCCATTTTAATGGAGTTATTACAGTTTTAACGAAGCTATTTCATATTATTCAACCAGATAATGTTTACTTTGGACTGAAGGATGCACAGCAAGTAGCAGTCGTCGATGCTTTAATACAGGATCTGAATTTTCCGATTCATTTACATGGAGTCCCTACCGTTCGAGAGCAGGATGGCCTAGCAAAAAGCAGCCGAAACGTAAATTTAACCCTTGCTGAGCGTAAAAATGCACCCATTCTAGCCAAGGCTTTACAGGATGGACGTCGATTAGTAGTTGACGGAGAAACAGATACTGATATCATTATAAATGAGGTAACTAAAAGTTTGCATGCATGTATAGGAAAGATAGACTATATCGAACTACTATCTTTTCCTGAACTAAGGCCTGTTGAGACAATTAATCAACACGTTATTTTAGCGGTGGCTGTGCAATATAACCATGCACGATTAATTGATAACATAATATTTGATCAAAATGGAACGATAATTGATTATTACCATAAGGAGAAATGACATGTTTCGTACGATGATGAAGGCAAAAATTCATTGCGCTACGGTTACGGAGGCCAATCTTCATTATGTCGGTAGCGTAACTATTGATGAATCAATATTAGAGCAAGTAGATATACTCCCTCACGAAAAGGTCCAAATCGTAAATAATAATAATGGAGAACGATTTGAAACGTATGTCATACCTGGAAAAAGAGGTTCGGGTACCATTTGTCTAAACGGGGCAGCAGCACGGCTTGTTCAAAAAGGAGATATTGTCATTATTATCGCTTATGCAATGATTGCAAATGATGAGCTAGCATCCTTTAGACCAAAAGTAGCACTAATGAATTCCAAAAACGAGGTGGACCAGTTGATCAACCAAGAGCCTCCTTTAACGGAACCTGATCGTATCATTTAGTGGTGAAAACTCTTATCTAAGGATAGGGGTTTTCTTTATTGATCATACGAATAGAGAAAGGGCGGTGATATAATGACAAAATATGTAGTATTTGATTTAGAAACAACCGGACATAGTCCAAATAACGGAGATAAAATTATCGAAATCGGCATCGTAGTTATTGAGGATTTTAAAATAGTAGCAGATTACACAACATTATTAAATCCCGGCAAACCAATTCCACCGTTTATTACAAACCTTACTGGGATTGACGATAAGGCAGTGGAATCTGCGCCTTGTTTTACAGATGTGGCTTCAAAAATAACATCGATGTTTAAAGACAGCTTCATTATTGCACATAATGTTCCGTTTGATCTTGGCTTTCTAAATGAAGCACTACCTGAAGCTGGTTACACTATGCTTGAAAATTTGGTGATTGATACTGTTGAGTTAGCAAGAATCTTGATTCCGCAAGCTCCGAGCTTTAAATTAGGGCAACTGGCACAATACTTGAACATTACGCATGATGATCCGCACCGTGCCTTGTCAGACGCTTATGTAACTGCTAAATTATTTTTGGCTTTAAAAGAAAAGCTGTTTTCATTACCTTTTGAAACGGTTCAACAGCTAATGAAGATAGAAACGAAGCTGCAATCCAATTTAGAGCATCTTTTAACACAGCATTTAGAATTGCTTCGGTTTTCATCGTCAACTAATGAAGAGATCGTATCATTCCATGGTCTAGCATTTAAAAAACAAACAGATTTAAGGAACCAAGATATAAAGTTAGACATGGCATTTGGAGAATATCTTGATACCATTTACGCCCCTAAAGGTGGACTTGAAAAGTCAATTAACAACTTTGAATTCAGACCTGGTCAACAGCGAATGTCTGAATGTATCTTTGATTCATTTCAATCAAAACAGCATGCCTTAATTGAGGCAGAGACAGGAACAGGGAAATCATTTGCATACTTAATTCCCGCTATTTATCATGCAGTTCGAACTAAAAAACGTGTTGTTGTTAGTACACATACGACCCAGCTTCAATCTCAATTGCTCAATGAAGAAATTCCTGTACTAAAACGTCTCCTTAATTTTCCATTTCAAGTAGCGTTAATGAAAGGGAAACAGCACTATATTAGCCTTGAAAAAGTGGAAAGAGAGCTTTCTAAATATGATGCTGACAATTACGATATTGCATTAACAAAAGCAATGCTTCTTGTTTGGCTTACCGAGACGAATACTGGAGATTTAGATGAAATAAACTTTCCTGCTGGAGGTTATAGTTTTATAAGAAAGGTGTCGACTGAATCGGAGGATTATACAAATCCACATTCTCCTTGGTTTACCTATTCGTACTATCACCGTGCTCGGAAGTTAGCAGAACATGCAGATATTGTTATCTTAAATCATGCATTACTTTGTACGGATGTTTTTAATGATTATCAGCATATACCTTCCTATGATTATGCAATTATTGATGAAGGACATCATTTAGAAGCTGTAGCATCACAGCATTGTGGCTTAAAGCTCGATTATGTTCATTTATTATATACACTTAACCAAATCGGTTCAGGTGGTGACGGGAACTGGCTAGCAACTGTTCGAAATACGTATCCGGCTTTACAATCTGCGTTTACCATTGAAGCTTGCGGAAACTTGTTTAATGATCTCAAGCAAGAAGTAGATGATCTTTTCCGTGGTATATATCATTATGTGCATAAGAAGCGATATAATCGACAAAATGTAAGTGATATAGGCAGGATACAATATCGAATTAATCATGAAGATTTTGAAGATCGCTTTTGGAATACGATTCAAGATATGGCGGCTCGTCTTCGATATTTACTTCAAAAACAATGTGCTGTTCTTACCTTGATTGAAAAGGAGACAGAAGTTGATATCCATGTACGTGATGAAGCAAAGAAACTAAAGGATATACTGCAACAATTTCACGAAAGTATCCATCATATGTTAATAACACGAAATATCGAAAATGATGTGAGATGGATTGAAGCAGAAGGAGGCGGCCCTAAAAATGCGGTTTATTTATATAGTGAGCCAACTAACTTGTCAGCCTTACTTGAAGATTCTTTTTTCCTGAAAAAGAAAAGTATCATTTTAACTAGTGCAACGTTGTCTATAAAAGGTTCTTTTTCATTTATTCGCTCACAATTAGGAATGCCAAAAGAGCGAACGGTAGAAGAGCGAATAGCGTCTCCGTTTGACTATAAAGAACAAGTAAGGCTATTCATACCAAATGATTTCCCTGACATTAAACAAGGTGACTTAGATGACTTTGTATATTCGACTTGTGAAGCGATTGTATCAATGGCTGAAATAACTAAGGGAAGAATGCTTGTATTGTTTACGTCCTACGAAATGCTTAAGCAAACGTATTTTATTTTAAAAGAAACAATGAATACAGAGGAATATTATTTGATTGCACAAGGGCTCTCAAGCGGCAGTAGAGAAAGGTTAAAAAAGAATTTTCAAACGTTCGACAAAGCAATTTTATTAGGAACGAGCTCTTTTTGGGAAGGTGTCGATATTCCTGGCGAGGATTTATCATGTGTCATGATTGTAAGGCTTCCATTTCAACCGCCAAATCACCCGGTGTATGAAGCAAAAGCAAATGCATTAAAAGAAGCAGGTAAAAATGCATTTATGGAATTAGCGCTACCAAATGCAGTTATTCGCTTTAAACAAGGATTTGGACGGTTAATTCGTTCGAAAAGTGATCGAGGCATCGTATTTGTATGTGATGCACGTATTAAAAAAGCACGATATGGAAAGTATTTCTTAGAATCAATTCCAGATGTCCAAGTGAGCTATGGAAATACTTCAAAAATAATGGATGAAGCAAGTATTTGGTTTAATAAAAAATCCGACTGATGCCTTTGTCATCAGTCGGAATAGAGAGGGTTAGGTGATTTTTTTGTTGAAATAAATAAAAATAGAACAAAAAACACGCAAGGCTTGGTATACTAAGGAGTGTAATTTATTTTATTTATCTTCAACACTTACTCTATAGTGTAAGCTATTCGTTCTGAACTATGAGTAACAAAAATTGATAAACAAAGCAGTTTTTTTTACTGGAGGGATCAAATTGCAATGGAACGAACGTACATAATTGCAAACGAAATACGACTATTTAGGACAGAAAAGGCATGATGTTTTATCATAACAAACCTCGATTTTCATCTTGGGTGAAATGGCTAGCATGGATAACTATAATCATTGCGGTTGCAATATTTTGTTTCCTAATTTATTTATACAATGTAATCCAACATGAAAAAACACAAGAATTCGATCAAACGAAAAAAATCGTATTTGCTGAAACAGCTCTTACTGAAATAAATGAAATTACACGATTTCATGGTGATCAGTATTATCATGCTGTAGTTGGAAAAACAGATCAAAAAGATGTTAAAATAGTATTTGTCTTAAAAAAGGAGAACAGTAATGAAATATCTGTATTCGATATGGATGAAATGATTTCCAAAGATAAAGTAAATGATATGTTTATTCAAACTTGTAGCAATTGTAAATTGCTAAAAACTACACCTGCAATTATGAATAATAAACCTTTTTGGGAGCTTACTTATACAGATGGCGACAGGAGACACGTCATTGAGTATGTTTCTATGCACGACGGATCAAAATACGAACAATTTCGTTTTAAGCATTTATTTCAATGAACGTGAAACAGTTTGAAGGGAGTTCAATAATATGGATTTGGCAAATAGAGTTAAAAGCTTAACACCATCATCAACACTTGCCATTTCAGCAAAGGCAAAGGAATTAAAGCAGGAGGGCTACGATGTAATTGGCTTAGGAGTAGGTGAGCCGGATTTTAATACGCCACCATTCATTCTAGATGCCGCGGCAAAGGCAATGAATGAAGGGAAAACGAAATATACGCCTTCAGGAGGAATACCTGATCTTAAAGCAGCGATTATAAATAAGTTCAAAGTGGATAATGCACTTGAATATAAACAAGAAAATATTATTGTAACGACTGGAGCAAAGCATGCTTTGTTCACGCTTTTTCAAGTCCTTCTAAATGAAGAAGATGAAGTAATCGTTCCAGCGCCATATTGGGTAAGCTATCCTGAACAAGTTAAATTAGCAGGCGGAATCCCTGTAGTAGTAGAGGCAGAAGAAGAAAATGATTTTAAAATCACTCCAGAGCAACTAGAAGCTGCCATTACCTCGAGAACAAAGGCGGTAATTATTAATTCTCCAAGTAACCCGACTGGCATGATGTATCATGCAGCGGAATTGGAGAAGCTTGGAGAAATTTGCTTAAAGCATCAAATTATGATCGTATCTGATGAGATTTATGAGAAGCTTATTTACACAAATGATGAGCATGTGTCTATTGCCTCGCTCTCACCAGCATTAAAGGAGCAAACAATCATCATTAATGGGGTATCTAAATCTCACGCAATGACAGGCTGGAGAATAGGTTATGCAGCTGGACCACAGCATATTATTAAAGCAATGACGAATCATGCTTCCCATGCAACCTCAAATCCTACATCTATTGCACAATATGCAGCATTAGCAGCGTATAACCATACAGAAGAAGATCCGACCATTGAAATGCGCCGTATTTTTTCAGAGCGATTAGAATTGTTATACCAATTGTTAATTGATATTCCTGGAATTACATGTACGAAGCCTAATGGTGCTTTTTACCTCTTTCCGAATGTAGTGGAAGCGGCAAAAATGAATGGCTTTGCGCATGTAGATGATTGGGTAACTGCTCTATTAGAAGAAGAAAAGGTTGCCATCGTACCTGGTTCGGGCTTTGGAGCGCCTAATAATGTACGTTTATCTTATGCTACTTCAAGCGAACTTTTAGTAGAAGCAGCTAAACGGATGAAACGATTTGTAAATAACCATAAATAATGTTGGAGGAGAATTATTTTGAAAACAACGATAGCAAATGTAGCAAAAAGTGAAGGAAAAATAGTTACGATTGGAGCATGGCTCGCTAATAAACGATCAAGCGGAAAAATTGCTTTTTTACAGCTACGAGATGGCACTGGATTTATGCAGGCAGTTGTTGCTAAGAATGATGTTAGTGAAGAAACCTTTCAATTAGCAAAAAACATGACGCAAGAATCATCAATGTACATAACTGGAACAATTGTAGAGGACAAGCGTTCTCCGATAGGATATGAAATGCATGTAACGGAGATTGAATTAATTCAAGAGGCAGTTGATTATCCAATTACTCCAAAAGAGCATGGAACAGAGTTTTTAATGGATCATCGTCACCTATGGCTTCGCTCAAAAAGACAGCATGCAATTATGAAGATACGGAACGAAATTATACGAGCTACGTATCAATATTTTCATGATAATGGTTATGTGAAAGTAGATCCTCCTATACTAACTGGAGCATCAGCTGAAGGAACCACAGAGCTTTTTCATACGAAGTATTTTGATGAAGAAGCATACTTATCTCAAAGCGGACAGCTCTATTTAGAAGCGGCAGCTATGGCATTAGGAAAAGTGTTCTCTTTTGGACCAACTTTCCGTGCCGAAAAATCAAAAACGCGTCGACATCTAATTGAATTCTGGATGATTGAACCGGAAATGGCGTTTGTCGATCATGAAGAAAGCTTACAAATTCAAGAAGAATATGTTAGCTTTGTTGTGCAATCCGTCTTAAAGAACTGTAAAATTGAGCTAAATACGCTTGAAAGAGACACATCAAAGCTCGAATCAATTCAAGCGCCATTTCCTAGAATATCGTATGATGACGCGATTGAGCTATTAAAGGAAAAAGGCTTTACAGATATTGAATGGGGCGAGGACTTTGGTGCACCGCATGAAACAGCAATAGCGGAAAGCTTTGATAAGCCTGTTTTCATTACAAACTATCCTGCCGAAATTAAAGCATTTTACATGAAGCCTGTACCTGGAAGAGAAGAAGTTGTGTTATGCGCGGATCTTATTGCACCAGAAGGTTACGGAGAAATTATCGGTGGCTCGCAGCGTATTGATGATTTAGAGCTGATGCAAAAACAGTATGAAGCACATGAACTAACTGGGGATGCATATGCGTGGTATTTAGAATTAAGAAAATATGGTAGTGTACCACACTCTGGATTTGGACTGGGATTAGAAAGAACAGTTGCATGGATTGCAGGAATTGACCATGTAAGAGAAACAATTCCATTTCCTCGTTTATTGAATAGACTTTATCCATAATGATTGAATACAGCACTCCCTTCGTCGCTATTCCGAATTAGGGAGTGTTGTTTCCTTATAAGCAGAACCATTGTAAGAAAGTCGACTATATTATATGTCTTGCTATAACTATTCATGAGGTGCTAAACGATGATTAAATCTGTTACAATGCAACAAATATTACTCAATCAGCTTCCGATTCCCGCCAATTTATTAACATCCTATACAAAAATTGGATTAGACGAAAAGGAAGTGATGATTATTTTACAAATACATCGCTTTTCATTTGAAGGTAATTTCTTTCCAACACCAGGAGATTTAGCCTCGTGTTTAACAATAGATGAAGGAGATTGCTCGAAAATCTTGCGTAAACTCATCCAGAAAAATTATTTATCCATTGAACAAGTAGAGAATGACCAGGCGCAACTTACAGAAATTTATTCGCTTAATCCATTATGGGAGCAATTATATACGAAAACAAAAGCTGAAACCGAAGAAGTACATCAGGATGGAACAATTTTTGTTTTATTTGAGCAAGAATTTGGAAGACCATTATCTCCATTTGAAATAGAAATGATCAATGCATGGCTAGATGAAGATAAAATCGAACCAGCACTGATTAAGGCAGCACTACGCGAGTCTGTATTGATGGGCAAATTAAACTTTAAGTATATGGATCGCATCTTAAGAGAATGGCAAAGAAAAGGAATTAAAACGGTTGATGAGGCAAGGGCAGCAAGTAAATCATTCCATACCAATAAAAAGCAAGCTATACAGCCTGAACCGAAAAAAAGAGATACATCCTTTTATTATAACTGGCTAGAGGGAGAAGAGTAAGGACATGCTAACTAAAAGTGAAATAAGGTTTTGCTTAGATGAAATGAAGCAAATGTTTCCTGAGGCAGATTGTGAGCTAGTACACGAAAACCCATTTGAGCTCCTTATTGCTGTAGTATTATCTGCTCAATGTACAGATGTACTTGTCAATAAAGTAACACGTGAATTGTTTAAAAAATATAAAACGCCAGAGGATTACATCGCTGTTCCATTAGAAGAACTGCAAAACGACATTCGTTCAATTGGATTATATCGGAATAAGGCAAAAAATATTCAAAAGCTATCTAACTCCATTATTCATGAATATGGGGGAGAGGTTCCCAAAACAAAGGATGCATTAATGAAGCTTGCTGGTGTTGGGAGAAAAACAGCAAATGTCGTCGCCTCTGTCGCATTTCATGAACCAGCCATTGCTGTTGACACACATGTAGAAAGAGTATCAAAGCGGTTAGGAATTTGCAGATGGAAAGATTCTGTATTAGAAGTTGAGCAAACTTTAATGCGTAAAGTACCAAAAGAGGAATGGAGTGCGACACACCATCGGATGATTTTCTTTGGACGCTACCATTGTAAAGCGAAAAATCCAAGCTGTGATGTATGTCCACTATTACAAATATGTCGAGAAGGTAAAAAACGAATGAAGGACAACAAATAAAAAAAGTGGCTACTGATGTGAACCCCTAGAGTTAGACCAAAAAATCTAACTCTAGGGGGGTTTTAGTA
>NZ_JAXOFU010000018.1:0-44270 GCF_036409425.1 Virgibacillus sp. MG-45 | reverse complement strand
TATTCAGCAAAGACGCCAGCTTCCTAGATCGAACCATTGCGGCAGTTAGTCTCGTACCTGTGCCAATCGGAAAAGTGCTCAAAGTAGCTAAGCTAGGAAAGTTAGGCTTCAGCGCCAATAGTGCAGGTAAAGCTACACGAGGAAGTGGTGCTGCAAGTAATGTGAGTAGGGGTACTAAGGGTACGGTTAATGGTGAACAACTTGGTGGTGCATATAAAAATGTACCGGCAAATGGTGGACAAGTTCATCATATGCCAGCAGACTCAGTTAGTCCATATAGTAAGGGTAATGGGCCAGGAGTAAGAATGGAAACAAAGGATCACATGAAAACAAAAAGTTGGGGCAGTTCAAAAAAATCGAAAGAATACAGAGCGAAACAAAAAGCGCTAATTGAACAAGGTAAGTTTAGAGAAGCTCAACAATTGGATGTTGATGATTTAAGGTCTCAATTCGGTAACAAATATGATAATGGAATTGAACAAATGCAAAACTATACTAATGATTTATTGGGGGATTAATAGAATGGAGTTTAACATTAAGCCTTATGTCGGTGTTGGAAAGATTCGTCTAGGGATGACCCCGGATGAAGTGCAGACTGCATTGAATTCAAAGGCTGAAAAATTTTGGAAGTTTGATGATGATGAATATGAAACAGACAGTTTTGATTGGTGTCATGTTTTCTATAAAAAGCCAGGAGTTTGTGAGGCTATAGAATTATTTGCACCAGCTTTAGTTATTTTCAATGGAGAATACTTAATTGGAAATTCATTTTCTAAAGTAAAGGATTTCGTTTCGCAATTTGATGAGAAGCTACAGATTGATGAGACTGGTTTTACTTCATTAAAGTTTGGCTTTGGAGTTTATGCCCCATTTGCAGAAAGTGAACCACCAGAACCTGTAGAAGGAGTAATAGTCTTTGAAAAGAATTATTATAATTAATTTATAATGAAAAGCATAAACCTTGATTGGCGCTATGCCTTTCAAGGTTTTTTGTTTAAATAAAGAGAATTAAATCAATAGAAATTTGGTAAGCAGACGTATGAAAATAGTTGTAGTGACATTTAAATATAACGACCACAGTTACTACTCGATTAAAATTCACACACAAGAATAACAAAGATCGTAGTGATTAATAACGAATAAAATTGTACACAAGAAGATGAATGCGGTGAGGAATTGAACGTTGTCGGGTATATACGAGTCTCAACGCAAGGGCAAGCCAAAGATGGATATAGCTTGAAATATCCGGATAGCTGTAATAATAAAATACAAGCAGATAGAACAGCATACACCAGAGCCGAAAAGTCCGTCAATATTTGGTAAACTAGGATCATGGGCGAAAAAAGCGACTAAAAAAGCAGCCACGGGGTTACAGCAAGTAGGCGCAGGACTTGTCGTAGGAGCAAAAGTAGCAGGGAAAATCGGCATGAAATCGGCGAAATTCCTTGTGTTCGATGATGTAAATACCCTATTCAGCAAAGACGCCAGCTTCCTAGATCGAACCATTGCGGCAGTTAGTCTCGTACCTGTGCCAATCGGAAAAGTGCTCAAAGTAGCTAAGCTAGGAAAGTTAGGCTTCAGCGCCAATAGTGCAGGTAAAGCTACACGAGGAAGTGGTGCTGCAAGTAATGTGAGTAGGGGTACGGGTAAAGTACAGAAATATGAGGTAGGGGTGTTTGATGACTTACAAAAAAGGTCAGCTGTAGGAGACAAGCTAGACATTCATCATGTAGGACAGAAACATCCTGCCAGTCAAGTTATAGATGGATACAACCCTCAATATGCTCCATCTATTGCAGTTCCTTTTAGAGAACATAAGAGGATACCTACCCTAAAAGGAGATTATAATGGTAGTGCGAGAGATTTATTAGCAAAAGATATTTGGGATTTAAGAAGGCATACGAATGCTCCAAATAGTACCTTAAAAGAGTTAATGAATCTTAATAAATCTATGTATCCAGGTTCATTTGTAAAATAGAAAGGAGAATAGTTTTAAATGAATAACGAAGATTTCGTTAAGAATATTATAGAAGTTGTTAGAGAAGAAAGTATAACAGACAGTGTAGAAGATTTAATTGACCCTCCAGGAAGAAAACCAAGTAGTGAAGATATAGAATTATCCAGTTGGTTTAATCAACTGGATGATACTGACAGAGAGAAATTAATTGAAGTTGTTAAAAGAGCAGTGGATACTTCCATTTTCGGATTATTTGCAGTACTCGATGGTGTAAGAACTATTGAAAGTGACACAAATAAGGGGAAACTAGAACTATTCTATAAGAAAGATGAAAATAGTATTTTATTAAACAACCCAAAAGAAGTCTATCTTCACGATATATTTAATAAACAAATAAGAGGTTAAATATTTAGAGGTGTCACCAAAAGACTTACTTTTGGGACACCCTTTTTGAATTTACAATGGATGACCTAGTGCCGAGAATAAGGGTAACCATTGTAATCACAGTCCTTAATTCATCAGGACTGTGGTAGCTTGATTTAGTAAATGGTCGAATATAGCTGTAATAATAAAATGTAAGCAGATGGAGCAGCATACACCAGAGCCAAAAAGTCCGTCAATATTTGGTAAACTAGGATCATGGGCGAAAAAAGCGACTAAAAAAGCAGCCACGGGGTTACAGCAAGTAGGCGCAGGACTTGTCGTAGGAGCAAAAGTAGCAGGGAAAATCGGCATGAAATCGGCGAAATTCCTTGTGTTCGATGATGTAAATACCCTATTCAGCAAAGACGCCAGCTTCCTAGATCGAACCATTGCGGCAGTTAGTCTCGTACCTGTGCCAATCGGAAAAGTGCTCAAAGTAGCTAAGCTAGGAAAGTTAGGCTTCAGTGCCAATAGTGCGGGTAAAGCTACGCGAGGCAGTGGTGCTGCAAGTAATGTGAGTAAGGGTACTAAGGGTACGGGTAAAGTTAATGTTGAAGTAACTATACCTAGTAATAGATATCCTGAAACAAGTAAGCATATTCGAGACGCACAAAAAGCAGGTCATCCAAACACATTAACCATTGACCGTTCAGGTGCAAAGTTACGAAGAAAAGATAGCTTAAGCGGTCTAGATAAAGTTCCAGGAAAGGATTTAGATGAATACCCACCAGCAATGTTTAAAGAGGGCGGTATGGGGGCAAGTGTGAGACCTGTTAGTCCATCTGATAACAGAGGTGCAGGTGCTTATTTAGGGAATAAGTTAAGAAATTATCCAGATGGAACAAGAGTAAGACTTAAATAATGGAGGGATTATATAAATGAGTGAGTTTTCTTTTGAAACTGAAATACTTTATTCACAGATTGCATTATTTCAGTATGGACTTGATAACCCTTTTAATGATTGGAATGAAATTCATGTAAATCAAGGATTTTCGTGGAGAGAGGGTTCAGTTTCCTTTGGAACACTCTCTAGTGATGGTGATTGTATGATTACTGTGAAGATGACTAAAAAAATAGAATCTGATGATGATATAATAAGAGCGATTGTTGTTCCGTTCAAAGTTGAAAAGGGTGGCGTAGAGATAGGTTCTGTAATGGAAACAGTTTCAATTGATATACCTGAAGGTACTTATGAAGTCTTGTTTACAGCTAAAAATGTAAATAATACAGAGCACTATACATTTTCATTTATAAAGAGTGAAAATACTACTGCAAGAGTTTTGAAAGCAGACGATGAATTAAATTCAACTGAAAATTTATTAATGAAAGCAAATCCAGCTATATAAAAATTTATGGACGGCTAATTCTGTGTTAGCCGTCCATTTTAGTTTATGAAGTGCTTAATAAACTGCTTCTTAAGCAGAATAAGAAGCAAATTCTTTCTATTATCCTATATAAATTACTTTCCAACCTTCTATCCACATATACGATATTCAATTCATTCTTACCCTAATAATCCATCTCACGTTTCTTAAAGGTAATTACCGCAAGTATTGCTATACCAACGGTCCAAGCAACCATAATCATTAGATGGAACCATACATCCATAAACCCTAAGCCCTCTTGTACCTTCGCTGCAAACTCCATTAATTGAATATTGGGCATGTATTCTGCGATAGCAAAAATAGGATACTTCTCAATTAAAAACTCAATAAAGATACTAAATCCAAAAATAAAGAAAAAGGGCAGGATCACAACTGACGCTTCTACAACTGATTTGGTAAGTAGACCTAATAAAGTTCCTAGTCCAAGATAAAAAAGCGTAGAAATAATAATGGCGATCGCTATTAATACGAAATTTGCTGGCTCATAGCCTGTTAGTATTGCACTTAAAACAATCGTTATAATCGTCAAAATAAAGGACACTAAACTTTTTCCTGCTAGGATTTCAGGAATAGTCGCTGGTGACAGCATCAAGCCGCGGAGTGTATTTTTTTCCTTTTCCTCTGCTATTAATGCACATTGAATATATGCTGCAACCATGACAAATGCGATATTTATTGAAAGAAAGTGTATCTCAAGTGTTACAACTTCCATCCCCCCGTAAACAGCAGCAAAAATAACCGGCATAAGAACGGAAGTAGAAACAAACATGTTTTTTGATAAGTCCTTTATGTCTTTTTGAAATATAGCCATCAAGCGCTTCATCGAAGGCATCATATTAATTCCCTCCCCGTTACTTCAACAAAAATATCCCCTAATGTTGGTTCATTCGAATGAATCGAGATGACATTATTTGTGGACATATATTGATATACTTCCTTTGCCCCGTCAGCTCCACCAGGTAGCTTTACTACTCGCCCATCCTTTAGTTCAAGAACTAACGAACCATCTGAAAATTGGCGACGAAGGGCCTTCGGTTCATCAAGTAAACGAATCATCCCTTTATGCAACAATGCAACCCGATCGCAAAGTTGCTCCGCCTCTAACATGTCATGTGTCGTTAAAAAAATGGTTGTGCCTTGTTCATTTAGTCTTCGAAGCCCTTCATGGATATGCTTTGAATTCACTGGATCGAGTGCTGACGTAGGCTCATCTAAAAACAAAAGCTCTGGCTCATGCAGTAATGCTCGTGCTAAAGTTACACGCTGCAGCATCCCCTTTGAAAGCTTTGATACGATTTTTTTCTGCTCCTGTCGCAAATTCACCATATCTAGCACTTCATCAATGCGCTTTGCTGCTACATTATATAAATCAGCATATAGCTTTAAATTATCGTAGATGGATAATCGAGCATATAGCCCACTATTATCGGTCAGAACGCCCATTTTCTGTCTGTATTTCCCTTTTTTTAAATGGGATGTTGCTTTTTCAAATACATATGCTTCTCCCGCTGTTGGGGCAAGCTGACCAGTTAAAATTTTAATTGTTGTCGTTTTACCTGACCCACTAGGACCAAGAAGTCCAAATGTTTCCCCTTTCTTTACTTGAAAATGAACATTTTCTAAAGCTGTTTGATTTCCAAACATTTTTGCTAATGATTTTACGTCAATAATGTTATGCACGCTTTTCCTCCTCTGTTATTTTCCTGTACAACTATACAATAAGGAAAAACGCGCATGAATACAGTATATTTTCTCTGAAAAGCGTATTTCAGAGGTTGAATGGTGCTTATTTCACTCCGAGCATATCCTTTAAATGTGTCATTTTCGTCTTAGAAAGCGGAATAGATGATTTAGGTTTATCATCTAAAATTAAGCTATAGCTATTCCTCGTCCATGTAATAACCTCTCTTACCTTTTGCAGATTTACGATGTAAGAGCGATGACATCGGTAAAACCCAAAATACATGAGCCGTTCTTCAAGCTCTGTTAATGTAAAGCTAGTTGGAAAAGCATCTCCATTGATATATAAATTTACTTGACCTTCTACACTTTCAATATAATCAATTTCAGGCGGATCGAACAGCACCATCTTATCATTAATTTTTGTAGGAATCTTATGAAATTGAAACGTTTTCTCTTCACTTGCTACTTCTTCCTCTAAAGATTTCGCATTGCTTGATTCGGTTTTTACCATGTGCAGCCCTTTTTCATCTAATCGATAAACATGATCTGTTACCGTAATCGCGCTTTCCATATTGCTCGTTAGTATAAGAACGCCTTTTCCTTCTTTTTTCAGCTTTTCTATTAGATGAATAAACACGCGCTTCGTCTCCACGTCTACGTTCAAATCAGGCTCTTCAAAAACATAAAGTGCAGGGTTTTGCAAAAGGATAGACCCGTAATGTACACGTCTTTGCTCAGACTCACTTAGCTTTCCAATCACCTGATGACGTTTTTCAGCTAATTGAACATCTTGTAAAACCTCCTGCAGTTGTCTATCCTTTCCATATAACCGATGAATGAACTTAAGTTGATCATCTACCTTTAATCGTGTATATATCCCTGCATTCAACTGAAGAAAGCCGACCTGTGATAAATAAGCTGCTTTTCCATCCACATATGCCTTATCGTTAATCGTAATCTTTCCGTTCGGACTACTTTCTGTACCCATTAAAACATCTAAAAGTACCGTGCGAACATTCAAGCTCGAGAAAATCGCCTTAACTTCACCTTGTTCTATTGTAAAATCAAAAGCTGGAAATAACACCACATCCCCATGGTGCTTTTCCAAATTGCGTATATGTAATAATGCCATGACGTTCTCCTTTTACAGCTTCTTTTTTATATATACAACAAATTTTACATCTGTTTCTCAGAAATACCAACCTGTTTTTTTCTTTAAAGGAAAACGTTCAAAAAGCACCGTCTAAAAATGCAGAGAACAAAGCTGCTTAACTAGTTTGTCAGCACGCAAGCATATTGAGATTAAAAAGACGCTGTGTTTTATCACAGCGTCTTACATTCCTATCTTTGGTTTCGTTCCGCATATACTGCCATCGCGTTTTTCATAAATTCTGCTAACCCGTCTCCATATTTATCGATATTTTTTGTGAAACGTGGATCATCAACATACATTTGACCAAGTCCTTTAAATGCTTCGAGGGAATATGAACCAAGTTGATTCAAATAGAGAAACCATTCTTCAATATATGCTTGTGCCTTTTCTGAATCAGCGGGCTCATCGCGAACTGTTGCTAGCTTTTTATAAATCGCATCGAAGGCTTGTGCCATTTCTTGCTGCTCCTCCTCTCCCATACTTGCTATCTTTTTCTTAGACTGTTCGACTGCCGTGTCTCCCCACCGTTGTCGTGCTTCTTCCTCATAAGGATTATGTCGGAAATCAATTCCTGCAAACCGTTCTTTATCTGTCATCTCTATTTCTCCTTCCTCACATTGAATCGTTTGATTGATCGTGGTAATCATTTGATCAATCCGTTTTCGCTTTTCAATAAGCATTTTGCGTTGCACACGAAGTGCTTCTTCATGATCATATAGCGGACTCATCATAATTTCTTTGATTTGCCTTAACGGAAAATCAAGCTCCCTAAAGAATAATATTTGCTGTAGATTTTCTAAATCTTTTGTTTTATATATACGATAGCCTGATTCTGCCATCTTTTGGGGAGATAATAATCCAATGTCATCATAGTGGTGTAGTGTACGCACACTTATTCCCGTTAATTCTGCAACCTCTTTCACCTTCATGGGAGAACCTCCTTTCCACTACACTATAAAGCATCACGTAACGTGATAGTCAATTCTTCTTCGTATTTTTTTAAAAATAGACATTCGTCCGCCCATTCTTGATAAAATCAATCCCTTTCTAGACGAATTCACCATATAGTAAAGTAAGGCATTATCAAAAAGGAGGCAATGAACGATGTATTATGATGACCCTTCATACATCGATTATGATGATAGACAATTTAACTTTACTGGTATGATGAATCAAATGTTTCCAGGCATGTGGCCAGGTGGAGCAGGCTTTCCAGGACAACAACCTCCTGCTTACCCACCTTTTCCTGGTGGACCGGGCTTCCCTGGACAGCCTGGAGGAGTAAATCCCCCATTTCCAGGAGGTGGAGGTTTTCCCGGGCAACCTGGAGGTATGGATGGGGGACCACCTACAAGTCCACCACCAGCCTTTGAGCCCCAGCAGCCCTCTATGCAAACCTTTGCTGTAGATCCTGGAGCGATTCGCCGTTGCTTATATCGTTATACCTATATATGGCTGAGAAGAAGTTCGTTCTGGTTTTATCCAGTCTTCATCGGTAGAAACTCAATTGCAGGCTATAGGTGGCAACGAAACAGATGGGTTTACTTTGGAATTGACTTAGACCGCATTCAATCCTTCCAATGCTTTTAGTTTTTCACATCTTAGCTAATAAAAAGGTCAGGCAGATCATCGAATGATAATCTGCCTGACCGCTATCTTTTATAGATTGTACTGCTCGTGCCTTCTTTTTTACGAACACAGCTGATTTCCCCCATAGAAAGAAATGCTGTATTCCTATATTGTCATCACTTATTTAATATCTCTTCCACGGTTTCTTCGACTTCCTGGCGTGACATTTTTTCTTCTCCGCGCTTTAATGCCTTCAGGGTTTTCTTCGCAAGTGCTAACGGAATACTGCAAAACAACTGGATATTCCGCGTCTGTATATCCTTCATATATTCATCCGCTTTAGCAAGGTTGTCCTCTGCATACATAAACATATCTGCGCGCGTCCAATTGTCAGGAAAGAAACGAACACCTCGTTCTGCATCTTCATCTTTATTTCGTAACACATTTACTGCTTGGAGTCCTCTTCCGTAGGCAATAGCCAGTTCTCGATTTGTTTCGGTTCCATCGTACCATCTCCAAATATCTGAAAGCATGACACCGACAAGACCCGCAACATAATACGTATAATCGTCTAGATCTTCCTTCGTCTTAACCTGCCACTCACGTTCCACCCAATCTGCCATACCTGTTGCCATAATGCGAGTCGATTCGGTTACTTTATGTACAATTTCTTGTGGGCAAAAATCAATCCAATCTCCTAGACGGAGCGTTACTTCTGGCAATAATGACGCATGTGGCTCTATTAGCGCTTGGTATGCTTCTTTATCAAAAGGACCAGATAACAAGCGGCTCGTTTCTCGTAATAGATGCTGCTTTGTTGCTTTATCCATCTCAGGATGATCTTCCATTTCATCAATCGCACGCATGCATAAATACGCCGATGCTACTGTTTTTCGCAATGGTTGTTTTAATAATTTTATTGGTATATAAAAGGTTCTGCTTGTAAGCTTTAATACATGCATTGCTTCTTTTTCCAATAATACTTCTTCACTCACTGAAAGTGCCTCCTTTAAGGAACATGCGTTATCACTAGTATAACAAAAACGATGCGTTATTTCTTTTCCTATGCATAACACAGGAACGCCCGAAGGCAAACCGACTACAATTCATCGACTTGCACTTTTATTTTCCGTTCAATTCCCTTACTCCCGTCAGGCTCTTTTTTCACAAACTCTCCTAATAGCTTTTCTCCACCTTCACCATATTGTTCGCGAACATGCTGCCCATTTTTTCCTTCCTCTGGATCCATCGATAGAACAATGTCATACGTTTGCAAATTCTTAATGCGGCGATCTTTTCGTGGGTTTTCCATATAAAAGACAGCTGTGCCATCTGGATTTGTATATGCGGTTCCTTGAAATCCAGCTGTTATATAACCTGGAATTGCGGCATTCGCTCTTAAAAACGTTCCTTCAATCATATTACTTTTCATTTGAATAACTAAATACGTCCCAAGCTCCTTTAAATCAACCTCAATCCAAACTTCTGGCATGGCATAGTCCTCTGGAACATCCCATGCTGGTTCTTTTATCGGAAATGTTACTTCTTCATCCTCTAAAAAGACCGTATGCTGAAAAGTAGCTACGCTATACATTTCATGTAATTCACTAAATAAACGGACGAAGTTTCCAGTCATTTTCTCCTCGTAATGCTGCGCAATCGATCGTGATTGGAAACGTGGATCAAATTCTATTTCTACATGAAGAATTCCGTTCACACCTTTTGGTAGATTACGATGAAATACAAAATCGCCATTTTCATTCACAATCGCTTGTGTATCTGTTTGAATGAGTATAGCATTTTCTCCTTTAACAACAAGCTGAATCTTAGAACCTGGAAGTAAGTTCGTCATTCCTTTCACATGAACAGCTTTAGAAGTAACACGCACTTCTCCTTCAAACCATACATCTAATGCCCCTTGGTCAATCGGAACCGTTGTAACTTGCTTTGTATGGGGATCATTCGTCTTGGCACTTATTGCCGCTATACCAAGTATCGGCAATGAGTCAATTAAGACCATTGCCACCCAACATCCAATTAAAATTGTGGAAACAATCGTTTTACAGCACTGCTTCATTTAACGATCTCCTTTATAAACACGTTAAAAATCCTATCGCAACCAACTGCTCGTTATCCTATAAAAAAACGGAAACGAGTTCCTCTTGTAATTTTCCTTTAAACAGGGTAGGATATACATATGATTAGGGTGAGGGTGGGTAAATATTGCCACCTATTGCCTCGGAGACAAGAGCCTCTCTTCGTTCCTGGCGAAGAAGGCTCTTTCTATTGTTTTACAGGTGGACAAAACATAATGATAAACAGCGAAAGAAGGAAATGCCTGTATGGATAAACGTGTCTACTTTTTAATGATTGTTTCTTTTATTGTTGGTATGGTCGAATTAATTATTGGCGGGATTCTTGACTTAATTGCGGACGACTTGCAAATCAGTCTCGGGAAAGCCGGTCTATTAATTACGATATTTTCATTAATTTTTGCCATTGCTGGACCGGTATTACTCATTGCTACCGCCGGAGTAGAAAGAAAACGACTAACTATTGTATCTCTTTTTGTATTTTTGCTAGGCAATATCGTTACCTTGTTTAGTTCTACGTATATGATTGTGTTCCTAGGGAGAATTATTTCAGCGATGAGTGGAGCACTTCTCATTATTTTATGCTTAGTTATGGCGCCTACGATCGTGGACCCTAAGTATCGGGGCAGAGCAATTGGCCTTGTATCGATGGGGGTCAGTGGTTCTTTAGTACTCGGTGTACCACTTGGACTAATGCTCGGAAATGCTTTTGGCTGGCGTGCACCCTTTGTGATGATTAGTTTATTAACCGTCTTATCTATTGTTGGTGTATTCTTTTTTATGGAACGAGTGGAACCAAAGCCTTCCATTCCAATCGGCAAACAACTTGCGACCTTAAAAAGCAGAAAAATATTATTTGCACAATCAACGACATTTCTTTTTTTAGCGGGACATACCGTGTTATATGCTTACTTAACTCCTTTTTTAAAAACTACAATGGGCATGGAAGGCACTGCCATTAGCGTGGCCTATCTCGTCTTCGGTGTTGCCGCTGTTAGTGGGGGAGGCTTTGGTGGAACCCTAGCAGATATCTTTGGTACAAAACGGACGATTCTCGTTGTTACGGTAATCTTTGGCTGTGCTATATTTGCGATTCCGTATACGACATTTGCGATGCCAGTCTTTCTTGTTGTGATGATTGTTTGGGGAATGATGAGCTGGGCAGTGTCTCCAGCAATGCAAAGCTATCTCATTGAATCATCACCAGAAACGTCTGACATTCAGCAAAGCTTAAATAACTCCGCGCTTCATTTAGGAATTGCGTTTGGTTCTGTTGTTGGTGGTGTTGTCATTGAGCATACCTCTGTGACGCATAATGCTACCGTTGGTGGATTATTAGTTGTGTTAGCATTAGGAACAGCACTATTATCCATGCACGAAAAAAAGCCGCTACCAAAAAAGCAAGAGCAGCTTTAGGCTTTATATTCAAATCAAAAGAAGATGAGAAATAACATCTTTTTATCCAAAAAATCCGAACGAACTATGGACGACAATCCTTTAAATTTAATTAAACGGATGTATAGAGCAGTTGAAATGGGTGGGACTCCCTCGGAAACAGCACGTGCCCGGGGAAGGCGAACCCTGGTACTTCCTAAACTTGTCTTTATTGTTCTTATAGTATTGGCGCTGGTAGGTATTACGGTGTTCTCTGTTCTTCTCACGCCATTTACGATGGTATTCTTTTTTAGCTTCCTTTGTGTCCATTACTCGCCCCCCTCAAGCTCTAAAATACGTTCTTTAACTTCTTTCAAGATAGATTGAGTATCTAAAATAGACTGCTGTTTATCTTCCAATTTTTGTTGGTACTCATTTTTCAAAGCTTCTAATTCCTGTTTTTGTCGGTCTAAAATCTTGGTATCTGTGACCACTTCTTTATTCAACCTAAATACTTCACCTTGTAATTCATCAATTTCTGTAACAATTTCAATGCGTTTCCTGTCTAACTGCTTTCCGACAACAACGCGCAAATGATAATATTTTCCCTCTAATTCTTAAGCCTTCATAACTTCACCGGCTTCTAAATAGAAACTTCTTTACTCCCAAAGTGCTTTATATTGGAGAACATTTTCATCTATTTGCTCTTGGATCCTCGCTAATTCTTCCTGTTTTAATTCAATAATTCCTTTTTTAACTTCCTTCTTTTCCATTTTGCATGACCTCCTAATAAATTTTAGATATAAAAACAGCCCTACTCCCCATGGAATAAGGCTTCAAAGTGTTTTAAGTAAGTTTTAAAAGTTGGCTATACCAGTTGTTGATAGTAGCATAAGACCTCTCATTTCAAAAGTAAATTGTTTTTTTGTGTTATGACAGTTAAAACCTTCTACATTGCTAACAATACCAAAAGCAATACAAATACACCCAAAACAACTAGTACGTCATATAACCAATTCCTCATACCTTTTAAGCTACATATAAAATGTCAGACTATATAAGCCTAACTTTTTATATGTATATAGTATATTTTTTATAATTCTGGCACAGCTGGTTTAGAACTATTTATAGTATATCTGAAACTAATTGTATCATTAATTCTTGCTCCTACTCCTTGTCCCCCAATAGAAACACCTACTAAAAAGTATCCTTGAAGTTTTACATGAACACTTTTTCTAGTACTAGAAATATTAGTTGTTTTAGTCTGTTGCTTCCAATCTACTGGAAATGATAAAGTTGAATGAGAAGTTACCTTTTTAATACTAGACAACCTTTTTTTATTTCCACTACCCGTGTAAGTGTATGTTATATTAGCAGTAATCGTACCTGGCTTTAACGGATTTAAACTCGGTTTAAGAATAACACCAAGTCGTTTAGAACCATTTTTAGTTGCTGCTAGACTTGCAAACCTACTAGAGTTTAAGCTATCTGAAATAATAGAATCTTTTTCCGAAACTTCTATAGCTTTTTGTAATTTCTCTTCTTCCAACTCTTGTAATGCTTTTTCAAATTCTTCAACACTATCAAACTCAACCATTCTTGTTCCTTCTGGTAATTCATCCTTACTTACCAATTCAAAGATTTCACTTTCATCTGAAATCCTTTTCAAATCATCATATGTAGTGTTTGAGGCAAAAACATTAGTGCTAAAAGATCCAATAATAAACAAAGATACAAGTAAAGATAAAAACAGTTTCTTTTTCATTTTTCTTAGCTCCTTTTTTAAATTTAAATATAGTATAATATATATAATAACACTCTATTGTAAAATTTTCTCAAAAAGGGGAATCTATTTGAAAAAAGTTAAAATTAGCATTTTAATCACTAGTTTTTTATTAATCTTATTCTTTTCTTTTTATTTTAATATTGGACATCGTACAGAAGGTGATGAACACGTTTATGGGTTTCCTGCTGATTGGTTAGTACTGTATAAGGAGGGAGATCTTGCAAGTTTAAAACTATTAAGTCTCTTGTTTAATGGTGTATTTTTCTATTTTATCACTTTATGGATTATTAAAATTTCTAAAAAAGTGTATCAACTTATTAAAAAGAAAAAATAGAAGTAAGGAAAAGCTCCTTACTTCACTCATCTTTTAACCCAGATACATTAATATTAAATAATATAAAACACAAACCATACTTCTGTATATTTCCTAATTGCCTAAAAACTTCACACAACCCAATATAAACGTACGAACCATTAAACTTCTTTTATTTGTTTAACAAGTTGACTCCCACGCCCTTTATATAAGCCTAGTTCCTCAACTATTTGCTTCTGTTTATATCCCTTATTCAATAAGGTTTCAACTTGTATTAGCCTGTCCGTTGTCTTAATTTGTTGTTCCTCTATGTACACTTTACGCTCTATTTGTCCATTTTTTCGCCTGTTATTGATTGAACGAATACGTTCCCGGCGTTTCTTTTCTTCTTCGCCAATTATGGTGGTCATGTATTGCTGTTCTTCCTCGGTGATCTCTAGTAATTAGACTAGCTTTTTATTAGAGAAAATTAAGCCATGTTTATTTATTTCACCATTTTTTCTTAACCTAAATTCTTTCAGGTTATAAGCTATTTTCCATTCTTCCTTTGTTTCACGATTGCTGATGTTTTTTTAACATTTGCTCTAAATATTCTTCGCTTTTTCCTTTTGGAATACTAAGACTTTCCCAATTATCTCCTTTTAATTGCTTGCCGATTAGCACCATTTGCCCAACATGATAGGCGTAGTGCGCAAGCTGTCTTTCAATTGCCTCCAAGACCGTTTGCTGTTCCCCTCGAATCGTTATCTTTTTGAGAAGGTCCTTTTCCTCTAATTGTCCTAACGCATAGAATAACGTATCCCAGCCTTCATTCCAAATCTGCATCAGTTCGCCAACAGAAAGTCCCGCTGCTTCAAATTCCTGTTCCCGCTTTCGAAATGGTTTTTCCCCATCCGTTGTTAAGAAATCCGTCCACCGTGAAAGCATATTCCCGCTCAAATGCTTTACGATGACAGCAATGCTGTTTGATGAGCTATGATATACCCAATGTAATTCATTTTCTTCGAGCTGCTGTAAGGTTTTTTCTCCAAGGTCTTTTAAGCTCGAAAACCGCTCATTGATAATTTGCAAATAAAAAGTGCCTAATTGCATTCTCCCACCTCTTCTCGAATTTTGTTAATACTTTTTCGCTATACCCCATTGCTCTGCAGTCCTTAACCTAAATCCCATTAAATTTTGACTTATTCAATAATTATAACAAACCCGGTGTGAAAGCTCGCTTTAAAAGAACTGATTTTCAGTCGAAACGTCCTACAAGCTTCTCCCATTTTTGCTCGAGCTCTGTTTTCTCCAAATGCATTTGCTGCAACAGTTCGACGCGCTGTTCATTTTCCATTGCCGCTTCCAGCTTTTCCAACTGGGCTTCAATGCTGTTTATCTCTTGTTCGAGTTTATGTGCTTCGTTAACAGGAGTTTTCCAATCATTCCGCGCTTTTTTCTTTGCTTGCTCTTTTAGCTGAGGCTGTTCATTATTTCTTTCTATTTCAGCCATTTTCTTTTTCGCATAGCTATAGTTACCAGAAAATTTTCGAACTTTCTTATTAGCGATCCAATAAATATGATCAAATAACTTATCTAAGAAATAGCGATCATGGGAGATTGCGATAATCGTGCCTTCATACGTATCAAGTACATCCTCTAATATTTCTCGTGACTCAATATCTAAATGGTTTGTTGGTTCATCCAGCACTAACAAATTGGTATCTTCCTGCATGAGCTGCGCAAGCCGTAAACGCATCCGCTCTCCACCACTAAGCTGTGAAACAAGTTGAAAAACCATTGGTCCGTAAAATAAAAAACGTGCTAAGATCGATCGTGCTTCTCCTTCTGAAACGTTCGCTTTTTCACGAAACGCCTGTAACACCGTTTGCTCTGTTTCCCCAGTAAACACATGCTGTGCTAAATAACCGATTTTCACATTGCTTCCAAGCCGCACTTTTCCTTCATCCGGAACCTCCTGCTGTAACATCATGTGAACGAGGGTGGATTTCCCTGTGCCGTTTTCACCAATAATCGCTACTCGCTGCCGGTATGTCACATGAATGGTGCAATGTGCATAAAGTAATTGGTTTCCAAAACGCTTCGTTACATCCTCTAGTAAAATCACGTCCTTACCGCTGCGATCTGTGACTTCCATTTCGAATTGCATTTTCCTTCGCTCGATAACAGGACGATTCAGTTTTTCCATCCGTTCCAAAGCACGCTCCATGTTTCGCGCTCGTTTGTGTAGTCCTTCATTCGGGGGATTGGCTCGATTAGCCCAATCTCGTAACCGTTTTATCGCTTCCTTCATTTTCTTTATCTTCTTCTGCTGCTCTTGATAAGCTTGAAACTCTCGTAATAAACGTTCCTCCTTTTCTTTTACATATCCTGAAAAATTCGTTGTATATATCGTTAGTTCCCCATCCTCTAGATCGTAAATTTTTTCTGCGACATCGTCTAAAAAATACCGATCATGGGAAACGAGCATACATGTTGCTGAATAATTGTTTAAATAGCTTGATAACCATTCAATTGCCTGTAAATCTAAATGATTTGTTGGTTCATCTAAGATTAATAAATCTGGCGCTTGCAAAAGAATAAGGGCTAAGCCTATTTTTGTTTTTTCTCCACCGCTTAAAGAAGTAAATCGCTTTTCCATTAAAGCGGTAATACTTAATCCTTGAACAACCATTTGCAGCTTTGCTTCGATTTCATAGCCACCTTTTATCGTAAAGCTATCTTGTAATTGACCGTATGCCTGCAACAAGCGTTCCATTTCCTTTTCACTATGATTTTGGTTCATATTCGCTGCTAAGCTCTCCATCTCCTGCTTCATCAGGAGCAACTCTGAAAACGCTGTTAAGAGTACATCACGTGCTGTTTGATCAGGAGCAGCCTCTGGAATTTGCGCGAGATAACCAACTTTTATACCCTTACGCCAATGAATTTGTCCTGAATCGGGGGTATCTTCACCAGAAAGCAATCGAAATAGCGTTGTTTTTCCGCTACCATTCCTTCCAACTAATCCAATTCGGTCACCTTCCTTAATTTCAAAACTTATTTCTTTAAAAATGGTGTTCCCACCATATGTTTTTTCTAATTGATTACAACTACATAATATCATTGCAGTTCCTCCTATTAACATAATAAAAAGCCATGAGAAATACAGCACTTCCCATGGCTACGAATCCTTTAAATAAAAAAAGAACGTCTAAAACGCCCTCTTTAACCGTTCATATTATAAGTAGGTAGAGTGTTTTCACTGTTTTTATTTGCTATTCACTTGTTAAAAAAGGGCATACGTATCCCGTTAATAACAGAAACAGCAAATTTTGCACGGCTAAAATATAAGAACTCTGTCCAATATCCGCGTGCAAAAACAGCTTGATATAACATGCTACACCTACCTCCTTTTTATCGTTATTACTAGTTTAATATTTCTGATAACTTTACGCAACCTTTTTATAGCTAAATAATGACAGCCATCCCTACTTTCATCTATACTATAGATACATAAAAAATCTAAAACCATTCTATTTTCTATATAAAGGAGATATCTATGAAATTAAATACAGAAAGCCGCTTTATGAAGTTTTTAGGTGGCAGTGATTTGGTTTTTGGGCTTGTCGTACTCATCCTAATCGGGATTGCTATCTATATTTACAACCAAATATCTTTTATCTTTCATCCAATCATTGTCATAATTTCAACAGTGGCAGCACCTGTTATTCTGGCTTTTATTGCCTATTATTTAATGAATCCCATCGTTAGCTTTCTGGAACGACTCCGTATTAAACGGCTCTGGGGGATTATCATTATTATTCTTGGAATTAGTGGATTGCTGACTGGTGTTGTTTTATTAACAGCACCTGCTATTGAAGCGCAAATCAAAGAATTAGCAACGAATTTCCCACGGTACTTACAGCAAATGAGCAATGGGATAAAATCTTGGGTTGATCATTCCTTCCTTGGACCATATTATGATGAGGGCTACCGCTGGGTAACCTCAAATCTTAGTGAACTACCTGGAAAAATAAGCGAATACCTTGGTGGAGCGGTAGAAGGAATACGCAATGTTGCTAGCACCTTGACCCATGTGATGGTGGCAATTTTCACCTTTCCATTTATCCTTTTCTTTTTATTGAAGGATGGTGCCAAATTTAAAAAATATTCATTACGATTGCTTCCACCGAAGTATCGCAATGATTTTCAACAAATCCTGAAAAATATGGATGTGCAAGTAGGTTCCTATATTCAAGGGCAAATCATAGTCGCTTCCTGTATTGGTATCCTATTATTCATTGGCTATTTAATTATTGGCATGCCATATGCGATTACGTTGGCAGTTGTTGCAGCAATTACAAGTGTCGTTCCTTATCTTGGTCCGATTATCGCTATTTCTCCTGCAATTATTATCGCCATCGTTAATTCACCATTTATGCTCTTAAAGCTAGCGATTGTTTGGGCAGCGGTGCAGTTTTTAGAGGGACATTTTATTTCTCCTAATATCATGGGAAGAACAATGCAAATTCATCCTCTAACAATCATTGTTGTACTACTTGTCGCTGGAAATTTATTTGGTATTGTCGGTGTTATTCTTGGAATACCAGGCTATGCCATTCTTAAAGTAATCGTCGTTTACGTATTTGGCAAATTTAAGTTACGATATAACCGTTTCTTTGGCGAAACATATGGAGCATATGAAACAAAAGATAAATAAGATCACACCTAAAAGGGAAGGGATAAAAGTATTTTCTGCATAGTAAAATCCGAACTATTCACTCGAATAAGTTCGGATTATTTGTATTCAAAAACAGCATTTCTCATCGCTTCGTCAAAATACTCCGCTTTCCGCGGGCACGGCCTCAGCTAACTTGGTAAAGAAAAGCCCTTTACCAAGTGGATCTTCAGCTCGTGCTGTTCCCGCAGGAGTCTCTGTATTTTGACTGCACTTAGATTACCTTCAAATCTTATTATTCGTCTTTAAAGTAACCTGTTCTGGATTTGTCCCAGCCTCTTTTATAATTTATTCTTTATCCAGCAACTGCTTCACAACTGTTTCTAACTGTTCTGGCTTATGGAATTCAATTGGTGAGAAGCCTTTTTCAAAATGGATTGCTTCCGCTTCAATTAACAAAACATAGCGATCATTCGCTTTTGCTAAATGAACCGTATCACCAAAATCAGAAAGCATAGAACGTACCGAGTGATGATCAAGTTTCATCTTCAGTTCTACTTCTGGTGCTGATTCAACGATATGCGAGGTTGCCTCTATCACTTCCTCTGTCGTAAACCGCTCCTGCAGCTCTCGTTTTGGTGTAATGGCCCATTCCGCAATGGCTTCTTCAAACTTTGTTTTTTCTTCACTATCCTCAGGGTATGCTTCTTCGATATGTGCGTGAACAAGGTCAACCACTTGGCTGCGGACAATCTCCGGCATCGCCTTCTCATAGGCAACAAATTTCAAAAAATCCTCAAAGTATCGTGCATGGGATGCCTGATATACCTTTAATTCTGCACTATCCATCATGCCCTCTTCAGGCATATATGGATACTGAATCGACTTCATGTTTTTTGTTGTAATAGCCATTTCTACATTATGTATCAAAGTGGCTTCATCGGTGATCCGCGCTACTTTCTGCTCAAAATCACATTTCAAAATAAAAATAAACGGATCATCAAAAAACTTCGTCAGCTTCGCAGAAACAATGATTAATGCACCTTCTCGTATTGCGCTTGTTTCAATATACATTTGAGCAATCTCATCTGCTGCGATACGAAAATCATCTGTCGAGGCAGCAAAACGCACACGATGGAATTGATTATAATTGGGGTTTGATGTTAATTCATGTCCTGGCTCCACAATAAACCGGCCAATTTTTGTTGGAGCATCGACAGATTTCGCATGTCGTTCCACTCTTCGTTTGGCGATTTTTGTTAATTCTCCATCTAAAAAGTCTTTTAAAGGGCTTTCCTCATATAAAGAATGATCTAATGTTTGAAAATGCTTATACCGTTTATCGTCCTGATCCTTTAATTCGATAACATAGAATGATAAATAGTTAATCTCAAATTCCATAATAACAAAGCTCCCTCATGCTGTTCTCTGCATTAATATTTGGTAGGTTCACGCTCGAAAAATTCATTCATATACCTGAATTATTCATTATATCGTATTTTATCCAAATTGATAGACTATCTTTGAGGCAAGTCTAGCGATTTTTTCAGGCGAAGCATAATTAGGAGTGTCAGAAATTGTTGAAGATAGGGATTGCCAGTACATCACCGAGTATGATACCTTTTTCTTATTATGCGATTGATTAGGAGGCGAGCAAAATGAATAGAAAAGCATTAGTATTGGCGTTTATCACCATTGTTATCTGGTCGGCTGCTTTTCCAGGCGTGCGAGCAAGCTTACAAGGGGGATACACACCAGAGCATCTTGTGCTTGTCCGCTTCTTGATTGCTTCTTCTATTTTCGGATTGTATAGCCTTATGCCTCATGTCCATTTTAAGCTTCCAAATATACGAGATGCCGTGCGAATATTTCTCCTTGGATTCGTTGGTATTACGGTATACCACGTAGGCATTACCTTTGGCGTGCAAACCATTACTGCAGGGACTGCTGCCATGATTGTTGGTGCAGCTCCTATTTTCACAACAATTATTGCAGTAATTGTATTAAAAGAACGCATGGCAGCAAGCAGCTGGATCGGGTTAGTGATTGGATTTAGTGGCATCGTACTCATTACACTTGGTTCTGCAGGTCCCGCATTCACAATATCGAAAGGGACGATTTATGTACTGATTGCAACGATAGCAACATCTATTTTTTTCGTATTTCAAAAGCCGTTATTTAAACGCTACGATCCGATAGAGTTGACCGCTTACTTTACATGGGCAGGCACATTGCCAATGCTGATTTTTTTACCTGGTTTACTTTCAAATATGATGATTGCGACAGCAGAAGCGCATATAGCCGCTATCTTCGTCGGTGTCTTTCCGGCAGGGATAGCTTATGCAACATGGGCAATTGCACTTTCCTTAGGAGATGCGAGCAAAATTACGCCAATGATGTATTTAGAGCCCGCATTAACAATTATTATTGCTTGGTTTTGGTTAAACGAGTGGCCAAATACGCTGTCATTAATAGGTGGAACCATTGCCATTGCAAGTGTACTAATTGTGAATACCTTAGGTAGAAGAAGAAGAAAAACACGTTTGGAGTAATTTTTTGCGGAATGGAATTGTGCTATTCACATATTCCATTCCGTTTATGTTTGTATCGGACTATTCGGTTATAAAGAAACGGAAGGTCTATCTGGCTTGCGAACAAAGCACATAATTCCGGCAATCAAATATAACAACGATTGGAAAGCAATACCGGTAAAAATAAGCCAGCTACTTACAACCGTTGCAGCAATAAAAAATGCACCTGCCACATTTGGTTTTTTGGATAAATTTAAAAGACCAATTATGCCTAACACAAAACTAATAACACAGCTAACAATGGGAATCCATATTAAATTAATAAATAAATAAAGAAATTGATTAAATCCTCCATATCCCAATTCATTTATCCCCTGCTCTAACAAACCAACACCACTGTTCATAATAATGAGTACAACTATCCCAAGCAACATAAATAATGCATCCATCCCAACACCAATTACACCTAACACCATTTCTCCTGTTCGTTTCATGTGCACTTCCTCCTTTTATCATATGTTCAGGCTCATTTACACCTATTGTTCAGTAATCGAAAGTCGCATTACTAATATTTACAATTACAATATTAGTAATCAAAAGCTCAAGTTCTTTTTGAAAGCCTTCCTCCATTCAATCGAGGCAAAATGAATCTGCGTGTCATTTTATGTATACCCGTTTGTACGAAAAATAATGAATAAGGTTTCATTTCATTTTTTACCGCGATTTCTCGGCAAGACCCAACACATAATGGCTGGATTTTGTAAAAAAAGGCTTGGTATCGCAATAGGTGCGAACCAAGCCTTCAGCTTCCCAAAAATTCTATTCTCCATTATCAATCCAAAATCGCCTAACCACGTTTCCATCGCTCTCCACATAATGTTCCGCTTCTACTCCGCCATTTTTTTCAATTACTCTAGCGGAAGCCGTATTCGATAGATTACAGGTAACGAGCACGCGATCGATTTGAAGGGCTTTACATTTCTTGAGCGCTTCTGCAAGTACGATTGTTGCATAGCCTTTTCCACGCTTTGATGGACGTGTACTATAGCCAATATGGCCGCCAACGTTTAACAAATGCCGATTAAGCGCATGGCGAATGTCTACAAGCGCGACAACGACATCTTGATCATCTACTAGCATATAATTCGTACTTGGTAGCCATTTTCCTTCACCACGCTCGCGCTTATGAAGGGATGTTAAATAAGCTTCATAGCTTTTATAGCCACCTAAATGAAAGCTACTCGGTGTCATCCGATCGGTTTCCCACTCTTCCACGTACGCCTCATGCTCCATTTGCCTCTCTATTGCAGGCCTTACTAGTCGCATCCCCATTCCCCCTTCGTTTGAATGATCTAAATTATAGCTGAATGCCGATTTTTTGCAAGGATTCTTTCACGTTAGGGGCTACTGTTCATCCACATTCGATTCTAGCTGGACACGAGCTGGAACAAGGATATAAATAACTCGATCGCCATAATAATCCGAATCCCAATCCAAATCGGCACTATAAAATAAGTCGCCCTTCGATCCCTTCAGAAATTGCCTAAATGGAAATTCATTTTTAAATTGAGATAGTTGAATATTTCCAGCATCCGGATGCTGAATCAATAAACTGTCATCCTCCAACGATACTTTGGGGGCGATTAGACTCTTGCTTGCATCAAAGCTTTCACCAATAATAAGTGGGGTTTCATAGAGTAGCACTTCAATCTCATTCGTATTCTTTCTTGTTCCGTAATATACATCAATTACGTCCCCATTTCCCCAGTATTCTTCGATATTTAATTGATTTCCTTCAAATGGAAATGTCCATTTCTGGGTAATGTACTTCTCGTCTACATTTGCTAGCTTCCCTTCATATGCCTCCATAGAAAGATTTGGAATCTGCGTTACATCTATTTTCTGTGTAGGATCTTCCGCAGTTACTGGCACCAAAAAATATAGTATCGTCGACAATACGAGCAGTAAGCCGTAGCCAACTAGTATGTATAACGATTTATTTCCACGCGTTTTTTTCGATCTACCAACCTTAAGTCCAATAAATACAGCTATAATAACGAGAGCTACCACAATAATTATCGGCATAAATCCAAAGATAATATGCATTATTTGCTAACCTCCTGTCTGTTCAAAAGGTAAAAGGAAGCAATAAAGAAGGCAGTAGCCGTAAATCCAGTCTTTACGAACCACCATATAAACGAGTCTTCTTGATAATAGAATTCATGGAGCCATAATAATAGATACTGCTCTTGCATCCCGAAAAGGATAAGTAAAGCAATGAATACGACTGGCAAAATAAAGGCAAACATTTTATTCATCTGTACAATAGAGCCGAGCAAATATCCGACAGCACTAAAGAGAAAAACATACAGGATGGTTGCTATACCGCCCATTACATATTCTGAAGGATGCAGCGCTGCTTCTTTTACGAATGTAATATTATCCGAACTAAAATACGTGATCATCCATAACAAATTTCTTGATAAAATTGCTGTAATCGCTCCAATAACACTTATGGTAAATAAAAATGCGACATTTGCTAGCTGTGCAGTAAAACGATTCGTAATAAAAACAAAATCAGCTTCACGATATGCTTTTGACGTCAATAGGATTGCGACAATAAATGCCCAAAGCATGGTAAAGGCGAGCACAAAGTCTGCAGAGTAAATCGATTCACTTACATTAACACCTTCTCTTCCATGTGAAGATGAACCAATACCACCGAGAGAAAATATAATAGCTATCGCTTGCAATATAACGAGGTTTGTAAAAAAAGTACGATACCCTTTCCATTTAAATAAAAATTGCTTTTTCACGATATCGATTAGTTTAGGCGTCGCGAAAGACATCATCAATTCCTCCTTTTTTCAGTTGTGTCATATACAGGCAGAGTTCAGCTGGTGAAATTGACGTCGGCTTTATTCCTAGCCTTAATAACTGATCCATTTTTTCCTTTGATACATTGTTTCTTACTACTAAAAAAAGGCTGTTTTCCCCATCGTCCTTGGAAAACAAGATTTCCTGATCATTTGCCCATTGTGAAAGAACTGCTTGATTTCCAGTTACACCAATCGCATATTGTTGGAGTGCATCGATGGATAAGTGCAACTTAACCCTACCACGATCTATTAGTAAGACATCTTCAAGTAAATGCTCGATTTCATTTAAATGATGACTCGAAATAAGAATTGTTCTTGGTGCTACAATATAGTCGCGAAGCAAGGCACGGTAAAAATCATTTCTTACCGCTTCATCCATTCCAGTTGTAGGCTCATCAAAAATAGTAAGTGCGCACCGAGAAGCAAGACCAATGATCGTGTTAAAAGTGCTCTTTTTTCCCTTTGATAAATGATCATGAAACTGATTTGGATGAAAGGAAAAATAATCAAATAACCGCTTCGCAAGCTTGGCATCCCAATTTGGATAAAATCGTGCCGCTTCGGTCAGTATACTATGAAGTGGCATTGCATCTGGAAATGTCATTTGATCGTCGATATAAATCATATTGGCGGAAACCGTTAAGCTATTAAACGGATTTTCCGAAAACACGTGAATGTCCCCTTTTGAATGCTTCCAATATCCCGCGATTAATTTTAATAAGGTTGTTTTTCCTGCGCCATTTCGTCCAATGATACCAGTGATTGTATCTTGTTTAATGGAAAAAGTAACCTCATCCAAGGCAGCTACGTTTCCATAGGATTTTGATACCGCGTTACATTGTACAATATTCATGCTTCATCCCCCTCTATTTCCTTATGCGCCTTGGTGATCATTTCCATTAGCTCCTGCTCACTAACCTTCAGTCGTTTCGCCTCGCGCACACTATCTAAAATAAGCCCCTTTAATGTGCCGTTTTTACGCTTTTGTTGGATAATGTGCTTTGCATCCGCTGTTACAAACTTCCCTAATCCTCGCTTTGTATATAAAATCCCCTCATCTGACAGGAGATTAAGCCCTTTGGCAGCGGTTGCTGGATTAATATTGAACACTTCTGCTAGCTTATATTGAGAAAAAACCTTTTCCTCCGTCTTAAAATGACCAACTAATATTTCATTCTCAATCCATTCCGCTATTTGTATATAGATTGGCTTTGTACTATTTATATCCAGGTTCAATCCAGCATCCTCCCTTCATGCAGGTTAGTGCATTACTGTTGTAATGTAGTATATAGATTGAAGCGTAATTCGTCAAGAAGGAAAATTAAGATTAGTTGCGGTGTTTTAAGCCAGAGTTCGAAAACTCAAATTTTGCGCTATAATTAGATGCAGTAATACATGATTTATCTTGGTTAACTATCACTTGATTCGAACGATCAAACTCATCTTTAATAAGACATATAATTACCTTCCTAGTAGTTATTTTGGATTAGAAAAAGCACCCTATTTAGAGTGCTTTTTTTCAAAAACTATATTATTTTATTTAGTAAGTCTCTTTTTAATTGATTCTATTTGAGTAAGCTCATGCTGATATTTATTAAGCATTAAGCGGGTCACCAATATGTCAAAAAAATGTTGTGAGCTATTGAGGAGACCCTCCAATAGAAAACGTTCGTTAACCTTCAAAGAATTTTCGTCTATAGTTATTTCTGTTTGTTGACCAATATCCTGTTTTATAATTACTTCAATTGGTTGACTTGGATAATAAAAAGTAGCCTCTCCATTGTCAAGGTATTCTTCAATGGTATTCAAATAGTAGGAATATAAAGTAGTTAGATCATCAAAGATTGGTATGTTGCCAATTTCTTTATAATTCGATATAAACACTATACTTCCTTCTATCATCAATATACCATTTTCAACATGCTTCTCTCTATTTTTTTCGATTGTTTCAACCAAATACTCGTTATTATAACCGCCAATATAAGAATCTGCGTTTAAAGAAAGATCATCTAGATCATATACTTCTTTTTTTAGATAGAAATTCTTAATTTCCAATAAAGCACCTTCTTTTTATTCAGGAGATAGTTGTTTTATGCGCCCTTTAGTTATTCTAGCTTTCCTTTCATTGTACCAGCCACTGTAAGACGGGATATCTCCCACCTTCCACCAGTAGGTGTATGCTTGAAATCACTGACGTTGGCATCGTCCCCTAATCCGCTTGTTTACGCATTTTCCTTCTCATTAAAAACAACTCCGATTTCTTTGTTATTGCCACCTATCCTAATCTTAGCATGGTTTGGATAATTTTTCTTAGTTCTGTAGTCAATTTCTTGTTTTCCTCCATGCGTTCCCACATACTATAGCTACATCTTCCATTTCGACATAGAAGGAGGTTACCATGATTAATAATAAACAGCGCTTCACTCCTCTACCCGAGACATTCTATCAACAACCAACTCTCCCACTAGCGCAAGCATTGCTCGGACAAGTGCTTGTAAAAAATACAGATGAAGGAATGACGGCTGGGATTATTGTAGAAACAGAAGCATATCTTGGTGCAGTCGATCAAGCAGCACATAGCTTTAAAAACCGGCGCACAAAGCGGACCGCCATTATGTTTGAAAAAGCTGGCATGGTCTATACTTACTCCATGCATACACACTGTCTCGTTAATGTCGTAAGCGGAGAAATAGAAAACCCTGAAGCGATTCTAATTCGCGCATTGGAGCCTTGTTGCGGCATTGACTTAATGCAGCAACGCAGACCTGTAAAGGATATTAAAAGCCTTACCAATGGACCTGGGAAATTAACAAAAGCGATGGGAATCGACATGCATGATTATGGCAGATCCTTTCTAGAGCCTCCTTTATTTATCGCCAACGGAAAAACACCGATAGAGATTGAAGCTGGGCCGCGCATCGGAATCGAAAACTCCGGGAAGGCAAAGCATTACCCTTATCGGTTTTGGATAAAAGGAAATCCTTATATTTCAAAATAACCTACACACTGCATAAACAAGTTGGCAGAAAAGGATTTTTCATTCTTTTTAAGCATCATTTTAAATCGAAGTAATTTATCAAGCAGTTGAAATGGGTGAGACTCCTACGGGAACAGCGCGAGCCGAAAATCCACTCAGAAAAGCAAACTTTCTTTTCCGAGTTAGTTGAGGCCGTGCCCGAGGAAAGCGAACCCACTTTCAAACTGCGATGCTACTATTACGTAAAGCGTTATGAGATTCTGGGGAAGAATTATAAAAGACCATAAAAACACAAAATGTAGAAAGTCATGTTTAGGCGTGATCTTCTACATTTTTGTGTCGAATGTTAAATTTAGTAAATCACGAGAAATTATAAAAAAATAAAGGACTTTCCAAATCGCGCACAGAATAATATGTATTGTTACTTACAATAAAAAGACCAATTATCCAGCAGTATACAAAAGATTGTAAAGTTATTAGAGACGATGAGTTGGGAGAATGGATATGACAAAAGTTAAAAAAGTCAACATGATGGGCTGGGTGATTGCGTTAATTTTTGGTCTCTTGAAATTTTTCTACCCAGAAGGATCAAGTTTTATCACTACTGGACCTGGAGGCTTGTTAGGCATAATAGCGTGTCTTGTAATGATTACCTACGGGCACTCAAAAGGATTTGCAAAAGAGGAAGATTAAAAACTAAACACCTTCTAGTTCAACAAGGCCTGTAAGAGATTTTACTCTTATGGGTCTCGTTTTTGTTGGTGCAGTTTTTGCCTGTTTAAATAAGCCTCTATCCTCGGTAATGAATCTGTTAGGGACCTATTTTCAGACTTATTTCGATAGGAGGAGAGGGCAAGTGAGTAAAAGAATCAAACCAGAATATATGCAGCACCTGGAGAATCGCCGATCTATTAAGTATTGGATGTAGTGGCGAATACTTACGAAAAGCAGCATATGGAATTTTAGAATTCATCCAATGACAAGAAGAGCTGAAAATGGATTAGGGTGTTTTTTTGAGATAACCCCCCTCTGAAAAGCAGCTTCTCTTTTCCGAGGGGGTTGAGCCGTGCCAGGGATCGCGAACCCATTTTCAAACTGCGGTGTTAGTGTTCTTATTTTAATACAAATACGCTTGCTTTGTCTCATTTCCTTTATATTTTATACAAAGACACGCTTGATTCCTTTCACAATTTCATTAACAACGATAGGAATAATCGATAACCCGATCACGAATAGCCAATCTAATAGGGCTAGTGAACGAACATCGAATAACCCTTGGAAAAGCGGGATATTGACAATCGTAATTTGAATGACTAGTCCAAGAAGTATCGCTCCAATTAACCACCGATTTGTAAAGAGACCCACTTGAAAAATGGATTTCCGCTCATTCCGTAAATTTAAGGAATGAAATAGCTGCGAAACACTTAATGTAATAAATGCCATCGTTTGTGCATGGATTAATGCATCACCAGAAAGATGCTTTAAATCCATGGAGAACAACGATTCAGAGCCTGTATATACCTTTAACCCTTCCATAAAGGCAAAAAGCGTAAGCGCCCCGATTAGCGCCCCGTTCCACAAACTAAACGCAATGTTTTCGCTTGAGAAAATCTTTTCGCTTGCCTTCCTTGGCTTTTCTTTCATAATATCCGGATCATCTGGATCAACCCCTAGTGCAATAGCAGGCATCGTATCTGTAATAAGGTTCACCCACAAAATATGCACTGCCGTTAATGGCGCAGGCCACCCCATTAAAATTCCAATAAAAAGCGCGACAATTTCTCCGAGATTACAGGAAAGTAAAAACAAAATTGATTTTTTAATGTTTTTATAAATGTTACGTCCTTCTTCAACAGCAGCAGTTATTGTCGAAAAGTTATCATCGGTCAAGACAACATCTGCTGCCCCTTTCGCAACATCTGTTCCGGTGATTCCCATGGCGACGCCAACATCGGCTTCTTTCAAGGATGGCGCATCATTTACCCCGTCACCTGTCATCGAAACGATTTTCCCACGGTTACGAAGTGCTTGGACGATACGCACCTTGTGCTCTGGAGAAACACGAGCAAATACACGAATGGTGTCTACCTTTTCTTCCAGCTTTGCATCACTAATAGCATTTAGTTCTTTTCCTGTCATTGTTTCATCTTCATGGGCTGCAATATGCAGCTCTTTTGCAATAGCAAGTGCTGTCTTTTGATGATCTCCGGTAATCATGACAACACGAATCCCTGCATTACTACACTGTTCAATGGATGATTTTACTTCCTCTCTAGGTGGATCAATCATCCCTGTTAATCCAAGAAATACAAGCTCTTCCTCTAGTGCTTCGCCACTCTTCTCATCTGAAAGCTTCTTATAAGCAACCGTCAATACACGTAACGCTTGTTCGGACATATCATTTGCCTGCTGCATTATTTTCGCACGATCGGCATCTGTTATCGGCTGTACAACTCCATTGATTTCAATGGAAACAAGCTTTGGAAAAACACTTTCTAGTGCCCCTTTGACATATACAACCTGCTGTCCATCCTCTTGGTGAACGGTAGACATCATTTTCCGATCCGAGTCGAATGGAAGCTCATCAACCCGAGGATGCTCTAATTCCAGCGTTTGCTTGGATAATCCCAATGCCATCGCCGCTTCAACTAAGGCAATTTCTGTTGGATCACCCGTCTTTTTCTCATGATCAATCGTTGCATCGTTACATAATGTAATTGCTTTTATAAACCGTTCAACGGTCGGATCTGAAATCGCCACATCAGATAACTTGGTATAGTTATTATTTGTAAAAACATTTGTTACCGTCATCCGATTTTGCGTTAATGTCCCGGTTTTATCTGAACAAATAACACTAACCGCACCAAGTGTCTCTACCGCAGGCAGCTTACGAATAACGGCGTTTTGTTTTATCATTCGCTGGACACCTAACGCCAGTACAATTGTTACAATAGCAGGAAGCCCCTCAGGAATAGCTGCTACTGCTAAACTAACAGCAATAAGGAACATATCGAGGAGTTCGCGTCCCTGTAAAAATCCGATTAAAAAAATGGCTGCTGAAATGGCAATCGCACCTATTCCGAGTACTTTTCCGACTTCGTCTAGTTTTTTCTGAAGTGGGGTCATCTCTTTGTCCTGATTCGCCAGCATCTTCGCGATTTTACCAATTTCTGTCGCCATTCCGGTTCGAACGACAATGCCTGTTCCTCTTCCATATGTTGCAAGCGTGGACATAAATGCCATGTTCTTCTGATCTCCTAAAGGAACATCCTCACTAGGTGCTTGCCAGTTCGCATCCTTGTCGACCGCTAACGATTCTCCTGTTAAAGAAGATTCTTCTACTTTTAAATTTGCTGTTTCAACAAGCTTGACATCTGCTGGTACATATCTACCCGCATCGAGTAATATAACATCACCAACAACTACCTCTTCAGAAGGGATCTCCTGTGTTGTTCCATCTCGACGAACAATAGCTTTTGGAGTAGACATCTTCTTTAATTCTTCCAAAGCTTTTTCAGCCTTTGATTCTTGAACAACCCCAATTACCGCATTTAAGGCAATGACGAGCAAAATAATGACTGCATCGCTCCACTCACCGACTATTGCTGAAATCGCTGCCGCAGCAATTAAAATATAAATAAGTAAGCTGTTTACTTGCCGCCAAACCAAGACTAGAAAAGATGCCTTTTTTGTTTCTTCAAAGCGATTCGGTCCAAACGTAGCTAACCGCTTTGCTGCCTCTTCTGCTGATAGCCCTTGTTCCACATTAGTTTTGTGTAGATTTTCTGCTTGTTGATCCTTTTCCGCTTCCATGTTACCCCTTCTTTCATCTAATAATAATAGAATCCAGTCTGTTATTAATCGAAAAAAGCTAACACTTGATTTATGATTATTGTAGCAATATTTACGCTGTCCAACAATTTCCAGCAAGGATGGACACTATTTTTTCTAACTTATTATATGAGATATTCGAAATATTATTTGAGGAGAATCAGAAATGAATATATATGTAGATGCAGATGCAAGTCCTGTAAAGGATATTGTGATAACAATCGGGCAACAAGAAGCTATTCCAGTAATTCTCGTGAAGAGCTTTAATCACTTTTCACATGAAGAGGATCCAGATGGGGTAAAAACAGTTTATGTCGATCACGGGGCAGATGCTGCTGACTATCGCATCATTCAACTCGTATCAAAAAACGATATTATAATTACACAGGATTACGGACTTGCCTCGCTTGGACTAGGAAAAGGATGCCATGTCCTTAACCATAAAGGATTTGCTTACACACAAAATAACATCGATCGACTGCTTCAAACACGGCACTTAAGTGCAAAAGCGAGACGCGCAGGCCAACGTACAAAAGGTCCTAAGCCTTTTACAGAGGAGGATCGGGAAAAATTCACCGTCTTACTCCTGCAAACCGTCCAAAGGGCTAAAGAATAGGCACATCCCTTTGCAAGCGCACACAAAAGAGCAGGAAAAAACGGAACAAAGCGCTTGCTTTTTTCCGTCTTACAGCAATATTTGCTAACATTGCCTCCTGCTCTAATCGTCTCTTCTTTTCATTTACGTATTGCTTACCTGCATTGTTTGACGCTGTTGTCGCATCGCTACACGCTTTTCGCGATGCTTTTTCCGAGATGGTGCAGAATCATAAAGCTGCTGTTCTTCAGGTGTAGTTGGATATACCTTTGGAACCGGAATTGGCCTCCCCGCTTCATTCACAGCTACCATTGTTAGGAATGATTCGGTAGTAAGCTTTTCCTCATGCTTAATTAAATCCTGTGCAACTACTTTTACATAGACCTCCATAGAACTTGTTCCTGTATAGGTTACATAGGCTTCCAAGGTTAATGAATCTCCTGCCTTAGCGGATGAGAGAAAATCAACCGAATCAATAGAAGCTGTAACAACCGCACTCTTTGCGTGCTTCATTGCTGTTAATGCTGCAATTTCATCGATATATGCTAGCACCTTCCCACCAAAAATAGTATCCAAATGATTTGTATCTGGCGGCAAAACTAATCGCGTTTGCACTGTTTTTGTTTCACTTATTGTTTTCTTCTGCACTCCGTTTCCTCCCTATAGTGAAGCTTCAACCCGCGGTGATTCTTCTATCCCACACTAATTGTTCGTTGAGCACAACATGCAACGTGCAACTTGACCCTCACTTAAGTAGCAGGCTCATGGGGAATAAAAAAAGAACCTTTCTAAGATGATATAGAAGGTTTTCGGCCTAGTCGAAATACACATGTATCCTAACATGCATCATTTCGTCACACCCTCCTATCTCCCGTAGGAAAAAATGTCCTTCCGCATGGCAGGTTTCCTGGCTCTGCTTCAACGAATCGCTTACCTTCCCAATTTCTAATGAAATCAGTGGTGTATACAAGTCGATTCTTCACATTACAGTGGCGGGACCGCGCTGGACTCACACCAGCTTCCCTTTTCAACCTTGCAAGCAAGGTCACCATGTGGCGATTATTTAATTTTTGTTCCATTATTTATTGTAACATAAGGGATCTTATTCTACATAAATTGTTACTTTTCTATACTATTTCTGCCCGCTTCATATGCTTTTCCTTCTTTAAGGAACTTCGACAAAAATACACGCAACTCCTTTTTCCTAACATTAGATGTAGCAAAAAAACACCTTTGATTCAAGGCCAAAGATGTTTTGAATGCGTGTTATATTTTTTTAATCGTAAAGTGGTCACGAAGCACGGCCCAATTTTGTGGAAAGTCATTGCCTAGCACCCAATAACTAACACCTCGCAAGCCATAATCCTGCACCAACTTATATTTCGCAGCCATGCTTCTTGCATCCTCAAACCATACTTCATGCTGTTGTCCATTTTCATCTGTATAGCGGAAAAACGGAGATTGTGCCACCATATCATATTGAATCGCTGCTCCATATTTTAGAGCAAGCTGTACTGCCTGCTGTGGACTAACTGAAGTGGCAAAGGTTCCTTGTACCCATGGGATTTTCCAATCACGGCCATACAGTGGCATACCTACAACTACTTTATCTCGCGGAATTACTGTTACTGCATAATCAAGAATATCCTTTACCTTATTAAGTGGTGCAATGGCTCGCGGTTCTCCTCCTGCCCACCCCCACTCATAGGTCATTAAAATGATAAAATCTACTATTTGTCCTTGTGCTTTATAGTCATGTGCTTCATACAATAAGCCTTGTTGCTCTCCGCGCTCCTTTGGGGCTAATGCTGTTGAAACTGTAAATCCTTCTGGATGCAACCGAGAAACGGTCTTTCGTAAAAAAGCATTGTAGTTTTCTCGATCCTCTGGGTATACATATTCAAAGTCGATATTCAAGCCACGATAGCCTTTCCCTTTCATCGTTGAAACGATATTTGTAAGGAGTTTATCTTGAACATCTGCGTTACGAAGAACTGCAGCTGCTAAATCCGAATCGAATTTTCGATTTTTGAAATTAGTAATCACTAAAAGCGGCGATACCTTTGTAGTTCGTGCTGCATCTAAAATCGTTGTATCCTGAAGTACACTAATTGTTCCATCTTCCTTTACCCGGTGCATAAATGGAGATAAATACGTGAAATTTCTTCCTAATACGAGCACTTCCTCTGCCCCTTGCTCATTAATCTCAGTTGTGTATGCGTTGACCTCCTTCGTCGGCTTTTTTGGCAAAGGAATTCGCAGCATTTGCCCTTGATTAATAAGTGATGGATTAGCTATTCCATTTACGGCAGCGAGCTCATTAACCGTAATCCCATACCGTTTGGCAATTTGCCACAATGACTCCCCTGGCTGAACTTGATGAGTGGTATAAGGCAATTGCAAAACTTCCCCAATATAAATTAAAGATGGATTTGTAATATTATTTACGCTAGCAAGGGATTCAACTGGTATGTTTAACCGTCTTGAAATCTCCTCCAAGCTATCGCCAGCCTGCACAACATATTCCCGCCCTCGCTCTGGAATAACTAATGCTTGCCCAACAACAAGTGCACTTGGATCCTTGATTTCATTTGCTAATACAATCTCGTTTAAATCCGCATTATATTGCTGGGCAATTCGCCAAAGTATATCGCCACGCTTCACTACATGTATTTTCATATCCTTCCCTCCCAATCTTACATATCTACCTATCATGTTATTCATTGTGAATTTGTCCCGGTACCATGTAGCAAATAAAAGCCCACTAGATTGGAAAAAGACGTGGCCTAGGAGGGTAGGGCTGTTCAGCATTAAACGTATCATAATGTAAGTTAATACATGATATAGTGCAGAGATTAATAAACGCTTGAAAAAAAATCAGGAAGTAAATTCACCGCTCTAAGGCAATTAGATTTCTCTTTTTCACAATCCTTGTTCCATCTATCAGGATCATACCTACAACCACAAAAAACTACCCACTTTATTAAATGGGTAGTTTTGAATAATATTTCTTTATCTATGCCTAGTCATGATGTTCTCTGAAGGATGACAACCTTTAAATAGTTTCCTTCTGGATAAGCTGAGATCGTTTGGAAGTCAGCAGGAAGGGAAAATTCCTCCAAAATCTTATAAGAAGCATTCATCTCGCGAAACGCCTTCTCGATAAACCCTTTGAATTTATTCATTCCAAAAGAGGCATTGTTTGTGGATGCAACAATGAAGCCATCCTCCTCTAAGATAGCAACTGCTTCTTTCAATAGCATCGGATAATCCTTTGCAGTTGAAAATGTTCGTTTTTTCGATCGGGCAAAGCTTGGCGGATCTAGGATTATCATATCGAAGGTGAAGCCTTTCCGTTTGGCATATTTAAAGTAATCAAATACGTCCATGACAACAATATCCTGCACTGCAACATCAATTCCGTTAACTTCAAATTGTTCAACGGTTTTCGGCTTGCTTCGCTTTGCTAAATCAACACTAGTCGTTTTTCGAGCCCCACCAAGTGCAGCCGCTACCGAAAAAGCTCCTGTATATGAAAATGTATTTAGCACATGCTTTCCGTTTGCATACTTTTCTCGAATCGCTTGGCGAACCTCACGTTGATCTAAAAATATGCCAACCATGGCACCATCATTTAAATACACCGCATAGTGCATGCCGTTTTCCTTCACGATGATTGGGAAGGTAGGACGTGTTCCTTTTACGAAATCATCATCTTCAATATATTGTCCTTTATGATCAAACCTCTTTTTCTCATAAATTGCTTGATAATCGACAACCTGTTCGAATGCCTCTAGTACTTCTTCCTTATATGAATAAATTCCAAGGCTATACCATTGCATTAAATAACAGCCATCAAAATAATCAATCGTGAGACCACCGATACCATCGCCTTCTCCATTAAAAACGCGAAAAGCAGTCGTATTCGGATCTGTGAAAAATGACTTTCGCTTGGACAAGGCCTTTTCTAGCTTTTGCTTAAAAAAAGACACATCAATGTCCACCTGTTGATCGATTGTTAATGCCCAACCTATACCTTTGTTTTGAATCCCATAGTATCCCTTCGCAATCCACTTTCCATGTGCCGATTTCAAATGAAGGATCGCTCCCTCTTTGCCTTCTAGCTCATTCTCAACAATTGCGTCCTTATGTATTAATGGATATCCTTTTTGAAAGGATTTTTCATATTTATTTTTTACGGTTACTTCGATAATCGCTCTATTCATTTTATCCAAACCAATCTCTCTTTCATTTGTATGCTGATATAGTCCCACTTTTTTCTCCATATTGTACGTTTATCTGGCAATAACGAAAGCTCACATCGGGAAGCAATCGTTTCTACTAAATCATCAACGGTTTTCCCATCGGTTAAAAGATGGATGCCAAACTGCGTGTCTTGTAAGCTTTGCAGTCTCCCCTGCATTTGTCGATAACTCCAGCTCCGACTGCCTTCCAGCCGTTTTCGTAATCGTTTCGCTATTGTTTGCGGAGATGCCATTAATGCAAAGTGGTGAACGTTTCTTCCATCACGTCTTAGTTTTCCTATGATCTCATTAAAATATGATGGGTTTGTCAATGTCATTGGGACGATAATGGGACCATTATACGTCTCTGATATATGGTGCAACAGCTTGTAATTCGCCTCACGCCAGAGCGAATAATCTTGAAAGTCAGCTTCTGCCATAACTCTCGGTATATTCGCCATGAAAACAGCACCGAAATGCTCTGGATCATAAACAATTGCCTGGTCCAAGCGCCTCTTTAATTCAAATGCAAGCGTCGTTTTGCCAACGCCAAAGGTGCCATTCAACCATATAATCATCATGAAAACCCCTTTATTCTTTCCTTCTAGCTTACCACAAAAAGCTAGCCTAAAAGCGCCTCATACAAACTTTTTTGAAACATCCTATTCATCTTCTGTTCATATTCAACACTTAAAATAAGAGCATTGAATAAGAAGGAGATGAATTACGATGCTTACATTTATTCGTAACATTGTCGCATATACGAGTAGCAGAAAAGGAGCAAAGGTAACACTTATTGCCTGGATAATGGCTGTCCTTTTATTTACGGTTTTAGCCCCGTCTGCAAAAGATTATGAATCAAACAGTACGGAAGGAAGTATAGCAGGAAACACCCCATCAGAAATCGCACAACAATTGGAAAAAGAACAGTTTCCATCCAAGGATGGACTAACTGCCTTGCTCGTATTTCACAAAAAAGAGACATTTTCAGAAACAGATAAGGAAAAATTTAATCAGCTTAGTCAATGGTTTGCCTCTGAAAACAAGCCAGAAAATGTTGCAAAGGCACTCCCATATCACAAATTCCCTGAGCATGTGCAAGCGCAATTATTTTCAGAAGACAAAACAACGCTTCTTTTCAATGTAACGTTAAAGGAAGGAATCTCAACCGATGAAACCCATGACACCTTAACACGAATATCAGATCAGGTTACTGGACTAGGGCTGGATCACATGCAATTTGAGATTACTGGACCAGCTGGTATTTCTGCGGATACGATTACATTATTTAAAAACGGTGACTTTGTTTTAATGGCAGCAACAGTAGTATTAATATTTATCCTATTAATATTGATTTATCGCTCACCACTTCTAGCGATTACTCCGCTTATCATCGCTGGATTAGTATATGGTGTTGTTGATCGAATACTAGGAATGGCAGGAAAATTTGAGTGGTTTGCAGTGGACAGCTCTGCTGTTTCTATTATGCTTGTACTACTTTTTGCCGTATTAACCGATTATAGCTTATTTGTCTTTTCAAGATATCGAGAAAAGCTCTCGCAAATAGAGTCGAAGTATGATTCGATGTCTCAAGCAATGTATCATGTTGCGGAACCTATCTTCTTTAGTGGGGGAACAATCTTCCTAGCAATGCTTACTTTGTTTGCTACAATATTTGAACCGTATCATGCTTTTGCGCCAGTATTTTCTATCGCTGTAGTTATCATTTTGATCGCTGGAATAACGCTCATTCCGAGTATTTTTGCTTTAATGGGACGAAAAGCCTTTTGGCCATTTATTCCAAAGGTTAATAACGAACAAGAAAAAGAGCATAAGTTTTGGGGAATGATCGGACAATTCGTTAAAAAACATCCAGCATTTCTCGCGGGCTCTCTTTTAATTGTTCTCTTAATTGGAGCTTTTCAAGTCCCAACAATGAACTATTCTTTTAATATATTAAAGTCATTCCCAGATGACATGTCTTCCCGTCAAGGGTTTGAATTACTAGAAAACCATTATCCTGCGGGAGAATTAGCACCTGTTACAATTATTTTAAAAACAGAGGATAGCATTGATGCCGATTCGACATTTTTGCAACGTGTTTCTAAGCTAGTTGAAAAACTAGCAGCAGAAAATAATGTAAGTAAGGTTTCTCCCGATTTAGAACCAGCGATTATTCAAGGAGAAAAAGCATTGCCGAACAACTTTTTATCCGAAGATGGGAATGCTGTAAAGCTAGAGCTAACCTTAGAAAGCAATCCATATGAGCCGAAGGCGTTGCAAACACTGGAACAACTTCGGGATAAAGAAGAAGCATTATTAGAAGCAAGCGGATTATCTAATCACTTTGAATTACATTATAGTGGTCAAACAGCTACACAGCTTGATGTCCGAGATATGAATACACGTGATACCATTGTTCTCTTTTCGATGGTCATCGCTTTTATCACCATTGTATTAGGCTTCCAAACCCGCTCCTTCTTGTATCCGATTCTCATGGTTGGCAGTATTCTATTATCCTATGTTGCAACACTAGGATTTAGCTGGTGGATGTTCGAACATTGGTTAGGCTATACGTCGATTAGTTATCGCTTGCCGGTGTATACCTTTGTCTTTATGATCGCCTTGGGGATTGATTACAATATAATGCTCGTATCTAGAATTAAAGAAAAAGCAAATGAACTCCCTTGGAATGAAGCAGTAGCTGAAGGGATTCGCTTAACGGGAGGAGTCATCTCCTCAGCAGGACTAATATTAGCAGCTACCTTTGCCGTCTTAATGACACAGCCGTTACAGGAGTTATTCCTATTTGGCTTTACCATGGCATTTGGTATTCTACTTGATACGTTCATTATTCGTGGAATGTTCTTCCCGTCGATTTTGCTATTAACAAAGCCAAAATCAAAGCAAAAGAATAGCATAAAGCACAGCAAATAAACGCTTTTAAGGGCAGTTCCTCATCTTTTAATAGATGTGGACTGCTCTTTTCTATACATTTATACGGTTTCACCTTGTTGGTCGTTGTGATTACTGCTACTATCTTCTTAATACTAGTTTCTTATGGTTGTATAAACGGAGGAGGCTTTGTTATGAGTGAAATCGCACGTATAAGACAATTTGGCTTCGAGCTCGACGAGGAACCGAAAAGTATTTATCCATTCTCACCTGTTTACCGAATAAATCAATATATTGTGAAGCGAACACAAGCACCATTATCGCGTGCAACACGATTAATGAACTTCACAACTTTTCTCCATAAGCATGGGATTGATATTGTTATTCCAGTTTCGCTTCCTACTGCTAATCCACAGCAGGTAGACGAGAAAGAAGTATATGTTGTTTATCCATTTATATCTGGAGAAACGTATCGTGGTACCATACATCAAATAAGAGATGCCGGTAGCTTGCTTGGAAAAATCCATGCACTGTCACCGAAAGAAAACACCTATCTGTTAGATACATATGATGTTTTTGATTTTACCCTGGAAGAAGTAGAGGAAAGCATACAAAAAATTAGCCAGCATGTGGAAAAGAAGGGGCTCCCTTTTGACCTAGCGTTTTTACATAAGGTTTTGCTTGAAGCAGTTACACAGCAAGAACAATTAAAGACGTGCACGCTGCTATCCGTTGCATCTCCATATGATTATAAGGCGAATAATCTCATCTACACACCGAAGCCTTATGTCATTGACCCCGATAATGCAACATGGATTCCGCGCATATTTGATCTTGCGCTTTCTTTACTCCTTTTTCACAATGAATTATCCACAGCTCCTGACAGGGTTTTTACACCGAACGAATGGAACGTATTTCTAAATGGGTATCAGCAGTCGGTTCAACTAACGGAACGAGAAGTAGAGCAATGGTCAATCGCCTTAAAGCATATTTTTCTGGATGAAGTGATGTGGTTAATGGCAGCATATGAGGAAGATTGGGAAAATCATGCCCAGCAAAAGCTATTTCAAAGCTTACTCCACCTTTTGCAAAACATGGAAGCTTATTCACTTAAAAAAGCATAATTTTAACGATGTATTTGACCACTACGAATTTTAGTTGTTCACATTTTATCCACAATCCTATACTATCAACAATGGAAGCGTTTCTTTAATCCTTTCAAACGCTTCCAAATAAAAGATTGCTCAATATTTCACATAAAATTAATGGAAATAACAAATAAACCTTTATATAATATAGATGTAAGTTATAGAACGTTTTTATTTATGCTCACCATTTCACAATATTAAAGGAGGAATTTCCATGACTCAAGTAGAAAAAGCAAAAGTGGCAGATGATGCTTCCAAAATGATTGATAAGTTGGCAGCAAACGCTGTACATGCATTAGAAGAGTTAAAGCAATTAGATCAAGAGACAATCGATCGAATTGTAAAGGAAATGGCATTAGCTGGATTAGATCAACATATGCACCTGGCAAAAATGGCTATTGAGGAAACTGGGCGAGGCGTATTCGAAGACAAAGTCATCAAGAATATATTTGCAACGGAATATATTTATCACAATATAAAATACAACAAAACGGTTGGTATTATTCATGAAAATGAACAAGAAGGGATTGTCGAGCTAGCAGAGCCTGTAGGAATAATCTGCGGCATCACACCTGTAACAAACCCTACATCAACAACAATGTTTAAAGCACTTATTTCAATAAAGACAAGGAATCCGATTATATTTGCTTTTCACCCATCTGCACAAAAATGTAGCAGCAGAGCCGCAGAAGTACTTTATAATGCAGCAATTAAAGCAGGCGCTCCAGAAGATTGTATTCAATGGATCGAATATCCTTCAGTACAGGCAACAAAGGCTTTAATGCATCACAAAAACATCTCATTGATTCTCGCAACTGGTGGTGCAGGTATGGTGAAATCCGCATACAGTTCAGGAAAGCCTGCACTTGGTGTTGGACCAGGAAACGTTCCTTGCTATATCGAAAAAACCGCAAAAATTAAACGCGCAGTAAATGACCTTATCTTATCTAAAACATTTGATAATGGAATGATATGTGCTTCAGAGCAAGCTGTTATCATCGATAAGGAGATTTATCCTGCTGTTAAACGTGACTTAGAAGCAAACAATTGTTATTTCTTAAACGACGAGGAAAAAGCCAAAGTCGAAAAACTCGTAATCAACCCTACTACATGTGCGGTTAATGCTGATATCGTCGGAAAGCCTGCATATGAAATTGCAAAATTAGCAGGAGTGAAAGTAGCGAAGAATACAAAAATCCTCATTGCTGAGCTAACAGGAGTTGGTCCTGAATTTCCATTATCACGGGAAAAGCTTAGCCCAGTATTAGCCTGCTATCGAGTAGAAAGTACTGACGAAGGATTTAGAAGAGCAGAAGAAATGCTTCACTTTGGTGGATTAGGACATTCTGCTGTCATTCATTCTACAGATCAAAAGGTCATCGAAGCGTATTCGCTCCGAATGAAGGCCGGACGAATCATTGTTAACTCACCGTCCTCACAAGGTGCAATCGGGGATATTTACAATGCCCATATGCCTTCCCTAACATTAGGCTGCGGGACATTTGGCGGAAATTCTGTATCATCAAACGTCAGCACTGTACACTTGATGAACATTAAAAAAATGGCACGGAGGAATAATAATATGCAATGGTTTAAATTACCTCCAAAAATATACTTTGAAAAAAACTCGATTCAATATTTAGAAAAGATGCCGAATATCACGAAAGCATTTATTGTTACAGATCCAATGATGATTGAGCTCGGCTATGTCGACAAAGCACTCTATTATTTACGAAAACGTTCGGACTATGTCCATTGTGAAATATTCTCTGATGTTGAACAAGATCCCTCTATTGAAACCATTCAAAAAGGAACTGCTCAAATGCAGCAGTTTAAACCAGATGTAATTATTGCACTTGGTGGAGGATCGCCAATGGATGCCGCTAAAGCAATGTGGTTATTTTACGAATATCCAGATGTAGAATTTAATGATTTAAAACAGAAATTTATGGATATAAGAAAAAGAATCGTCAAGTATCCAAACCTAGGAAGAGAAGCTAAATTCGTTGCGGTACCAACAACTTCTGGTACAGGATCAGAAGTAACATCCTTTACGGTCGTGACAGATAAACAATCGAACACAAAATATCCATTAGCAGATTATGAACTCACACCAGATGTAGCAATTATTGATCCACAGTTTGTCATGTCCGTGCCGAAGGAAGTCACTGCCGACACAGGAATGGATGTTCTGACACACGCGATCGAAGCTTACGTTTCTAGCATGGCAAATGATTATACAGATGGGCTTGCCATTAAAGCTATTCAGCTTGTTTTTGAATATTTACCAAAGGCATACCACAACGGGAATGATGAAGTTGCTCGAGAAAAAATGCACAATGCCTCTACCATTGCGGGAATGGCATTTTCCAATGCATTTTTAGGAATCAATCATAGCTTAGCGCATAAATTAGGGGCAGCTTACCAAATCGCCCATGGACGAGCAAATACTATTTTATTACCACATGTGATCCGATATAATGCAAGCAAGCCTGAAAAATTTGCTACGTTTCCAAAATACGAATACTTTATTGCTGATCAACGGTACGCAGAAATTGCCCACACACTTCACCTTCCTGCAAGCACCGTTGAAGAAGGGGTCGAAAGCCTAGTACAGGCAATTATCAATTTAGCAAAAGAGTTAAATATTCCAATGAGTATCAAGGAGGCGGGCGTTGTGAAAAAAGACTTTGAAGCAAATGTAGATCAATTAGCCGAGCTTGCCTTTGACGATCAATGTACCATCTCCAATCCGAAGCTGCCTTTAGTGTCCGAATTAGCAGACATCTATCGCCAAGCATATAAAGGCGTCTAAGCGAATCGCTTTCCTGCAAAAGGATGCTCTAACGTCTAAACAAGACGATGAGCATCCTTTTTTGTATACAACAGTCGTATAGAAACAGATAGACTACCGGTCAATTCCATATTCCGCACTTAGTTACAGCAACTCATTTTAAGATGGCAGCATTCTTATAAAAGTGAGGAAGTGTTGGAACAATTAGCTGTTGTTCTACCATCTTTTCATACTGCTCTTCATTCGCCCACATAATATCAACTACTTCTCCCTGCTGCAGCTGCAAGTCCGAAAGTGAGGGGTTCGCAGGAAACAGCCAGTAATCTGAATGGTGCGTGGAGGCAATTTTTGAGAAGACAAAGGTCCCCTTTCTATCGTCTAGCTGCAATCCAATTTCTTCCTCCACTTCTCTTATTGCCCCTTCCAAGCTAGACTCCCCTGCTAATACAGAACCACCTGTACATTCCCAAAGCCCTCCAAATGACTTGTTAGGGTCCCTTTTTGATAATAAAACCTCTCCCTTTTCATTTTGAATCCATACATGTACTACAAGGTGATAGAACCCTTCATCAATCGGAACACCTCGGACATGGGTTTTCCCTATTTTATTCCTTTTCCGATCATATAAATCCCATATTTCCATATGTCTCCCACCCATCCAACGATTTCTGTATTATCCAATCCTTTTCCTATTATCCATGATACATCTTTTTATTGTTTTACAAAATCTCGTCCCTTCCAACATCTATTACTTTTTTCCACTCTTTAATTGGTATATGATATGAGAATAAGAACTTTAACTTTTTCAATTTTGGGGGTAACTTCTATGACAATGAAAAAAACACTAACCCTTGCCGGTTCTGACTCAAGTGGTGGAGCAGGCATTCAAGCGGATTTAAAAACCTTTCAAGAGCATGGAGTATACGGAATGACCGCACTAACATCCATTGTAACAATGGATCCAAACAACTATTGGAGCCATGGTGTCTATCCGATCGATGTCGATGAGGTTGAAAAACAATTAAATACGGTCTTATCCGTGGGAATAGATGCAATGAAAACTGGAATGCTTGGTTCTGTTGATATTATTGAGCTTGGAGCCAAAAAAATCGATGAACATCACCTTACAAATTTTGTACTCGACCCTGTTATGGTATGTAAAGGGGAGGATGATGTATTACAGCCAGAAAACACAGATGCAATGCGAGAACTGCTTTTACCTCGTTCCATCGTTACGACTCCTAATCTATTTGAAGCAGGACAGCTAGCTAAAACTGGGCGAATCAAAGACATTGAAGGTATGAAGGAAGCTGCAGTTAAAATTCATGAGCTTGGTGCAAAAAACGTCGTAATTAAAGGCGGAAAAGCACTCGAACATGAAAAAGCAGTTGATTTATTCTATGATGGAAAGCAATTTGTTTTAATGGAAAAAGAAAAAATAGACACCCATTACAATCATGGTGCTGGATGTACATTTGCAGCAGCAATTACAGCTAATTTAGCGAATGGAAAATCGGTCCAAGAAGCAGTTTCCGCAGCAAAGGATTTTGTTACTGCAGCAATCAAGCACGGTTGGAAGCTAAATCAATACGTTGGCCCAGTCATGCACGGCGCATACAACCGTTTTGGAAACTAAGTATAAAAGAAAATGATTCTTTATATAAATACACACACGAAATATTCATGAACCTAAATTAAGTTTTGGAGAATTAAAAAAATTATTATGCAGTTGAAATGGGCGAACCTCCTTGAAAAAGGAGGTCGCTTTTTTTCTACGTGCGATGTGACGCTGTCTTGTCCTTTGGGAACAGCGACAGGGGAAGGCAGGCTATAATAGCTACATCCTCTGTTTCTTGATTGAGTTTGGAGTATTCTTGATCGTTTGAGGCTGTTTCTTGATCGAGTTGGGGTGTTTCTTGATCGTTTTTGAGGGTAGTGTCAAGAATTCTGTGTAAGCATTATTTTTTCATTCTCCGTCAA
>NZ_JAXOFU010000017.1:0-55912 GCF_036409425.1 Virgibacillus sp. MG-45 | reverse complement strand
ACCAGCCAATTATCTGCTTAATAATTTAGTCTAACTTTATGGGTTCAGTACAGATGATTAATCATCCTTTTCCTTTTTTATTTTCAGTATCATGTTGTTTCAAACACTGACATTATTTTAGAGGTTCATTGGCGCTTAGCTTAGCATATAAAAAGGTTGCTGGGAAAAATTATTTATCATCCTACAATAATTAATTCAATTCATGAGTTTATCGTTAGTTGAGGCCGTGCCCGCGGCAAATAAGACACTGCGAAAGTCATTTTGAGCAGATGTCGCGCTTGTGCCTGTGGTGAAAGCGAACCCAATTTCAAACTATAACAATGCCCTTGTTTGCCTCATCCTCTTTTTTGCATCCTTAATCATCTAAAAGAAGATCATTGTCTCCTGTAGCATGTGCAAGTCTACTTGAAGCAGCAGCTGCAATTGCTCCAACGATATCATCTAAAAACGTATGACATTCTCCAGTTGATTTATCATTCAGTCTTTCAAGAATACCAGGTTTTTCTTTATCAATGTAGCCATAGTTTGTAAAGCCAATGGAGCCATAGACATTTACGATAGAAAAGGCGATTACCTCATCGATTCCGTATAAGCTTTCATCTGTATCAATGGTCTTTTGTAAAGGCTGTTCGAGCATTTTTTTCTCTGCAAGCTTATCAAGCTGAATGCCAGTTAAAATAGCATTCTGTACTTCTCGTTTTGTCAGTACACGATCAACATTGTACAAGCAATCTTCCATTTTTAAATCATCATGGTATTTGGATTGTAAAAAATAAACAAGCTCTGCAATATCATGAAGTGTAACACCACGTTCTGTTAACCATTCTCTTGCTTTAATCTCTAATTCACTTTGATTTGTATTCTTATCCATACTTTCACCTGCTTTTTATTATTAGTTGAGTCAAATTAGACGCCATGTATACATATAATCATAAGAGTAGTAATCAGGAGGGATCGTGATGAAATATGTGTTAGAAAATGATTACCATATTAACATTATAGAAAAGATTGAATTATATGGCTATGAAGGATGGCGTGATGAAGAATACTATTATTTTATCATTTCTTCCAATAACAGGGAAGCTATACATATGGAACAGGCCGCACTTGCTTACTTTCTCGTTGAAAACGGATTCTCGCAAACAACTTATCCAATTACGACAAATGAAGGAAAATGGTTTGTCATTCACGATGAAAAACCATACATGGTTGTTAGGTTAGAAAAAGTTCAGGATCGTCCAATCGATAGCATTGGCAAACGGCTTGCACAATTTCATCAACTAGGCTTTTCATATCAATATGAACCTAAGCTTATATCGAGCTATGGACTTTGGAAGGAGCTATGGATTCAAAAAGTAACAGTATTTGAGCAAAAGCTGGTAGAGGAGGCGAACACTACAAAGAATGCCTATCATCGCCTGGCAATGGATGTTCTACCCTATATTATTGGTGTGAGTGAAAATGCCATTCAATATTTGCAAGAAAGTGATTCCGAGATGAGGTTTCACGAAGGAGATCAAGGCACCATTTCTTTTAACCGCTTTCGAGCCAATTTGCAAGCACCGATGATTTGGATGAATGATCTTGTATATGATCATCCTACTCGTGATATAGCAGAATATCTGCGTTTTTCATTTTTTCAACATGAGCAAGCACCAGAAAATGCGGTTGCATTTTTGCGGGATTACCAAACAATACAACCGCTCTCGATGTTTTCCTGGCGGTTATTATATGCGAGATTAATTTTCCCTATTCACATCTATGACTTTCTTGAAGAGGGCTTTAGGAGAAAGAACTATGATGAGCGCTATCCACTTTTTGTTCACTTAGTTGATAAGCAGTCTAAATATGAAAAACGGCTTGCACAATTTTTTGAAGCACTTGGAATCGATGCTAAAGCAATGCGTATCCCTGTGTTAAACTGGTTATAAATGGACAGGGGGGTAAAGATGAATAAACCTACTATTTATATAACGAGAAAAATACCAGCTGCATTGCTAAAGCCTTATGAGCAGTCGTTTCATTTTCGAATGTGGTCAGAGGAAGAAGTACCGATCTCGACAGAGAGGTTACGACAGGAAATACAACAAGTCGATGGGGTGGTTTGCTTACTTACCGAGCAGATTACAGAGGAAGTGCTTACGCAAGCTAACCGCTTAAAAATAATCGCCAATATGGCAGTAGGATACGATAATATTGATGTGGAAAAAGCAAAAGAAAGGAATATTATCGTTACCAATACACCAGATGTGCTAACAGAAACAACAGCTGATCTGGCTTTCGGGCTCTTAATTTCGACTGCAAGGCAAATCGTAATGGCAACGAAAGCTATTCAGGAGAATCAATGGGGCAAATGGTCACCCTTCCAGTTTGCAGGAGTGGATGTTCATGGAAAAACACTTGGAATTGTTGGCATGGGAAGGATTGGGGCAGCCGTTGCAAGGCGAGCCGCAGGGTTTAATATGAATGTATTGTACTATAATCGTTCGCGTGCATATGAGTTAGAGGAAGAAGTGAATGCTTCTTATGTAACATTTGATGGATTGTTAGCGAAAGCAGATTATGTTTTATCCGCAGTACCACTAACAGAAGAAACGAAGGATTTGTTTGATAAAGCTGCTTTCGCAAAGATGAAAAACAGCGCCATCTTTATTAATATATCTCGTGGAGGGGTAGTGGATGAAGCTGCTTTATATGAAGCATTACAAAATGGTACGATTCAAGCAGCTGGGTTGGATGTATATCAGAATGAGCCGATACATGCTTCCCACCCTTTAGTAGCACTCGATAACACCGTTTGTCTTCCCCATATTGGTTCAGCAACAGTAGAAACACGTGAGGCGATGATCAAGCTTTGCTTAGATAATATTGCTGCTTACTTTACAACTGGCTATCCGATTAGTTCCGTATGAAAAATATACCCAGTAAATGAAGAAAAGCCTCCCAAAAGCTAGCTTTGGGGGGCTTCCATACGATTTATTTCGAGCATTGACATATGAAATTCACATGTGAATACACATTAAAATACTTGTTCGATTTCTGTTACACCTGGTACTTCTGCCATTAACGCACGTTCAATACCAGCCTTCAAGGTTATAGTTGAACTTGGGCAGTTACCACATGCACCCATAAGACGAAGAAGTACAATGCCATTTTCATCTACATCAACCAATTCTACATCGCCACCGTCTCTTAGTAGAAATGGACGTAATTTATTTAAAACATCCTGTACTTGTTCACGCATTATCCATCTTCTCCTTTCCTAATGTCATTATAAAATGGATTATGAAAAAAATCTATCGGAAATGATTAAACATCGTTTATTAATCAATTATATTTTATCTTTTAATCGGGATTTTGTAAAATGAAAGTAACTCGCTTAGCGATTTGACATTTAGTAGAAATGTAAAGGGTAGAGGGGGAAAAACGATGATAAGCGAAAAAGTACGCATATCTGTATATGGAGCAGATCAAATTTGTGCAAGCTGTGTTGGAGCACCCGGTTCAAAGGATACGTTTGAATGGTTACAAGCAGCAATTGGAAGGAAGTATATGACTGAAGGAATAACCTATGAATATATCGACATTGATGAAACTCCGGCAACAGACATTCAAAAGCAGTTTATTGATCAAATTGAAGCAGATGAACTGTTTTATCCGTTAGTTTTAATAAATGATGAAATTGTGGCAGAAGGAATTCCACGTCTAAAGGATATTTATCGTGTTCTTGATACGTATAGAATAAAACAACAGAATGTATAAATTTGAGGTGTTAGCATGGAAATCCCTTTTGTAAAAATGCATGGGCTTGGTAATAATTATATTTATCTTGACTTCTTTCAGTTCCAGTTGGAAGAAAAATGGCTTTCTAAGCTAGCCCAGGATGTATCGAATGTTCATACTGGAATTGGCTCAGATGGATTGATTTTAATCCATCCAAGTGATGCCGCAGATCTTGGTATGCGTATCTTTAATAAGGATGGCTCAGAAGGGCAAAGCTGTGGAAATGGACTTCGTTGTACAGCTAAATATGCGTATGAGACAGGAATCGTAGCTGCTTCTTCTTTTACCATTGAGACGAAAGCAGGAATTGTGCATGCAACGGTTCAGGTGGAGGATGGGCGTGTTACATTGATAACAATAGATATGGGGAAGCCTGTTCTGAATCGAGCGAGCATACCAATGCTTGGCAAGGATATTCCGACAGTAATCGCTGAACCCTTTCAAATAGCAGGTCGTGAGCTTTTTGTAACGCCATTATTTATGGGGAATCCGAATGCGGTATTTTTTGTTGAGCGTATTGAAGAGGCGCCACTTCATGAGCTGGGCCCATTGATTGAAAAAGATTCCCGCTTTCCTGAAGGCGTAAATGTGGAATTTATCGAAATTGTTTCTGAAACAGAAATGAATTTTCGTGTGTGGGAAAGAGGTTCTGGAGCAACGCAGGCATGTGGAACGGGGGCATGTGCTGCAGTAGTTGCCGCTATATTGAACAAACGTGCGAATCGAAACACTACAATCCATGTTCATCTTGAGGGTGGCGATTTGAATATAAAATGGGACGAGCATGGCCATGTTTGGATGACAGGCGGAGCAGAGATTGTCGCAACAGGGAAATATCACTTTTCTGTAAAATAATATAAAACACTTCGGTTGAAGGCATCGGGTATGCTTTGTATACTTAGAGTAGGACATAAATGAATAAAAGGAGGCTTGAAGATGGTTATAACAATTACAGATAATGCAAGCCGTCAAATAAAGGAAATGATGAAAGAAGAAGAGGAGAACGTTCGTCTTCGCTTTGGAATCAAGGGCGGAGGCTGTAGTGGATTATCCTATTCACTTGGATTTGAATATGAAGTAAATGAAGCACTTGACATGGTTGATGAAATCAACGATATTCCTGTGGTGATTTTTAAACAGGATATTCCAATAATAGAAGGAACAACAATTGATTATAAGCAAAACATGATGGGTGGCGGCTTTAGCATTGATAATCCAAATGCCATTGTTTCTTGTGGGTGTGGATCATCATTCCGTGCAGCAGATCGCGAAGGAACACCAGAGAATTGCTAAAATAGAAAGATGCGTAAACATATCATTTGTTTACGCATCTTTTTTTAAAACATCTATCCTATTAAAACATGCTTGTTGAATGCTTTGGTTGTACACGTGCTTTTGGATCAATATATTGCTTTGCATTATTTATAGCGGTTGGTCCTTCACCAAATCCAGTAGCAATCAGCTTCACTTTGCCTGGATACGTACAAATGTCTCCAGCAGCATAGATGCCTGGAATATTTGTTTCCATTTTTGAATTAACGACAATACTGTTCTTCTCGATTTCTAAGCCCCAATCTTTTATCGGGCCAAGCGTAGAAACGAAGCCATAGTTACAAATGACCGCATCTACATCCATCTCTATTTTTTTATCTCCCTTTACTTCCTCTAATATTAGCTTGTCTATTTTATCAGAAGCAACGATATCGGTTGCAACATATGGGGTTAACATTTCAACTGAGCTGTTTTGCAACTGTTCTACGGTAGACTCATGGGCGCGGAAGCTATCTCGTCGATGAATGAGCGTTACCTTTTCTGCAATGGGTTCTAGCATTAATGCCCAGTCTACAGCGGAATCTCCTCCACCTAGTAATGCAACTCGCTTTCCAGCAAAATGCTTCATGTCCTTTACATAATAATGTAGGTTAACATCTTCAAATTGATCACAGGAAGGGATATTTAACCTTCGTGGTTGAAATGCACCGTTTCCGGCTGTAATGATAATTGTTTTTGTATAATGAATTTCACCTGTATGCGAGGTGAGCTTAAATGACTGATCCTCTAGTCTTTCTATCTTTTCAATCGATTGCCCAAGTATGATCGTTGGATCAAACATACTTACTTGTTTTTCCAAATTATCGACGAGCTCTTGCGCACGAATTTTTGGAAAGCCTGCAATATCATAAATATATTTTTCTGGATAAAGCGCCGTAAGCTGCCCTCCAGTGTGTGGTAAGCTTTCAATAATCTTTACACTTGCTTGGCGCATCCCACCATAAAAGGCAGTAAATAATCCTGCTGGTCCAGCACCAATAATTGTTACGTCATATAGCTTTTCGGACAATGTATTTTCCTCCATTTCCTAATACACATTACATGCCATTTACATCGTAACATAAATACGAAAAGAGTGTGAAATTGAAAGAATGATACATTTAAATGCGAGGTAAAAATTTAAAAATTTAAAAAAATAGTTTAGTAGTTGAAAAAGTGATGCAAAAGGTCTAATATAAAGAAGGATTATATGACAATTTTATTACAGTTATCATTTTGTTTTATCTTTTTGGAGTAAAAACTCAAAAGATCGGGTTTTGTTACACTCTTACGTGAAAAATATCACAAGGTAAAAAATGTCATATTGATAAAATACTACAGAGATGGAAGGGATCAGGAAATGAATAATCCACATATTGTAATACTGGGTGCAGGTTATGGGGGAATCATGACTACAGTTAACTTACAAAAGTCACTCGGTGTGAATGAAGCAAGAGTTACGCTTGTTAACAAACATGATTATCATTACCAGGCAACCTGGCTCCATGAGACAGCAGCTGGAACCATTCACCATGATCAAACTCGCATTCCGATCAAAGATGTTGTCAATATGAGCAAAATTAATTTTGTTCAGGATACCGTCGTAGCGATAAAACCAGATGAGAAAAAAGTACAACTCGAAAATGGGGAACTTGAATATGATATTCTTGTTATTGGTTTAGGCTTTGAAGCAGCTACCTTTGGTATTCCAGGTCTTGAAGAAAATGCATTTATGATTGGAAGCATCAATAGTGCAAGAATGCTTCGTGAGCATTTGGATTACAACTTTGCAATGTATCATAACGAAACGGAAAAGAATCCAGCGAGATTGAATATTGTTGTTGGTGGTGGAGGCTTCACTGGTATTGAGTTTATTGGTGAATTGGCTAACCGCGTTCCACAGCTTTGTGAAGAATATGATATTGACAGAGATCAGGTGCGTATTATAAACATTGAAGCAGCGCCATCTGTGCTTCCGGGGTTCGATCCAGATCTTGTTGAATATGCGATGAATTCTTTGGAATCACGTGGTATTGAATTTGTTACAGGTGCAATGTTAAAAGAATGTAAGCCAGATGGAATTGTGTATGAAAAAGACGGAAAGCAAGTCGAGATTCCAACCTTAACAACCGTTTGGGCAGCAGGAGTACGTGCTAATTCCATTGTGGAAGCTTCTGGTTTTACTACAAATCGTGGAAAAATAGAAGTACGCGGAGATATGCGTGCACCAGAATATGATGATGTATTCGTAATTGGTGATTGTGCATTGATTATGAATCCAGAAACAGGTCGTCCATATCCACCAACTGCACAAATTGCAATTCAAGAATCAAAAGTGGTGGCACACAATGTGAAAGCTATGGCACAAGGAAATACAGAGCTAGAAGATTTCACACCAAATATTTTAGGGACAGTAGCATCACTTGGCCACAATGATGCAATTGGTGTTGTGATGAATAATCGCAAAATATTCGGTTGGAAAGCTACGGTTATGAAAAAAATTATCGATAATCGCTATCTATTGAAGCTAGGTGGACTTCGATTATTGTTTAAAAAAGGTAAATTTAAAATCTTTTATTAAGATATATTAAAAAAAGCGAGGACAGTTAGATGTCTTTGCTTTTTTATTTATTTGTAATACAATGGACTGTGGTTGAATTAGAAACGAAGGGGAATGGAGACGTGGCACAGTTAATACAAATATTTGTTTCGACTATACTATTCTTTGTTATTTTTTTTGGAATCGCTTTTATTTTGAATATGCTGCTTCGAAGAACGTGGCTTATGACATTTTTATATCCAATTATTGTACTTATCATTGTGGATGATATGTCGACAACAGCCTATTTTAAAGCGCCTGGAGAAGCTTTTTCGACTGCTTTTTCAGCGTTAATGCGTATTACGCCAGTTGACATTATAATTTTATCAGCAGGATTAATTGGTACAATAGTTTCAGGCATTGTTATTAAAATACTTCGGAAAAACGGCTATCAAATGTTTTAATTGCAGTTTACATAAAAAAGATACATGCTTCTCAATCTAATTTTAAAAAGAAATGCATAAAATGATGCATTTTTGGCAATGATGACATCCAGAGAGGTGTTATTATTGAAAATGATAAAATTATTAAGAAGAGGAAGCATGTTTCTTTTGTTTGTGGCAGCTTGTTTGACTACCTTAATAAGTATTTCAAACATATCGTTTGCCGACATGCATGAATTGTTAGAAGAAAGTACCAGTGGTTCAAAGCTAGCTTCGTATGAATTACACACAGATAGAAATATAGCTTTACAAGAGAAGTCTTTAAACATTGCAAAAGAGCGCAAACGATATATTTCAAGTGAGCAAATTGAAGGACCAAAAACATTAGAAGAAGCAGTTAATACACAACAATATCCCAGCGCCAAAGTAGTTGCAACGGGATATACTGCTGGAGTAGAATCCACTGGAAAGACTCCAGATCATCCTCAATATGGGGTGACCTATTCTGGAGTTAAAGTGAAAAGAGATTTATATTCTACAATAGCAGCTGATTTATCGGTTTATCCGATTGGAACAGTTATGTTTATCCCAGACTATGGATATGGTGTTGTTGCCGATAAAGGTGGCGCTATTAAAGGAAATAAAATTGACTTGTTTTTTAACACTGTCGAGGATGTATATGCACAGTGGGGAAAAAAAGAAGTAGAAGTATTTATTATCGAGATGGGAAATGGAAAGCTCACGGAAGAACAATTGATACAATGGAACGAAAATGAAGCCTTGCAGGTGTTCCGGGAGAAATTAAACAAAAGCTAAACGGACAGTTCTACTGTCCGTTTAGTTTTTTAATATAGTGGAAAAAGGAAAAGGGCAATACAAATTCCGGCTAATCCTCCAAAAAATACTTCAATTGGTTGGTGTCCGAGTAGTTCTTTTAATTCTCGGCGTTTTTCGTATTCTTCTTTTTTATTCCAATCCTTTGCACCTTCGACAAAGTATTGAAAGTCTTTTACAAGTTGGTTTAATAAAATTGCATGTTCTCCAGCCTGTCTCCGTACTCCAGATGCGTCAAACATAGTGATAACACTAAAGACGAAGGCTATCGCAAACATACTTGAATTAATTCCTTCTGTCAGTCCAATTCCTGTTGTTAAAGCTGCAACGGCGGCTGAATGACTACTTGGCATCCCGCCAGTACTAAATGCAAGGCTGGGTTTAAATTCCCTAGTTACAATAAAACGAATTGGGATTTTAATGACTTGCGCAATCAGAATTGATGCCAGTGCTACCGTAAGCGGAAAATTCGTAAATATACTCATTTATAAAGGAGCATCCTTTCACAGATTAATTTCTACGCTTCCATATTTCTGTTATTGTACCATAGTATGTTTTAATCTGCATCGTTGATTGGTTACTCCTCTATTATTCCAAGATTTACATGTGTTACCCATTCATTGTTGTCCATGAGAATTTTATCCGTTTTGCTAAATTGACCATGAATATGGCAGCAAGGCATGCGAGCGCACCATCTTTAATCATAAATGGGATCATGCTAGTCCAAGTGGTGAGATAGGATATTTCTAAACCTAGCCACGTGTTCATAGCCAAATACATATAAGAAACACCAATAATGTAATTGACGATTAGTCCGATTAATGCGGCAACTGTGTATACTGGAACAGAAGGCTTTTTAGTATATTCAGCAATCCATCCAACAAAAAATGCTACAAAAATAAATGAAATTATAAATCCACCAGTAGGAGAAATTAATGCCATTGGCCCAGCAGACATGCTAGCAAAGACAGGGACACCTGCTATTCCTACGAGAACATAAGCAATAATGGAAAATCCACCAAGCCTTTTACCTAGCATTAAACCTGCAAGAATGGCAAAAAATGTTTGCAGCGATAATGGAACTGATGCGCCCCCGATAGGAATGGAAAGCATTGGAAACCAAACTGTTATATTGGCACCGATGGCCATTAAGCAGACGAAGACTGCTCCATAGGTCAAATCAATTGGTCGTATATGTTTCATTAAAAATTCTCTCCTCTCTTTTAAAATAATAAATGGGGAGAATATATAATGTCAACTATTTTTTAAATCGGTTAACAATTAAAATGTAGGTATTCTCTTTTAAATTAAAAAAGCACGCGCATAATATTACGCACGTGCTCATTCCTCTTATTTAATTGCTGCTTCTAATGCGATTTCCATCATTTCATTAAAGGTCGTTTGTCTTTCTTCAGCAGTGGTTTCTTCACCAGTTAAGATATGATCGGAAACAGTTAGCACGGATAGTGCTTGGCGACCATACTTAGCTGCGAGTGTATAAAGTGCAGTCGTTTCCATTTCCACAGCAAGCACTTTATATTTCGCTAATAGTTCATTTACTTCATTTGCATTATCACGATAGAATGTATCACTTGTAAATACATTCCCAACCTGTACTTGAAGTCCCTTCGCAATACCAGCTTCATAAGCATTTTTCAAAAGAGTAAAGTCTGCTAATGGTGCATAATCAATCCCTTGAAAAATAAGCTTGTTCATTTGTGAATCTGTTGTAGATCCTTGTGCCAAAATGACGTCACGTACTTTAACATCTTTCTGAATGGCACCACATGTCCCTACACGGATTAGTTTTTTCACGTCATAGCTTTGGATAAGCTCATTGACGTATATGGAGATGGATGGAACACCCATGCCTGTCCCTTGAACAGAGACACGTTCTCCTTTATATGTACCAGTGAATCCAAGCATTCCACGTACTTCATTATATTGTTGGACATCCTCTAAAAAAGTTTCAGCAATAAATTTTGCGCGTAGAGGATCACCAGGTAATAAAATTTTATCAGCGATTTCACCAGATTTTGCTCCTATATGAACACTCATATCTAATTCCTCCTAAAAAGAGATTCAATTCAAATAAAACGTTATCATATCCGTCTTTTAAAAACAAATATAAGCTCATACGAGCGGAGAATTATCGGGAACTTGTCACATTTAAAAATGGAATCCTAATCGTTTTCTTTTCCTAAAATCTCATTTCATTAAAAAAAGAATGAAAATTTACTGTTAGATAGTAATAATATTTTATTAAAATAACGATTTAGTATATAATATAAATTGGTTCAATGAATTAAAAATGCAATTTTTTGTTGCACCATTTACAACAAAGTACATAGTAAAAAATAACATATTGAAGGGATGATAACAATGAAGGAACAATCATTCAAAATCACTGCAGAAACAGGTGTCCATGCTCGCCCAGCAACATTGCTAGTAAACAAAGCAGGACAATATGAATCAGAAGTAGAAATTGCATACAATGGTAAAAAGGTAAATCTAAAGTCTATTATGGGTGTTATGTCACTTGGAATTCCAACAGGTGCAGAAATTTCCGTAATTGCAGACGGTAGTGATGAGGAAGAAGCAATTAAAGGAATTGAGGAAGTTATTAAAGAGCATCTTGGAGAATAAATAGATAAGGCTGGAGCAATTGTCTCTGGCCTTTTCTTTTTCAATAAAACTAGAAAGATTTTTTAAATGAGGTGAGAAGATGAAGATTTCTGTATCACAGCTTCCTGGAATAGGACAAAAAATATCAATGAAAACGTCAGAAGACAATATGCTTGTTATTATTGTCCATCATACCGGAAAAAGAGAGCTATACTTTTTCGATGATGCGGACAGTGATGAAGCAGATTTTGCAATGGATTTAACTCCTGATGAAACGAGAGAATTAGCTGCACAGCTGCTAGGAGCAACCTACCAGCCAGCAGATATTGAAAAAATTAGGATGTTCAAAAAGCAGATTATTGTTGATTACATTGAATTAAAAGCAAAGTCATTCTTAGTCGACAAAACGATCGAAGAATCCGATATTCGAAACAAGACTGGAGCGACGATTATTGGAATTGTGCAAGGAGAAGATGTTATTGCTATTCCAGAGCCGGATACCGTTTTAAAGCCTGGCAACATTCTAATGTCTGTTGGTAAGGATGAGCAGATCGCAGCACTCACGAAAATCTGCAATGGTGAGGATTGATGCAGCATGTTTTCTGAATTTCCGATTTTACTTGATACAGGCCTTATCTTACTAGGCATTTTTGTATTAGGATATTTTTCGTTGAAGACAAAATTCCCGAATGTTATTTTATATATTCTTTTCGGAATCGTTCTATCTCGATTTTTAATGGACAATTCGATTTTGCACTTGTCTAGTGAAGTAGCTATTGTTTTATTATTCTTTTTACTTGGATTGGAATTCAATGTAAAGCGCTTAGGTGGAATTGCAAGAAAAATATGGACGTCTGGTTTACTCGATATTTTTCTTAGTATGGTCGTGTCAATCCTTATTGCCGTTGGATTCGGATTAGATTGGCTGACCGCATTTTTAATTGGTGGCATTACGTATGCGACGAGCTCTTCTATTACTGCCAAGCTACTTAATGATAAAGGACGAATGGCAAATACAGAAACAGAGTTTATTTTAGGTGTCCTTATCTTTGAGGATTTAATAGCGCCGATCATTGTTGCGGTTCTTATTGCAACTCATAGTGGGGAAGCTTTTACAAGTATGGACCTTATCATATTAATGGGGAAAATATTAGGGCTAGCATTTACAGCGGTTCTGTTAGGAAAAACTGTCTTCAAGAAATTTGAAGATTTTCTTATAAAAATTGATGATGAAGATATTAAAATCGGACTATTAGTAGGAATTTCTACGGTGTTCGGTGGGGTGGCATTGTACCTTGGCTTATCTGAAGTGCTTGGAGCGTTTCTCGCTGGTGTTATGCTTGCAGAAATCGGAAAGGTAGAGCGAATACAAACAGCAGTTACGCCAATTCAGGATTTACTGCTACCTACATTTTTTATTTACTTCGGCTCAACAGTCAATATACAAGAAGGAATTCCAATGATAACACTTCTTGTTGTGTTAATTAGTTGGTCGATTGTTGCGAAGGTGCTGGTCGGTGTAATTGGTGGTCGGTGGTATGGGCTGTCAAATCGAGTCGCATTACGAGCAGGGCTTTCGATTGTGGCACGTGGAGAATTTTCCGTTGTCATTGCAAGTATTGCCGCAGCATCTATAAAAGTATTTGCGGGTGTTTATGTAGTAATCGCTGCGTTTATCGGTATGCTTTTATTCAATTATGCTCCAAAGCTGACGAACTTAGTATATGGCAAACCCGTAAAGAAAAAAAGAAACCTTACACCACCAACAGCTTAATGTTTAAATGAAAGGACAGTTCCCGTATTTGGAGAACTGCCCATTTTGTTTAGTTGAAATAAGCTTGGTATTCCTTTTCCTCTAAGCTCGTTAATTTTTGTAATGCGAGCTGATTAAATGCCATGTCTTTAGCTTTTAATTTATCTTTTGCAACAGATACTGCCTGTTTCAAGGAATCTCCATAATTAGGCACTTCTCCTTCGAACCGATGGACAGCAGGCTTTTTAACATTCATTTTTTCTTTAAAGGCAAGTGCTTTCCGCTCATGAAAGAATACACCCTTTGTTTCGTTTGGATGATGAATATCACCTTGAAGCGGATGCTTGTGCACAGCGAGTACTTCAATGAGAAAGCGATCTCCACGATCTTCGACTATCTTTCCTATGTATGTTCCAGATCTATAGTGGGCGCGCACAAGATCTCCAGGTAGAAATGTTTTCATATCATTCAGCCTCCTTTATTCTATTTTGCCAAATATTAGCTAGAATAGCGACAATTAAGATTCAAGTCGTTTTCATTTACCCGTTCCTTTGATATACTTGGGACAAGAAAGGACGTGTATTATTATGATGGAATTTCTTTATTTTCCAGATGATAAATCTGAATACATCCCAGCAGTTATCACGCTCATTATTTTTATGATTGGAGCAGCTGTCATGATGTATATTTTATACAAAAAATCAAAGAAGGAAGAAAAGCTTATCAACCAACAATATAAGCAAATCATTGAAAAAGACGATTCACCTTCACTAAATAAAAAGTAAGACTTTCCGTAAAAGGAGAGTCTTACTTTTTATTTTATACATATTCGAAGATTTTTTATTGAAAGATGGTTTAGTTTCTCCTTAAATACAAATACTAGCATGTGAATAAATAAGAGAAGGAGAAAGCGAAATGCGTTTTTTACTCGTTGTAGTTGTCTTATTACTCGCTGCCTGTCAGGATGATTCTCCAAATACAAAATCGATTAATATGTATAACGGTTCTGGTGATATGGTTGGAACGGCAACATTAACAGAGCAGCCTGATGGAGTGAAAATAAAACTGAAGTTAGAGGGACTTACCCCTGGATTTCACGGAATTCATGTTCATGAATACCCGAAATGTGAAGGTCCAGATTTTAAAACAGCTGGAAACCACTTGAATCCTGAGGGAAAGGAGCATGGTTTGATGCATCCGAAGGGACCTCACCTAGGTGATTTACCAAATATTGAGGTGGAGAGTGATGGAACGGTTGATGCAGAATTAATGCTGCAAGGAGCGACGCTTCACGATGGGAAAAAATCGATTCTAAAGGAAGATGGCACATCCTTAATTGTCGACGCTGGACAGGATGATGGAGTAAGTCAGCCAAGCGGAAATTCAGGGGAGCGACTCATTTGTGGAGAAATCCGAGTCGATAAAAAAGGGAGTAATACAGAAACACCTACAGATCCTACTGAATTAAACGAGAAGCAGAAACAGGAATAATATGTTTTATAAAAAAGAACCACATAGACGATTTTAACGGAATCTTTTCCTTGAAGGTGAAAGTTTCACTTCATGTCATGTGGTCTTTTTCTATAACATATGTTAGAAGTTTTAAATGAAGAATAATAGGATGCCGATAAAAATGTTACCATTACCGATGGTATGAATGATAAAAGAAGACACAATTAAAGAAAGCATTGTCTCTAATCATGTCTCAAAAAAGATGCAAACTTAGCTCTTGCGTTTCTTTACTGCTTCAATTATTCGATTTACTCCTTCTTCAATGGTAGCCCTTGGGCAGGCGATATTCATGCGCATAAATTGTGCGGCTTCTTCTCCATATGCCACACCTGCATTCAATCCTATCTTTGCCTCATTGATCATAAATGCTTTTAGTTCTTCACTAGTAAGTCCGAGGCGACTACAATCAATCCAAAGCAGATATGTGCCTTCAGCAGATATAACCTTTAATTCCTCGGTTTCTTCTTCTAGCCTTTTGGTTACATAATTTTTATGACTCTCGATCACACGAAGTAATTCATTTAGCCATTCCTCACCATGACGATAGGCAGCTTCGATCGCTGTGTTTCCCATCGTATTTAACCCAGAAATGCCTTGCTTTTGAAAGTATGCTTCTAGTTTAGTTTGTTTTTCTTTGTTTTCCGTTACGATGTAAGATGCTTGTAGTCCAGCTAGGTTAAACGTTTTTGATGGTGCCATACATGTGATCGTTGCAGCGGAAATCTCCTTTGACAGTGAAGCAATAGGGATATGCTGAAAGTTAGAAAAAACAAGATCGGAATGTATTTCATCAGAAATAATCGTTACCTTATGTTTTAAACAAAGCGCTGCCATTTTTTCTAGCTCTTCCTTTGTCCAAACTCTTCCAACAGGATTATGAGGAGAGCAGAGAATAAACGCACGCACATGTTGCAGCTTTTCTTCCATTGCAGCAAAGTCGATGGTATACGTATTATCTTTTTGAATTAAAGGACATTTCACTATTTCTCTACCATGGCTTTCAATCACTTTATAAAAAGGCGTATAAACAGGGGTTTGGATTAAAACGCGGTCACCAGGGTCTGTAAACGCTTGGATCGCCATATGTAAGCTTGTAACTACACCCGGACTAAAGGATAGCCAATCTGATTCGATCTTCCAGTTATGTCGTTTCTGTAACCATTGTACGATTGCAGATTTAATATCATCATCAATGATGGTGTAACCATAAATCCCGTGTTTGGCTCGATTAATGAGCGCTTCATTAACGGCTTCTGGAGCTTTAAAATCCATATCCGCAACCCACATTGGCAATACATCCTTAGCCTGAAAAACTTCATTTAGCGCATCCCACTTAACGGAACGTGTATTTCGACGATTATGAACTTCTAAAAATGAATACATCCTATATACCTCCAAAAAATTTTAACTATTGGTATTATTATAACGTATATTCATTTCTTTTAAATAGAAAGCAACAAAAAAAGCAAAGCGCTTTACGCCTTGCTAACAGGGGGAATACGAGAAAGTCTTACATAGCACATTATTCCCTTCTTTCTATTATTTAAACATTGAAAATAAATTAATTGCTGATGGAACATTTTAATGGAAAGGTTTCGTTACATATACAGGAAATGTACAGGAAGGTTGGAAGGGGGATAAAAGTGGATGAAATCGAATTAATAGCTCGAATAAAAGCTAATGATGAACAAGCGTTTACTAAACTTGTCCATATATACAAGCCAATAATTGAACGATTCGCGTTTCAATTTGGAATTAAAGACGATCAAATTTCTGACATTGTTCAAGAAACATTTTTACGTATTTATAGAAAGATCGACTTATTCCATGAAGGTAAGCTTTCTACATGGATTTATCAAATCACCTTAAATATTACGAGAGATTATTACCGAAAACAAAAACGGCAACGCCGAATTTTGGACAAGGTACAAAGGAAGCATAAAGAGGAACGAACAAACGGGTATTATTTTGAAAAGCATGAACACATGCTCATTCACGAGAGTCTTTCACAATTAGAACTAAACTATCGAATACCTATTATTTTATTTTACTTTCATGATAAGACATATGAAGATATCGCTATTATATTAAATATTCATCTTACAACAGTAAAATCTCGTATTCATCGTGGAAAGAAAAAATTGAAAAACGCTTTTGAGCATTTGAATAGAGATGAGGTGTTGGTCAATGGATAAGAACTTTGATACGCTACTTCGTGAAATGAAAGATAGTTATAAAAATATACCTAGCACAATAGAAACAGAACAAGTTATTGAAACTGTATTTCAACCAAGGAGAAGAAAGAGGAATTGGATCCGTTCGAGCATGCTGGCATTCGGAACCATTTGCTTATTTGTGCTTATCACATGGGCGGTTACCAATCAGCAAATGCATTCAGGTGATACCGAAAAACTACAATTAGAGCAATTTTTTATTGAGAAAAAAAGAGAGTTTCGGGACTCAATTGGCATTGAAAATGTGGATCAGCTTCCGAATGTAGTAGAAGCAAAAAAATGGCTGGAACGATACGATGACACGATATCGTTCGATTCGGAAATCATTAGAGAAAAAGTGAATCAGCTTCTTCAAACTCCACTTATGCAAGTAAATAGACTGAATGAAAAGGATAGCAGTGAAGGATTAATCGATTTGGTGACAGTTATGGAAAATTTGAAAGTTCCGTTACAGACATATTTGTCACAGCTTATTCGCAAGCATGACATAGACGCGAATGAATTGCATAAGATTTTTAAATTACAATATGTGCCTCAAAAGTATGATGGTCCAGCAGACATAAAGGATTTTCTGATTATACTTCGTCACCAAGGCTACCGATTGAACAAAGTAGGATCAGATATATTATCACTTCAAGTCGATTTCGTGTGGATAAAGGATAATGTGAAAATAACGGATAAAAACGAAAAAATAATAGCCTATTATGAATTACTAGGAACAATTATTGATCGTAATCAACCTGGTGTCAATAATGCCTATAATATTCCTTGGAATGAGTTTGATACGATATTATTGGAAATAGAAACGTATTTGGACAAATATGACCAAGAAGATGTTCCTTCAGTTGTCTGGACGTATCTAAATGATTATTTAGTAGGAGGTAGAGAAGTCGGAGAGGAATTGGATCAACAGGTAAGAAACGAGCTTGAAGGTTTTATCCGTATCCACAGCGATTCAATGTTTGCCGGATTTGCAAAAAATGCGCTTCACTATTATGAAACGAATGGGTGGATAAGCAAGGGAGAAATGGTCAGCTTAGCTGAATTAGATGCAATTTCCTACGTAAATCATATGCTTCCGAACGGTACGTTTGATTATGTGCAGGAGAAGATTTCCAAGGAGCAAGAAGAAAAGCTTCAAACATTTTATGAACAATATAAATTAAAGCGAGACAGCGCATTACTTCGTGGTTTAGAGCCGGAAGATGTGCTACACTTATTCCTGTTTGCCCATAAAGCAGAAGATGAAAAGAGCGTATTATCTCTTTATGCAAAAGACAATACGAAACAGGTAGCAAATGAAATCCAAAACCAACAAGTCTATAGTCGCATGGTACACAGTAGTCCATTTTATTTTGTTAATAAAGAAGAAAATCGAACTGTTTTTACTTTTAAAGTGGAGATGAATACACTAGGGCAGATTATCATGGATAAGGATAATCAAGGGATCTGGAAAATTAAGGCAAGTACTATTCTTTCTCAATAATAATAGTGTATCTTATAAACAAACGACACCCTAGCTCAAAAACTAGGGTGTCGTTTATAGTTTCGCTTCCAACAGATATAATATTTTTACAATCTTTATTTGAGTCTTTGTTCTAGCGCTTCTCTTTCTTCTTCAAATCCAGGCTTTCCTAACAGCGCAAACATATTTCGTTTATATGCCTCTACACCAGGCTGGTCAAATGGATTAACCCCAAGTAAATAGCCGCTAATGGCACACGCTTTTTCAAAAAAGTAGACGAGATAGCCGAATGTATACGCATTAAGTTCGGGAATTTCGATGACTAAGTTTGGAACATTGCCATCTGTATGAGCGAGTAAGGTTCCTTGGAATGCTTTTTCATTAATATCATGAATGTTTTTTCCAGCTAAATAATTTAATCCGTCTGCATCGGCTGCTTCTGCTTCTAATAATAGCTCGGTATTAGAGCGTTGCACGTGAAGTACGGTTTCGAATAAATCTCTTCTGCCCTCCTGAATATATTGACCAAGCGAATGAAGATCTGTTGAGAAATTAGCAGATGTGGGAAAAATTCCTTTTTGGTCTTTTCCTTCACTTTCTCCAAATAGCTGCTTCCACCACTCTGCAAAGTATTGTAGCTTTGGTTCATAATTAACAAGCATTTCAATGGTCTTTCCCTTTTTATAAAACATGTTACGAATGGCAGCATATTGATAGGCTGGATTTGTTTTGATTGAAGGATCAGATAGTTCTTCCATTGCTTGCTTTGCACCGGCCATTATATCATCGATGGAAATGCCGCTAGTAGCGATTGGAAGTAATCCAACTGCTGTTAACACAGAGAAGCGACCGCCTACATCATCTGGAATGACGAAGGTCTCATAGCCTGCTTGATCAGCTGCCGTTTTTAATGCGCCTTTCGCTTTATCTGTTGTTGCATAGATGCGTTCTTTTGCTTTCTCAACGCCATATTTGTCTTCTAAGTACTTTTTAAAAATACGAAAAGCGATAGCTGGCTCTGTTGTTGTGCCACTTTTCGAAATAACATTAATAGAGACGTCCTTGTTCTCTAGTAAATCAAATAAATCATTCATATAATCTGTGCTCATGTGGTGCCCAACAAAAATAATTTGTGGTGCTTTCCTTTTTTCTGAAGGAAGGGCATTGTGAAACGAATGATTAAGCATCTCTAAAGCTGCTCGCGCTCCTAGATAAGAACCCCCAATTCCAATGACAAGTAATATATCTGAGTCTTTTTGAATTTTTTCAGCACACTTCTGTATTCGAATAAATTCTGCTCGGTCATATGATTCAGGAAGCTGAAGCCAACCTAAGAAATCATTACCAGCACCGGTTTTCTGGTGCAGTGATTGATGTGCAGCTTGGATAAAAGGTTGTAAATAGTCCAGTTCCTGATCATTTAAAAAAGGAGCTGCATTGCTGTAGGAAAATTGAATATGTGTCATTATGATCCTCCTTGGAAAAATACTCTCTGTAATTAAATAATTCACATTAACTTTATCGAAGGAGTGTTTGAAAAGCAAGTAGGAGCTAAAGGCATCATCTGTTGCCATAAAAAAAGAGCTTTCTCTGAATCTGCTATTTTTAGCAAGAAAGGAGAAAGCTTTTTTCTTAGTTTTTATATGTTTTTTCGCGGCTTTCGGATTGATCAATCCATTCCTGTAATTTATCCTTTAATGTGTTAAAACCTTCTGTATTATCACTAGTTTGTTGTATTACTGGATTTTTACGTTCGGATTTTGCACGTGTTTTTGGTGCCTCAACAGTAGCTCGAATGGAAAGGGAAATTTTGTTGCTTGCTTCATCTATACTTAAAACTTTTACATTAACAGTATCTCCAATTGATAAGTGTTCATTGATATCCTTAACAAAACCATGTGTTACTTCAGATATATGAACTAAGCCTTGCACCTCATCATCTAGTGCTACAAATGCACCATATGGTTGGATTCCTGCTACTTTTCCTTCAATGATTTGACCGACCTCAAACTTGTTTGTCATGCTGAACAACTCCTATATTCATTTCAATTATTTATGCACATTTAATTATTTTAACATAGTTTTTTCTGGGCGGCAAAAAAGAATTTGAGAAAGATGCTTTTATTTATTTCTTTTCCACGGTTCTAATAGGATGAGGTTGTCCGTTTGCTTTAACAGTAAATCGGCAGGGGGATTTAATTTCATTTCTTTCTCTCTCCTAATCCCAACTACTATTTTATTATCCTTCATTAAAAGTTGTTGAGCATCCAACACCGATTTGTGTACAAGCTGTTTGGGAAGACGAACAATACAAATGTTTTGCGTCAATAAAAGTTGTAGTAGTGTATCAAAAGGTTTTCCAGCGTGGTCGCGAAATAAGGCATGAAATAACAGTGTCCCTAGAAAATCATTAGGGCGAATTATTGTAGTTGTTCCTGCACGTACAGCATTAGAAAATTGTTTCTTTGTTAATATCTCCGCGATTATTGGAATGTGGGCGTTATTTCCCCGAATGGCTACGGTTGTTAAAATGGTATAATTGTCTGCCTGACGTTCACCGGCTGCTACATTAGCAGTAATGATTACTTTACTTGCTTCAGCTACATTCGCTTTCATTAATGTATGGTCTTCAGCGGCATCGCCATGAATAAAATGAACTGGATAAGCTTGGTAGGCGAGATGGTTTAATGTACGGTCGATTAGAACGATGCGGAAATGCGGATCGACATGGAGTGCCATATCGATCATTTGTTTGGTACGCTCGTTCCACCCTATAAAAATAAGGTGATTTTTCCCCTTAAAGGCAAGCTTTCCTTTGGAGCGGTTTTGTTCATATTTTACTGTGGAACTTGCAAATTGAGATATATAATAGGTTAACAGGCCGGCGCCAGTTAGCATTAATAAAATACCAATCATGCGACCAGCTGTGCTTAAAGGAACGTAATCACCATAGCCGACTGTTGCTGCTGTGACAAAGGCCCACCAAATTCCATCAAAAAAGCTTGGAAATTCATTTGGTTCAACGAGATGAATGGTAATTCCAAATAAGAGCATTACTATTATCGTTGTTAATAAGAGGCGAATAAGAATTGGTAATTGGTAATAAGCTTGTTTAATCCTTTCAGCGTGCATTTTTCCACCTAATTTCTTTTACACATCAATAAATAGTATGAGCAATTCGTTTGTTATTTTATGCATAAAAAAACTGTCCAACTTTTAAACTGGACAGTCAGCTTAGATTTATAAACAATTATCGAGTCGATCAATGATACTCTGATGAACTGCATCCCAAAAATCTGTGTTTTCCTGATAGGATTTGTTCATGAACATATACATTTCCTTCGCTTTTTGTTCATAATCAGCTGTATCCTTTGGTGGGAGAGAGGAAAGTGATTCATCAACAAAATTTTGTATGCTTTCTGCACGTGGTCCCCATCTAGCAACTTCTCTTCCGGCTTCATCAATGAAAATAAAGATAGGGATAGAACGAGCTGTTCCGTTCGTTAAATAGTTATCCATCAGTTCTAGGTTTTCATCACGAAAAAGAAAGCGCACATCCATCGCTGTTTGTTCTGCAATTCGGAGTAAGATGGGGATATTTAACATTGCATCACCACACCAATCTTCTGTTAAAACGATGACGCGTAGTTTTCGCTTTTTTAGTTGGTCGTAATTTCTATCGTGTGCTTGAAAGTGATCGTAAATATATAATAGGCTTTCTTTATTTTTTTCCATTGCTTCGATATAGTCATCTGGAAAAAGCCCCTTTTCAAACCATGCTTCTAATTCCACTTTACCCACTCCTTGTATTTAAATTTACGAATTAGTTTAATTATATATTCTTTTTTCATAAATGAAAGTAAATCAATTATGTTAGGGAATAGAGTAGAGTAGATTTGCGCTTTCTATTTTTTTCTTTTTTTTGCTATGATAAGACTATTGAAGAAAATAGAAAAGCGTTTTACATACTTAAAGGAGGGCTTAAATAAATGAAGCAATTGAACAAAGATTTTTTATTGGAATTGTTAAAGACACCATCTCCATCAAGCTGTGAGATGGAAATTCAGAAAAAATGGATGCATTATGTAGATGCGTTTGCCGATGAAATTATTACTGATAATGCAGGAAATGCGATAGGGGTATTAAATCCGCAAGCTTCTTTTAAGGTCCTTTTGGCTGGTCATTGCGATGAAATCGGACTTGTCGTAAATCGAATTGATGAAAACGGATTTTTGCATTTTGATAAAATCGGTGGTATCAATCCGAAGGCAGCGGTTGGAATGAAGGTTACCGTATTAGGATATAATGCGCACGTAACCGGAGTTATTGGCGTGAATGCACAGCATCATGGTGGCTTAAAGAATGATTTTGACTTAGAAGATTTATTTATCGATTGCGGTTATTCTTCCAAAGAAGAAGCGGAAGAATATGTGCAAATTGGTGATCTAGCAGTTTATAAAACGGACCCTGAAATATTACAAGATCGTTATGTCGCAGGACGAGGACTGGATAATCGAACAGGGGCTTTTATTGTGGCAGAAGTATTACGTCGATTAAAAGAGAAGGGCTGCCGTGTTGGAGTTTATGCTGCTAGTACGGTGAATGAGGAAACGAATATGGGCGGTGCGTATTTTGCGGCAGCTGGAATTGAACCAACCATGGCAATTGCCTGTGATGTTACTTTTGCAACAGACTACCCAGGTGTCAATAAAAACAAGCATGGAGATGTGAAGTTAGAAAAAGGACCAGTGTTAGCGAAGGGTGCGCCGATTAATGTTAAAATTAATCGTTTACTTGAAAAAGCGGCACAAAAATTACAATTAAATGTGCAATACGAGCTTACACCTCGAATGACTGGGACAGATGCTGATAAAATGCGATTAACCGGAAGGGGCGTTCCTGTCTCACTTGTTTCATTACCGTTACGATATATGCATTCTCCAGTCGAAACAGCTAGCTTTAAGGATATAGAAGAAGAAATAGAATTACTTGTTACAATGATTGCTGACCTTACTGGGAAAGAAAGCTTAAACCCGTTAGAAGACTAACTTTAATTTGAGAGAAAAAGCGTTAAAACCTATTTGGTTTAGCGCTTTTTCTTTATTTTAATGGAATCTTCTTTTTGATTTTGTTTTTTTTGTAAAAATATCTCTCTAGTAAATGAAACCATGGTAGGAGAAAAGTACCGTGTTGTTACAAGCGGTTTTCATGAAAACTAGATTATCATACCTAATTATCCTTGTAGAACCATCCCATGATGAATTGTTCAGATGGCTAAATACGTGTTATTTCATGGTTGAGTGGGAAAATGGATTCATTTTTCTTTCTTTTACAAGAAAGTTTCCTGCTAGTTTCATAACCATAGTTATACTAGAATCTTTTCATAGAAGGGTTGAAACCATATTCATGTGAATGCAAAAACAGGGATTACTAGACTATATTCCTAAGTAAACAAACGATTAAAATGGTACTTTTAAATCAATTAAGAATATTCTGATTTTTATTGACATGTTTCGACACCTTTTTTAAATTTTATCGATTATAGTTGCATTAACAGCAAGAGCCAACAAAATGCCGCATCTACACCTAGACCTTGCATAAACAAGATGAGGGAAAGGAGGATAGGGGGCATTTTTTCATGGTTTTAAAAAATGAGGGGAGGAATTTGCGTGCGATTAAAGAAGAAACGTCAGAGAAGAGCCTTTAGTATTGCAGCATCGGTTTTAATGACATTTTCATTATTAACACCGACAGTCAGTGCACAATCCGTCGATAAAGGTGCTGCAACAAATGGAAAAATCCATCAGTCTTTGTTTTCTAAAAATAAGGCGGAAGAAAAAGTAAGTAAACGGTTGATGGATGTTTTTAAAGAAAAAAATGAAGCTACTTTTCTAGTAAAATTTAAGGAAAAGGCGGATGTTGAAAAGGTTGCAAAGGCAGCGCGAAATAGTTCTGCTAAAGCAAATTTATCCGCAGAAAAAACAAAGCATATCCAACGCTCAGCTGTTGTATCTGAGTTAAAAGCTACTTCGCTTGAATCACAGCAAAATGTAAAAGCTTTTTTAGAAGAAGCGAAGAAGAAAGGAACAGTGAAGGATTATCATTCCTATCATATTGTAAATGGAATGGCGGTTACAGCATCTAAAGAAATAGCTGAGAAAATCGCTTCCTTTGCAGAGGTAGAAAAAATATTACCGAACGAAAAGCGTCAGTTACATGAAACAATTGTAAAAGACGAAAAAGCACCAGCATCCGAGCTTGCTAATGTAGAGTGGAATGTTGAAAGAGTTGGTGCTCCACAGGCTTGGGAAATGGGTATTGATGGAAGTGGAACCGTTGTAGCAAGTCTCGATACTGGTGTTCAATGGGACCATCCAGCTTTAAAAGAAAAGTATCGTGGCTATGATGCTGCAACAGGAAATGTAGAGCATCCATTTAGCTTTTACAATGCGACAAATCCAAGCTCTGAAGTGCCACTTGATGACCACGGGCATGGTACACATGTTACTGGAACAATGGTAGGAAGTGAACCGGATGGTTCAAACCAAATTGGCGTTGCTCCAGGTGCGAAATGGATAGCAGTAAAAGTGTTTGATAGCGCTGGAAGCACCTCTGATGCGATTTTACTAGATGGAGCAGAGTGGATTCTAGCACCAGGTGGACGTGTAGATTTAGCTCCAGATGTTGTGAACAATTCATGGGGTGGAGGTCCAGGTCTTGATGAATGGTATCGTGATGCAGTACGTGCATGGCGTGCAGCTGAGATTTTCCCAGAGTTTTCAGCAGGGAACACGACAATATTTAATCCAGGTGGTCCTGGCTCGGTTGCCGTACCAGCGAATTATCCGGAATCATTTGCAACGGGTGCTACCGATATTAATGATATGATTGCTGGATTTTCTTTACGTGGTCCATCTCCATACGATGAGGTCAAGCCAGACATTTCAGCACCAGGTGTGAATATCCGTTCTTCTGTTCCTGGCGGTGGCTATGAAGGTGGCTGGAATGGCACATCGATGTCCGGTCCAGCAGTAACAGCTGCAGCAGCTTTATTAAGACAAGTGAATGCATCAATTTCGGTTGATGAGATGGAACAAATTTTGATGAATACTGCTACACCAAGGACAGATGAGGAATATACAGAGTCACCAAACAATGGGTATGGCTACGGGATTTTAGATGCTTATAATGCTGTATCCTCCATCATGGACGGACTTGGAACAATTGAAGGAACAGTTACAAAAGAAGGAGTAGATAACGAAGCTCCAACATATTCACACACTGCTCCTGCAGAATCATTTTCTGGCATGGATCTTCCTTTAACAGTTCAAGTTTCTGACAATATTAGTGTTGCTTCAGTTGAGCTATCGTATCAAGCACAGGACGGAAGCTGGAAGACGATTGCAGCAACAAGAAAGAGTGGCGATTATAAGTCTGGTGATTATAGTGCAACGATTCCTGGAAATGAAATTGCTGAAGGTTCATTATCCTATAAATGGGTCATTAATGATTTCGGTAATAACGAAGTGACAAGTGAAACGTATGTCGTTTCTGTTCTAGCAGGGATTTCTACAGGCTATTTTACGGACTTTGAAGCAGAACCGATTGGTTGGTCATCATTTGGTGAAAACAATAGCTGGGAATGGGGGATTCCAACCTCTGGACCTGGTAATGCAGCATCAGGAGAAAAAGTATTTGCTACAAATCTTGCTGGTAACTATGACAGCAATATGAATGCAACGCTTGTTATGCCACCAATTGATTTGCCGGCTGGCAATGCATATCTACAATTCAAGCATTGGCACAATCTAGAAATGTATTCGTCTGGAAGTGCATACGATTTTGGACACGTATTTATTTCTACGGATCAAGTAGAATGGACGCAATTACTGCGTGTTCAAGGAGAAACTACGAGCTGGCTAAATGAAGAAGTAGATTTATCCGCTTATGCTGGTCAACGGGTATATATTGGCTTTAACGCTACTTCAGATACTAGTGTAACAAGAGATGGCTGGTATATTGATGATGTTGGTCTTTCAGATACTTCTATCAATCAAAAGGCTACATTACCAGGTAATAAAATGCTCGGATTTTCGAATGCAAGTAATGTAAAGACGATTGATAAAGCAGTAGATAAGCCAGCTGTTAATGCTGATAAGATTCAGCCAAAGCAAGAAAAAGAAGCTCCTGCTTTAGTAAAGGATCCAATTAGTCCATCATTGCTTCCAATTGGGGCAACGGTGAATGTGCTTGAAAGCGGTCGCTCTGTCAAAACAAATCCAGCAGATGGATCCTATTCACTGATTCATTCAGCCGGTAGCTATACGGTACAGGCAGAAGCATATGGTTTCTTTTCCGATCAGCAGACTGTGAATGTTGAACGTGACGGTACGGCTACAGCTAACTTCACGTTAGAAGAAAAGCCGCAGGCAACAGCTAGCGGAAAAATTACAGACGCAGCTACAGGTGAACCAATTGAAGGTGCAACCATATTATTAAAAGAGGATGCAAACGTAGCCCCTGTAGAAACAGACGCTGATGGTAACTATTCGATTACTGCATATGAGGGTACGTATACGCTAAAAGTGTTGGCTCGAGGATATCATGGCCAAGAGGTAGAAGTTGTTTTAGATCAAAATGTTGATTTGGATCTTTCCTTAGAGCCTTTCTATACCGTTCCAGGTGGAGAAATAGGGTATGATGATGGAACAGCGGAAAATGCTCGTGCCTATTATGATGCAGGGAATGCATGGGGAGTGAAAATGTCGCTTCCTGAAGGAAAAGATACTGCTGTCGTAACAGACGGTGTATTTCGTTTCTGGGATACAGAATGGCCAGTTCCAGGTGGAACAGAGTTTGCAGTTGAGGTCTGGGATGCTACTGGAGCAGATGGAACACCTGGAAACAAATTAGCTGGTCCAATCGATGCGGAAGCATTGCGAAATGGTGAATGGACAGTAGTTGATCTGACTGAACATAATATCATCGTAGATGGAGATTTCTATATGGTATATGTTCAGACGAAAGCAAATCCGAATGTTCCTGGATTAGCAACAGATGAGAATGGACCGAATGCTGGCAGAAGCTATCAAAGAGTTGGTGGTGCATGGTCTGCTTCCCCTGCTGATGAAGGAAATTATATGGTTCGAGCGCGTGTTAGCTATGAAGTCGAAACACCAGTTATCACGTCTCCAGCAGCAGACTTGGTAACAAATGAACCGGCACTTACTGTCGAAGGTACGGCATCACATGGCACAACAATTCAATTGTTGAACAATGGTGCTGAAGCAGGAACAGTGGAAGTGAGCAATGATGGAACATTCAGTATTCCTACTGAACTTTCGGAAGGGAATAATGAATTAAAAGCTGTTTCATTATTAGATGGAACTCCTACTGGTGAATCACAGCCAGTGTCTGTAACGTTGGATACGCAGAAGCCTGACCTAACCATTGATAATCCAAAAGATGGAGAAAAATCAAATCGTGAAACGGTAACGGTTGAAGGAACTGTTTCTGATGCAAATCTCGATTGGGTAAAAGTAAATGGACAAAAGGCGACCGTAACTGATGGAAAGTATTCGAAGCGTATCTTGCTTGATAACGGTCAAAATGAAATTAAAGTAGTGGCACAGGATCTTGCTGGTAATAAGAAGGTAAAAAAGGTGACAATGGATGTTAAATTCAATGCACCAGTCATCGAAAACCTAACACCAGTGGAGGACGTTCATCTAAATACGGGGGAGAGTGTAAAGATCGAATTTGACAGTGAGCCTGGACTAAGAGCGACATATGTAATCCATATGCCACTTACAAACCTAGGGGCAAAGCTTTCAAATGCGACAGAGCTTCCGATGATGGAAACGTCTCCTGGGCATTACGTCGGCTACTATACGGTTACTGCAGATGCATATGCAGACGGAGCACGAATTGAAGTAAAGGTACGGGATAGCTATAAAAATGAAACCCGTAAGGTTGCAGACGGAAAACTATTTATTAATCTAGACTAAATCGTATATTAGTGACGATGGTGCAGCATTCCAATGGGATGCTGCACCATTTTAAGTATGAAAAAGTGAGAAATAATTTTTAAGCAAAAAGGTTTTCAAGGAATAGATATATATGTATAATGAAGGTGACAATAAAATATCGATTCCATCTTCGGGGCAGGGTGCAATTCCCGACCGACGGTAAGAAGCACTTGATGTTTCAAGTCCGTGACCCGCAGGAGTATGCTCCACGCGGTTGATCTGGTGTAAGTCCAGAACCGACAGTTACAGTCTGGATGGGAGAAGATGTCGAGCTGAAAAATGGTGTGTTTTTTGCGCCATGTTTTTCCTGTGGAATGATTACCCTAAAGCCCCGATTAGGCTTTAGGGTTTTTTGTATGCATCAAATGACAAGCAGGAAGATAGGCTCATCCTTCATCACCAGATGTGAATCGATAAAGAGATGAAGGAGGAGAACGATGATGCAAACTACGATGCAATCATCTAAATTGGTAAGACTTATTATTTTGGCATTGCTGGGAGCGATATCGCTTCTATTGTTTTTTCTCAATTTCCCATTGCCGTTTTTGCCACCTTATTTAAAGATTGATTTTAGTGAGGTACCGGCATTATTGGCAGCACTTATTTTTTCGCCGTTAGCAGGGATAGCGGTTGAAGCAATAAAAAACGTGTTATATTTGACAATTGGTGGTGGAGAGCCTGTAGGAGTGGCCGCGAACTTCTTAGCGGGGATCATGTTTATTCTGCCTGTGTCACTTGTATATCATAAATACAAAGGTGTTAAAAGCATTGTATCTGGGTTGATTACAGGAACCATTGTTATGGCAGTCGGAATGAGTGTGTTGAACTATTTGGTTGTCCTTCCTGTATATGCGTGGTTTATGGGGATGGAAGAAATGAAGATTGAAAGTGTAAAACGACTTGCTGTTTTATATGGAATTCTACCATTTAATTTAATTAAAGGAATTATTGTTGGTATGCTATTTGTTCCACTGTTTATTAAAATGCGCAGATGGATTGAGGAAAAGCAAGCCATCTTTAGTAAAATATAATAAAAAAACCTCGGTGCATTCTGTCAATGTAGACGGACGATAAATGCCGAGGTTTTTATTTTAAGATAATTATTGGCGTTTTTTGGGAACTATGCCAATCGTACAACGGGAAATACAAATAAGCTGATTATATTCATCTGTAATTTTAACATCCCACACCATCGTTGTTTTCCCTACATGTAAAGGAATTGCTTTGGCGGTTACAATCCCGTCCCTTTTACTTTTGATATGGTTCGCATTGATTTCAATCCCAAAAACATTCGTTGTCTGTAGGTCCACATGCAATATCGCACCTAAGCTAGCAGCGGTTTCTGCCAGAGCGGCACTTGCGCCTCCATGCAAATAGCCTAGTGGTTGATGGGTTCTGTGGTCGACTGGCATCGACATGACCACAAGATTTTTATCCATGGAAACAACTTCAATTCCTAATGCTTCAAGCATTGTATTATGAATGTCCATTCCCTATCCCCCTTTATTCATAGAAACAAGACTTAGTTAGCTAATAAAGTGACTAATTAAGATCGATATACCTAAAAGTAAGCCATATAATGTATTCGTTTTTCCAGTAGCAACCATGGCTGGCATCATTTCTAATGGTGCTGTTTTTCCACGAAATCCCTTTAACACGTCACTTGCTTTTTTTATCGTTAGTAATGTAATAAGTGACCAAATTGGAAGAATATCCGTCACAATATACATAATTGTAAGTCCGTATGCGATGAGAAAAAGAACCCCTAGAAAACGAACAGCATTTTTTCTGCCGAGTAAAATAGCAAGTGTTTTACGACCGTTTTCTTTATCGTTATCTAAATCTCGAATATTGTTTGCAAGAAGTAGAGATCCAATAAAAATTGCAGTTGGAATCGATATCCAAATAATATCTTGTGTTATTGTTCCTGTTTGAATAAAATAGCTAATTCCAATGATGACTGTACCCATTAAAAAACCAGAAAATAGTTCGCCAAATGGTGTGTATGCAATTGGGAGTGGTCCTCCGGTGTATAAATAGCCTATGAGCATTCCGGCTAACCCAATAACGGCAATCCACCAGCTTGATTGCATGCAAATATAAACACCTAATAAAATCGCTATTGCAAAAAAACCAAGCCCTAAGTTACGAACAGTTTTTGGTGCAATTCCATCGCGGACAATTGTTCCACCGATTCCTACTGATTGTTCATTGTCAAGGCCACGAACATAATCATAATACTCATTAAACATATTTGTAGCCGATTGGATGAGCATAGATGCTACAAGCATTGCTAAAAAAGCACCTAAATGGATAGGCCCATCTAATAAGGCTACCATAGTTCCTACGAAAACAGGAATAAAGGATGCTGTTAATGTATGAGGTCTTAACAATCGCCACCATACTTGAAATCCTTCCTTTTCATTTAATGCTTTTTTTATATCTGTATCATTACTCGAATTCATTGATGTATCCCCCTGATTTTATCCTTATAACATTCTAAATATCATACTAAGTTTATGGAAATTCGGACAACGTGTCAATTACACATCATTTCGGGAATGCTAAAATAATTCCCTTTTGAACGAGAAATATATGAAAAACGTCCCATTCCTTGAGAAACAAAGCAAAAGGGAATAAAATAGATATGGTACTTTTTAAAAGTTGCAGGAGCATACAAACTAGCTCGTTTAAGAAATTGCATTGACATGCGTTTTCGATGCAATATGATCCTCACTTCTAGCCCATGTGGCGACGACAAGGAGGATAAGTTGGCGGATGAAATAGCCCCGCTGATTGAAGTTTCATTTTATGGAGGAAAATGTAGATGATCGAAATAAAAGCAAATCATATGGAAGCTTTGCTTCAGGAGGCAATCCAATCGTTGGAGTCGGATGAAGACGCACGTTTGGTTAGCATCACAAAAAAAATAGAACGGACAAATCCAACCCAGTTTTTTGAAGCTGCAACGTTAATGGAAAAAGATCGTGCTTTCTGGGCGAGTACTGCAGAAGATTTTTATCTTGTTGGAATAGGGAATGCAGCAGAAATTGTCGCGGAATCCGCGCGTTTTAAACAAACAGAGCAAATGTGGCAGCAGCTATTGAATGAAGCGATAATTCACAATCCATATATGAACGTACCTGGAACAGGTGCAGTTGCATTAGGCGGAATGGCTTTTGATCCAGACAAACCCAAAACAGATTTATGGAACAGCTTTCAGGCGAGTCAATTCCGGATTCCAGCAATTCTGTTAACGAAGGATAAGCAGGCTGATTATTTAACTTTTAATATATGTGTGCATAAAAACGATCATCCGGTACAGCTTGCCAAAGAACTCGAACGACAAGAGAGGAAATTATTTACAAATAACGAAGCTAACAAGGAAGCACCGCTTATCGCTTCTAAAGAAGAGATAGAGCCAGAACAATGGAAAAACTTAGTCCTTGATGCGACAAAGGAAATTAAAGCAGGAAAGGCCAAAAAAATCGTTTTAGCACGGGAACTAAAATTGACCTTTACTGCCGACGTTTCCATTCATATTATTTTAGAACGACTGCTTCGCACGCAAAATAATAGTTACGTTTTTGCTTTTGAGCATGGCGAAGATTGTTTTGTAGGGGCTACTCCTGAAAGGCTTGTAAGGTTGGAAAAAGAAAAACTTCTTTCCACCTGTTTAGCAGGAACTGCACCTCGAGGTTCAACAAGTACGGAGGATGAGAAAATTGCATATGAACTTTTACATGATTCTAAAAATAGGGAAGAGCATGATTTCGTCGTGCAAATGATCCGAGGTGCAATGGAGGCTTACTGCACGGATATTGATATTCCTACTGCGCCTGTTGTCTACCCGTTAAAAAATTTACAGCACTTATACACACCTGTTACAGCGCGGTTGAAAGAACAATTTAGTATTTTTAATGTGTTAGAACATTTACATCCAACACCAGCACTTGGCGGTTCTCCGAATAAAGAATCAATGGAATTTATTCGCGAGAACGAGTTGTTAGATCGTGGTTGGTATGGTGCGCCAGTGGGGTGGTTAGATAGTAACCAGCATGGTGAATTTGCTGTTGCGATTCGTTCTGGATTAATCCGTAGAGATAAAGCTTCTTTATTTGCAGGATGTGGTGTCGTAAAAGATTCTGACCCACAAGCAGAGTATGAGGAAACAAACGTGAAATTCCTGCCAATGCTGTCTGTGCTAGGGGGCCAATTATGAACCATACAGAAACACTTACACGATATACAGCAAGCTTTGTAGATGAGCTATCGAAAAGTGGTGTACAGCATGCGGTTATTTCACCGGGATCCAGATCAACGCCATTAGCAATGACGTTAGCAGAACATCCAAAAATAACAGAGTGGGTTATCATTGATGAGCGTTCTGCTGCCTTTTTTGCCTTAGGCCTAGCAAAACAAACGAAACTTCCTGTTGTAATTGTTTGTACATCAGGCACTGCAGCAGCCAATTACTTCCCGGCAATCGTAGAAGCATTTTATAGTAGGGTTCCTTTAGTTGTGCTTACTGCAGATCGTCCACACGAGCTTCGTGACGTTGGTGCTCCACAAGCCATCGAGCAAATTAAGCTTTATGGTGATTATGTGAAGTGGTTCCATGAAATGGCTTTACCTGAGGGAACACCAGAAATGTTGCGATACGCTAGAAGTAAGGCTTCACGCGCGGTTTATGTTGCCAGCGATGAAAATAGTGGGCCAGTACATTTGAATTTTCCATTTCGAGAGCCACTTGTACCAGATTTTACGTTGGATAACTTATGGGGAGCAGAAAGAGAAGCATGTTTTTCTTCTCACTCGACTGGACCTAAAATGCTTACAAATGTTCAGATTGGAGAATTAAAGGAACAGCTTCAGTACAAGAAGCGTGGCGTCATTGTTTGTGGACCATATGATGATCCGGCACTGGCGGATGTATTGGCAGAGCTTTCGTTAACATGGAATATCCCTGTGCTTGTTGATCCTTTATCGCAAATGCGGACAGGAAGCCACGACAAGAACAATTTTATTGAAGGTTATGATGCTTTTCTACGTAATGAGAAAATCAGAGCAATGGTCCAAGCAGATTTTATTATCCGGATTGGGGCAATGCCCATTTCAAAAGCATTTTTATTTTATATGAAGGAACATGTACAGGCTCCTCAGTATATTATTGAACGGCATTCTGGCTATCGTGAGCCTGTAGGAAATCCAGCACATTATATATATGCAGATCCAATTGCAGTTTGCAAGGCGATGCTTCAAATGTCAATCGAAATGGAAGCGGATTGGCTGCCAACGTGGAAAAAAATGAACGCCATCGCCAATAAGCATATATCTGTTTCTACAGAGGAAAAACTCACAGAAGGCGATGCAGTTCGCGTTACGATTGATGCACTCGATGAAAATGATACGCTTTATGTTGGAAACAGTATGGCAATCCGCGATGTGGATACATTCTTACGAGCAACCGATAAAAAGTTAACTGTTTTAGCAAACCGAGGCGCGAACGGGATTGATGGCATGGTGTCCAGTGCAGTAGGAGCTGCTGCAACTGGCACGCAGGTAACGTTATTGTTAGGTGATTTGTCATTTTATCATGATCTAAACGGGCTACTTGCTGCAAAGCAATATGACTTGAACTTAACAATCGTCTTGATTAATAATAATGGTGGAGGGATATTTTCCTTTTTGCCACAAGCAAAGGATAAAAAGCACTTTGATTTATTATTTGGAACACCTTTAGGAATTGATTTTACCCATGCTGTTCATTTGTATGGTGGAACACATCAGACGGTCGAAAAAGAAGATGAATTGTCTTCTGCGCTTTACCGAGCACAAAAGACAGAAGGATTTTCTGTTGTCGAGGTGAAAACCGAACGAGCACAAAATATGAAGTGGCATCGTCAAATGTGGTCAAAAATTGAGGAAGAAATTCTTGCCGTTTTAGGGTGATAAGATGCAATTTGCCGTGAACGATACAATTTATTGGTATGATGTAAAAGGGAAAGGGGTTCCCATTGTTTTACTGCATGGTTTTACGGGAAGTAATGGAACATGGGAATCTTTTAAAGCGACGTATGCAGCCCAATATATGGTGATAACGATTGATCTCCCAGGCCATGGGAAAACAATTTCGAATACACCTAAAACAATGGAGGCATGCTGTCATGATCTCAATGAACTATTTTGTCATCTAAAGCTTTCCAAGATTCACCTTGTAGGCTATTCAATGGGAGGCCGAGCTGCATTATCCTTTGCAATGCTATATTCGGAGATGATCCAAACGCTTACTTTAGAAAGTGCTTCACCTGGTCTGCATACAGAAGAAGAAAGAAGCAAGCGAAAAGCACATGATGATCATCTTGCAGCACGAATACTCGAGGAAGGCTTAGAGAAATTTCTTCGATATTGGGAGCAGATCCCTTTATTTCATAGTCAAAGAAGACTGCCAGAACCGATTCAAGAGAAGCTGCATCAGGAACGTTTTGCTCAAGAAGAACGTGGTTTAGCAAACTCCTTGCGCTTTATGGGGACTGGCTGTCAGCCAAGCTGGTGGGAGGAATTAAAAGGCTTTACAAACGATGTCCTCCTGCTTGTAGGTGAACTTGATGAAAAGTTCATTGGTATTAATCAGGAAATGCATAAGTTGTTTCCAAATAGTAAGTTAACCATTGTTCCTGATGCTGGTCATGCGATTCATCTTGAACAACCTGATATTTTTGGTAAACTAGTAACAGACTTTATTTTGAAAAGTACATTACATAGGAATAATGAGGAGGAAAATGATGACTGTACAATGGGAGAAAGCTAGAGAATATGAAGAAATTATTTATGAAAAATATAATGGCGTTGCAAAAGTAACAATTAACCGTCCAGAAAAGCGCAATGCATTTACACCGTTAACCGTAAATGAAATGATTGATGCGTTTGCTGATGCGCGTGATGATTCATCTATTGGTGTTATTATATTAGCAGGTGCAGGAGATAAGGCATTTTGTTCTGGTGGCGACCAATCTGTTCGCGGTCATGGTGGCTATGTCGGTTCAGATCATATCCCACGATTAAACGTGCTTGATTTACAACGTCTCATTCGTACTATTCCAAAGCCAGTAATTGCAATGGTTTCAGGCTATGCTATTGGTGGTGGTCATGTGCTACATGTTGTATGTGATTTAACGATTGCTGCAGATAATGCGATTTTCGGGCAAACAGGACCTAAGGTAGGTAGCTTTGATGCAGGGTATGGTGCAGGCTTATTGGCTGAAATGGTCGGTCAAAAAAGAGCACGTGAAATTTGGTTTTTATGCCGTCAATATAATGCAGAAGAAGCATATGAAATGGGGATGGTTAATAAAGTAGTCCCATTGGACAAGCTTGAGGAAGAAACATTGCAATGGTGTTCTGAAATTCTAGAAAAATCACCAACAGCTTTACGATTCTTAAAGGCTTCCTTTAATGCTGCTACAGATGGTTTAGCAGGCTTACAGCAAATGGGTGGCGATGCAACCTTGCTTTATTATACAACCGATGAAGCGAAGGAAGGCCGTGATTCATTTAAGGAAAAAAGAAAGCCTGACTTTGGTCAATTCCCACGGTTCCCGTGATCCATTTTCTGTGTGGAACGGACTAAGTCTATGTAAAATGACATAGTTAATAAGTGGGCTAAGGATTGCTTTAGCTTGTATGAAATAGTCTGCGTTGATTTTTCGTAATCCAAGAATAGATATATCAAAGGCTGATCTCCTTTATGAAATACCCTCGATCGATAAATTGTCGACTTCGGGAGGTGTGCCATGAAATGGTAAGATCAGCCTTTGTCTTATTTTAACCATAAGATTTCTAATTCCGGAGATTGTGAAGGAAGGGAGTGATCTCGGTGGGTGAAAAAATGCCGCATTGGCTAACAAAACAAGCAGATCTTTCGCCAGACGAAGTTGCGATTGAGACGAAGGATGGGGATTCCTTAACTTTTTCTGAGTTAAAGATCAACAGTCAACGTTTTGCGCAACAGCTAGCTTCAATTGGTGTAGACAAAGGTACGCATGTTGGAATATTATCCTCTAATCACCAAACGATGATGATCGCGTTACATGCAATAAGTTATTTAGGAGCAGTTGCTGTACTGTTGAATACACGATTAACTAGGAGCGAATTACAGTATCAAGTAGACGACGGAGATGTGGCCATTGTGATTGCAGCCGATTCCTATTATGAGAAAGCATTGGAGCTTCAAGTGAAACGTGTGATTTCATATAGTGACATCGGACGTTTGTCGAAAAAGGTTGTTCATCTTCAAGAAGAGCTAGATTTAGATGATGTTTATACAATCATGTATACGTCGGGTACAACTGGTTTTCCGAAGGGAGTCATACATACATATGGAAACCATTGGTGGAGTGCAATTGGCTCCGCATTAAACCTAGGAGTCGATAAACACGACAAGTGGCTTACCGTTCTTCCAATGTTTCATGTTGGCGGACTATCTATTTTAATTCGCAGTGTGATTTACGGTATTCCGGTATATTTACTAGATAAATTTGATGTGCAAGAAGTACTAGAAGCGATTATACATAAAAAGGTTAGCATTGTTTCTGTAGTTACAGTTATGCTGCAGCAAATAGTAGCTAATATTGGAGAATATCGTTTCCCCGATACTTTTCGCTGTATGCTCCTTGGTGGCGGACCTGCGCCAACGGCATTATTGGAAAAAGCAAAAGCGCATCATATTCCAGTTTTTCAATCTTATGGTATGACTGAAACCTCTTCCCAAATTGTGACACTTGCCCCAAAAGACGCATTAGCGAAAATTGGCTCAGCAGGAAAATCGCTATTTCCGGCACAGCTTAAGGTAGTAACAGAGAAACCTGGACAAATTGGCGATATCTTTGTAAAAGGGCCAATGGTGACGAGCGGTTATTATAAAAAACCTACTGCAACAGAGAAGGCGATCAAAAACGGCTGGTTAGCAACAGGAGATTTAGGATACTTAGATAAAGATGGTTATCTTTACATTGCTGATCGACGGAAGGATTTAATTATTTCAGGTGGTGAAAACATTTATCCATCTGAGATTGAAAATATACTTTCTGAGCTAGCTGATATTCAGGAGGTTGGCGTTATTGGACAAGAGAACGAGCAATGGGGAGAAGTTCCTGTTGCATTTATTGTGCGGGAGAAAAAAGAAGTTACAAAGGAAAATATATATGCATTTGCTAATACACGACTTGCCCGCTATAAAGTCCCGAAAGAAATATTTTTCGTAGACGAATTACCTCGCAATGCATCGAATAAGTTGTTACGTTGGAAACTAAAGGAATTGCTAGAAGATCCAACAATTCATAATCACACAAAATAACCAGTGGTTTATTGAACCACTGGTTTTTTCGTATGAAAAATACTTTTTTAGATAATCCTTTTTAAATAGGATACATGCATCCTTGAAATTAAGCCACCTTAATAATAGGAGGTGCTGTATGGAGAAAAAGAAGTACTTTGTAAATGTTGGGAGCTATGAAATTTCACAAACGAAGTATCATAATAATCATGTGTTTGTTATATATGCGACAGATGAAGAAATTAAAGCGCTTCGAGGAAAAATGGATTCGATGGGAGAAGCGAACATGGGCACTTATTTTCGTGCCCATGTACCGATTATGGCTTACCATAACGACAAAGCGAACGATGTTTTTGATGAGGAGATAACGGAGGTTTACCGGATGCTTTATGCACTTGGAGATAAAACAACGAAAGAGCATGTAGAAAGTATGGGAATATTAGGGGATAAGCATATGTAAATCATTGATGGAATAAGATAGTGAATATCTTGTTCCTTTTTTCTTCTTATACAGGAGTCGATTACATTTTTTGAGTTTAAGGCGATTGCTATTAAGGGAATAGTAGAATTAACGAAGGGTAAAAGGGGTGAAAGGTGAAAATGAACAATAAAAAAGGGAAAATGCTTTTCATTGGATTAGGTGGTATGTTATTATTTTTACTTGTTATACAGCAACACGATGCAAATGCGACAGTTCACTCAGAAGCCGATAATACATTGGCTCTTGAACAAGAACAGCAATCAAAATCGAATGGACAAGCCGTTAAAAAATTAAGTGAAGAAGAGCTGTTTCAATTATCGGACCAGTTTATGAATACGCTTGTGCAGGAAAGCGATGACTATTACCGGGTGCTTGATGCACAAACGAAAGAAGACGTTATCCACAAATTCGCAGGCATTGCAACAGCGGAGGTAGCTTCTATCTATGTCGATTATTATTATCGAGAAGAGAATGGAGAACTTTATATCGTGCCGACAGAATTACCTCCATGGTTTCAAAAAGCTAATAACTATCGTATGGTACAATTAAATAATCATTCCGTTAAAGTCATACAAGAAAATCAGTCCGATTTAGACGGAAATTATCATATTGAAATGGAATTTACGTATGATGAAAAAACTTGGAAAATAAGTAATGTTACGTACAAGTGACGCTAGAATAGACGGATAAATAAACGAAATAGAGGAAGTTGAAACATGCATATTTTTAAGGACTATTATCAGAATGAAGTAAAGCTCTCTTTTGACGATGAGCCTTTTTCAAAGGATCCAAGACACGTATGGAGTATTTGCCAATATCGCAATCAATGGTTGCTAACGAAGCATCAAGAACGGGGGCTTGAGTTTCCTGGTGGAAAGGTAGAGAAGGATGAAACTGCTATTGAAGCTGCGATACGTGAAATAAAAGAAGAGACGGGCGGTGTTGTTAAGGAAATTGCTTATATTGGGCAGTATTTTGTTGCTGGTAAAGCTGGAGATGTTATCAAAAATGTATATTTTGCCCAAATAAGCAATTTAGTAGCACAACCGACGTATTTTGAAACGGCGGGACCAGTATTGCTTGATTCGCTTCCAAATAACATAAAATCTAATAAAGCATATAGCTTTATTATGAAGGATGATGTGCTTTCCAATTGCCTGGATTACATAATGAATAGAGAAGGATGAAGTAGAAAAGGGCTGGGTCAAAAAATTTATTATCCAAAATATCCGAACGAAATACATTAATTTAAAATCAATTAAATGAATTTATTGGTAGTTGAAAAGGGGGAGATTCCTTGAAAAAGAAATGTGCTTTTTTTGCGTGCGATATGTCATTGCCGAGGCATTCCTTGTCCAGTGGGAGCAGCAACAGGGGAACGCAGACAAACCGCTACGTCCTGTACGTTGAAGAACCCACACGGAAAAGCAGGCTTTCTTTTCCGTGTTAGTTGAGGCCGTGCCGCGGCAAAGAAAACACTGCGAAAGTCATTTTGAGCAGATGTCGCGCTTGTGGCTGTGGTGAAAGCGAACCTATTTTCAAACTAAAATTGTTTTGTTCAGATTTTGATACAAATGTCCTTTTTTTGTCTCATTCTCTTTATTGTCCGTCAATGGTATGTTTCATAAGCCAGCCTTCTAGTTTTTCTACGACTTTATACATGATGGCAGCAAAAATCGCAATAAGAATTAAACTAGCCATCACTAAGGTGAAATCAAAAACCTGGAAGCCGTATACGATTAGATAGCCAAGTCCTTTTTGAGAAACGAGAAATTCCCCAACAATCACTCCTACCCAAGAAAGGCCAACATTTACCTTTAACGTAGATATCATCACTGGCATTGTTGCAGGAAAAATAGCCTCCTTAAAGCATTGCCAACGAGTTGCCCCAAAGCTTTTTAATACCTTTTCATAGTTCGGATCCACTTCTTTAAAAGCAGAATATACAACAAGCGTTGTTATAATTACAGAAATTATTGCTCCCATGGCAATTATGGAAATATAACCTGGTCCAAGTGCAACGATTAAAATCGGGCCGAGCGCGACCTTTGGCATTGCATTTAAGATGACAATGTAGGGGTCCATTATTTTTGAGAAGCGAGTAGATGCCCAGAGCACACTTGCAAAGATAATACCAAGTACAGTTCCGATTATAAAGCCAAGAATAGTTTCCAGTAAAGTTGCTTGCATGTGCGTCAATATCGTACCTTCCGAAAACCGGCTAATAAGTAATGTCGTGATACTGGATGGCGAACTGAATAGTAATGGATCAATCCAATAAAATCGACTTGCAACCTCCCATATGCCGAAGAAGCTGATTAAGAGGATTAATTGCCAGATAAGAACGAATCGCTTTTCACGCTTTAGTTTTTCGAGATATGCTTTATATAATTGTTGGTCCAATTTCGTCTGCATTTTTATTCAACCTCCTTTAGCCATGTATCCACTTTGTATTAGGGATAATATAAAACTAACTTTTAGACATCGCTCCTTCATGTTTATTTAATTCCTGCCATACTTTGTCAAAAATAAGCTGATATTTAGGATGTCGTCTAACCATAAATGGCATTTCATTTCGAAGCTCAACAGGAACATCAAACACTTTTGCAATAACTCCAGGATTCGCATCCATGACAAGAATTCGATCACTCATTGCGATTGCTTCTCCAATATCGTGGGTAACGAGTAGTGCTGTTTTATGGTAGGTTTGTAAAAGCTGGAAAACTAAATCCTCTAGCTTGAGTTTTGTTTGGTAGTCGAGGGCAGAGAATGGCTCATCTAAAAGAAGTATTTTAGGATTTGTAATTAACGTTCGAACTAAGGCAACTCGTTGGCGCATACCACCTGACAAGGAAGCGGGGTAAGCATCAGCAATATTAGACAATCCCACTTCATGTAATAAGGAAGTCGCTTTTTCTTTTGTCTCCTTCGTTGCAGTTGCTTGAATATTTGGTCCAATAAGTACATTTTCTATGATGGTTTTCCATGGGAATAAATAATCCTGCTGCAGCATGTATCCGATTTGTGTTTTCGACCTATCCATTGGCTTGTTATGGAGTAGTACTTCTCCTTCTGTTTGCTTCATGATTCCTGCAATTATAGATAAAATGGTTGATTTGCCGCACCCGCTTGGTCCAAGTATAGAAATGAATTCGCCCTCTGCAATGGAGAAAGATATGTTGCTAAGTGCTTTTGTAAATCCCGTCTTCGTAAAATAATGGTGAGAAACATTACTTAAGGTAAGAAAAGACACTATATTGTCCTCCTTATTGTTCGTTAATAATTTTTTTGGCAATATCGGTATCCACCAATTTATCGTATGGTGTATTGGTAGGTAGTTCGTCAGCTTCCTGCATAATATCCTCTAGGTTTTTCCATTCTTCTTTTCCAAGAATTGGATCTGTTGCAAAGGATTGTTGATTTTTGTAGCGATCAATGGATGTGACAAGAATATCCTGCGCTGTATCTTCAAAATAAGGTTGAATGACCTGGGCAATTTCTTCAGCGGAGTGTTCATTGACCCATTGTTGCGCTTTATATACGGCTCTAGTGAATTTTTCAATCGTTTCTGGATCTTTTTTTAAGAAACTTTGTTTTGTCATATAAACCGTATAGGGAACCTTTCCGGATTCTTCTCCAAACGATGCAATTACATGTCCTTTGCCTTCTTTTTCAAATACACTTGCAGTTGGTTCAAATAATTGTACATACTCTGCGTCGCCTGATACAAAAGCGCCTGGGATATTTGCAAACTCGATATTTTGTAACAATTCTAAGTCAACTTGTGGATCAATTTGATGCTTTTTTAGCACGTATTCACCAACCATTTGTGGCATCCCACCCTTTCGTTGACCGAGAAAGATACTATCCTTTACGTTTTCCCATTGGAAATTTGGCTTTGGCGATTTAGCTACAAGAAATGTTCCATCTGTTTGTGTTAGCTGGGCAAAGTTTACTGCGTAGTCTTTTGGATTTTGTGCGTAGACATACATCGAGGTTTCAGAGCCAACTAATGCAATGTCTGCACCATCTGAGAGGAGGGCTGTCATTGTTTTATCTCCACCCCATGTCGTTTTCAGGTCAACGGTTAATCCTTCATCAGCAAAATAATCCTTCTCTAATGCTACATATTGAGGAGCATAAAATAAGGAGCGTGTAACTTCAGCTAATTTTATCGTGGTAGTTTCATTATTTTCGTTTCCGCATGCTGCAAGAATAAGTAAAAAGGTGCAGGACACTAACGCAATAAAGCTTGATAGTTTCATGCCTATCCGTCCTTTCGATTCATTTAATATGTGTTTCAAAACAGTTTATGCTATTGGGAAAAATGTGTGAATGCCTAGAAAGTGGCGGACTGCTTTATGAGTGAAGACAAAGAAAAAACCGATCTCATTCTGAAGATCGGTTAGGACTGGATTACCAGTCTGTTAGATAATGTCGTTAAACATTTTAGGCTTCATGCCTCATAGTATATAAAACCCTCTTGGGATGAGGTAACTTTTTTAAGCTGCATTCATGTCAGCTATTTGTACCACACAGCTGGCTCCCATTACGTATGTTACTGTGGCTTGAAAATCGGTCCAGCATTTCTAATTTGATCACTCGCATGGGTGAATTTTTCAAAGTTCTCATGGAACTTGAGCGCTAATTCCTGTGCTGCTTTATCGTAAGCATTTTTATCACTCCAGGTTAGCCTTGGAATGAGCACTTCATCTGGAACACCTGGTACATGCATCGGAATTTCTAAACCAAAAATACCATCTTGAACTGTTTCAACCGTATTTAGTTCTCCTTCTAATGCAGCGTGTACCATAGCGCGTGTGTATGATAGCTTCATTCGACTACCAACTCCATACGACCCTCCGGTCCACCCTGTATTTACTAAAAATACATTTGAGTTGTGCTGATCAATTTTTTCACCGAGCATTTCAGCATAGGTGGATGGTGCAAGTGGTAGGAATGGTGATCCAAAGCAAGCAGAGAATGTTGCTTCTGGATCAGTTACACCACGTTCTGTTCCAGCAAGCTTACTCGTATATCCACTTAAAAAGTGATACATTGCTTGTTCTTTCGTAAGCTTACTAATCGGAGGTAATGTTCCAGATGCATCAGCTGTCAGAAAGATAATTGTATTTGGATGCCCAGCTATACTTGGTGTTATGATATTACTGATGTTTTCTAATGGATATGCTGCACGCGTATTTTCCGTTAAAGAAGTATTATCATAGTCAGCAAAACGTGTTTCCTCGTCAATGAAAACATTCTCCAAAACGGACCCAAAACGGATTGCTTCGAAAATCTGTGGTTCCTTTTCAGCGGAAAGGTTGATACATTTCGCATAGCAACCACCTTCAATATTAAATACTCCATTCGGACTCCATGCATGCTCATCATCGCCAATTAAACGACGATAAGGATCAGCAGATAAAGTTGTTTTTCCAGTTCCTGATAATCCAAAAAATAAGGCAACATCACCTTCTTGACCGACATTTGCCGAGCAGTGCATGGATAAAATATCCCGCTGTGGTAATAAATAATTCATAACAGAAAAAATTGATTTTTTAATTTCACCAGCATATTCTGTTCCACCAATTAAAATAATTCGTTCCTTAAAGGAAACAAGGACAAATGCCTCAGAATTTGTGCCATCTATATTAGGATCTGCTTTAAAGGTTGGTGCAGAAATTACAGTGAATTGTGGATTATGAGTACGCAGTTCCTCTTCTGTTGGACGTATAAATAGTTGCTTTGCAAAAAGGTTATGCCAGGCATATTCATTAATTACTTGAATTGGTAAACGATAGTTTATATCAGCACCTGCAAACCCGTTAAAACGAAATATTTCTTCTTTTTGTGAAAGGTAAGCAACTACTTTATCTAAAAGCTTATCAAAGACTTTTTGATCGATTCCTTTATTAACAAGTCCCCAATCAACTTGTTTCTCACTCACATCGTCGCGTACGATAAATTTATCTTTTGGTGATCTTCCAGTATATTTTCCAGTTGTTGCTCGAACTGCACCAGTTTCTGTTAAAATGCCTTCTTTACGACCTAGAATTTTTTCCACAAGCGTTGATACGGATAAGTTATCCTGTAGATTATCGTGTGCAAGCAATTTGTTCACAAAAGAATGTTCCACTATGTTCATAATTTTATTTACCTGCCTTTATCGATTTTGTGTAATATTATTTATCTTTTCTAATCTGCTATTAGTATAACACATTTAATCTATTAGTCCATACTAATAAAAAATAAAAATATTAGAAATAATAAATGCATATCGATTGAGACGTTCATTTAGGCTGAATAAGTTGACATGCTTAGCTAATTCCGTTAAGCTAAATTTCGAGCGGATACTCTCTTATTCAGAGTCGGTGGAGGGACAGACCCTATGAAGCCCGGCAACCAACACGTATGTGTAAAGGTGCTAACCTGATGCAAGGATTTTTCCTTGAACAATAAGAGCGAAAGGCCACACCCCTTTCCTCAATTAAGAAGGAAAGGCTTTTTTTGTTTTTCAGGATAGATATCAAACAAAATTGGAGTACCGTACCATATATTAAAGGGAGGATTTAGCCATATGGCTAAAAATCGTCGTTTATTTACTTCAGAATCGGTAACAGAAGGGCATCCAGACAAGATTTGTGATCAAATTTCCGATGCGATTTTAGATGAAATTGTAAGAAAGGATCCACATGCCCGTGTTGCTTGTGAAACAACTGTAACTACTGGTCTAGTGCTAGTTGCGGGAGAGATAACTACAAATACATATGTAGATATTCCAGCAATCGTTAGACGAACTATTAAAGAGATTGGCTATACGCGTGCTAAATTTGGTTTTGATGCAGAGACCTGTGCTGTATTGACAGCAATTGATGAACAATCTCCAGATATTGCCGGCGGAGTAAATATCGCGTTGGAAGCACGTCAAGGAAAAATGACGGAAGAAGACATTGACGCGATAGGTGCCGGTGATCAAGGGCTCATGTTTGGATTTGCATGTGATGAAACAGAGGAATTAATGCCTTTACCAATTGCGCTTGCACATAAACTGGCGAAACGTTTAGCGGATGTAAGGAAAGAAGAAATTGTCGATTATCTGCGACCTGATGGAAAAACACAGGTTACGATTGAGTATGATGAACATGATCAACCTGTTCGTGTAGATACCATTGTTATCTCCACACAGCATCACCAGGATGTATCATTAGAGAAAATTGAACATGATATAATTGAACAGGTTATTCGTCCAGTAGTGCCTGAAGAATTGTTAGATGCAGATACGAAATATTTTATTAATCCAACTGGTCGTTTCGTTATTGGAGGACCACAAGGTGATGCAGGTTTAACAGGTAGAAAGATTATCGTTGATACGTATGGTGGCTATGCACGTCATGGTGGTGGTGCATTTAGTGGAAAAGATGCAACAAAGGTCGATCGTTCTGCAGCATATGCTGCTCGTTATGTAGCAAAAAACATTGTTGCAGCAGGATTAGCTAAGTCCTGTGAGGTTCAGCTTGCTTATGCAATCGGTGTTGCAGAACCAGTATCGATTGCAATTAATACGTTTGATGCTGGGCTTGTAGACGAAGAAAAGCTGGTTAATGCGGTTCGTAATGTGTTCGACTTACGTCCAGCTGGCATTATCCGGATGCTTGATTTACAAAAGCCTATTTTTCAACAAACAGCAGCTTATGGGCATTTTGGTAGGACGGATGTTTTGTTCCCATGGGAGAAAACAGATAAAGTTGAAGCATTAAAAGCATTGGTTTAATCTCAATGGCTAGAGCAATCCTATTATATAGGAAAAGTCAGATTGTTCATCTTTCGATGGACTGTCTGACTTTTTTAATGAGATAAGATCATGCTGTTTTGGCTTGCTCTTTTGTTGACTTGCATTACTGGTGACTACTTTTATCACGTGCATAAGAATGATAACTGTTCTAGCTTCTCTTTGTGTGCTTTCATACAGACTTCCGTAGAAGTTTCTAATCTTCAACTTGCTGTGCTAAATCAGTGTGATATAGATAGTAATTGCCTTTTTCAACGTAAGATTGCTTGACTCGCTCCATCTCTTTATAATCATCTTCTGTTAACGGACGAATAACCTTCGCAGGTCTTCCAAAGGCCATCGTATGCGGTGGGATTTTTTTACCTGGTGGGACAAGACTTCCAGCTCCGATAAAGGCATTTTCTCCAATCTCTGCTCCATCTAATATAATTGAACCCATCCCAATTAACGCGTTTTTACGAATAATTGCGGAATGAAGTGTTACTTGATGTCCAATTGTAACATCATCTTCAACGATAACAGGGAGGTTTGGACTTTGGTGTACCATGGATAGATCTTGAATGCTTACTCTTTTTCCAATCTGAGTAGGGGATACATCGCCTCGAATTACCGTATTAAACCATATACTTGTTTCCTCGTCTATGGTTACATCACCAATTATTGTTGCATTATGAGCAACGAACACGGATTGATGAATCCTTGGTTGTTTATTTTTGTATGGATGAATCATCATCTATTCCTCCTTCTTATCTAAAAGCTGATTAGGATTTTTTGATTTGGTAACGGTAATAATAACTATGGTATTATGTAGTATAGCAAAAATGATGGGTGAATGAACGGAGGAAGCTACATTGGTAGTAAAAACACCGACAAAGGCTTTAAAAATGATGAATCAAGTTTATAGAACGCTTTTCCCAGTCGTAAATCATGAACTAGCAATTTGGCGTAAGCGCGCACAACAAATCCCAAATAAAGAACTTCGTTTGCAAGCATTAGCAAGCTTGAATACGAAACGATTTCATTGTCAGGGGGGAGCAGTGTACGCATTATTAGCAGGTGAAAATTGGCGGCAATCAATCCAGTTTATTGTAGCATACCAAACAATAAGTGATTACCTTGATAATTTATGTGATCGAAGTACTTCATTAGATCCACGCGATTTTCGTTTGTTACATGAAGCGTCAAAAGACGCATTAATGCCGGAGAATTCAGTGCGAAATTATTATGCATATAGAAAAGATCAAGATGATGGCGGATATCTAGCCTCCCTTGTACAAACTTGTCAACAAGTATTAGAAAATAAAGCACATTATTTATTCTGTCGAGATGAGCTTATCCAGCTGCAAGCATTATATGCTGATCTTCAAGTTTATAAGCATGTAAATATAGAAGAGCGGATACCGCTTCTCGTTATGTGGTATAAAAAACAACAAAATAAAATTAATGACTCATTAAGCTGGTATGAGTTTGCAGCTGCAACTGGTTCTACGCTGGGTATATTTTGTCTTGTAGCTTATTCATTAGGAATGCAACTAACACCGACATTAGCTAATCAAATTTATAGGAGCTATTTTCCTTTTGTGCAAGGCTTGCATATCTTGCTTGATTATTACATTGATCAACATGAGGATGAAGAAGAGGCTGATTTGAATTTTTGTAGCTTTTATGATGATATAGATCATTTGCATGAGAGACTAGTCTATTTTGTTGGACAGGCTAAAAAACATATCCAACAGCTACCAGATAACACCTTTCACTCGATGATAATCGATGGTTTAGTTGGTCTTTATTTAAGTGACCCCAAGGTGGAAGCTATTGAAGGGTCACCTAAAATGCGCAAATTATTAATTAAGAAAGCAGGACGAAGGGCGAGATTTTTCCATTGGAATACAAAAGCATACTATAAATGGATTGGATAAATATTCGACTAAGTCAGATGTTTGTAATAAACCTAATTGTAACTTTGAAAAGATGGTGGAATGCCTACTCGCAAATAAAGAGGTGTTTAATGGTTTCAATTAGGATATAAAGTAATAAAAATAAAAAGTTATTTTGAAGTTTTGTACAAGCTTCTAGTATGGTATGATAATATAGAGTTTTTAGCAGTATAAAACTTATGATACTTTATTTATGAGAGAAGGTAGACAACGATGTGTGGTTTCATTGGTATGATATTTAATAACCCAATCGAAAGAACAGAATCAGAAATGGAACTATTTAAAAAGCAAAATAATTTAATCACTCATAGAGGACCAGATGATGAGGGATATTACTTTGATCCATATATTTCGTTCGGATTTCGTCGGTTGAGTATTATTGATATAGAAAGTGGTTCACAACCTTTAAGCTATAATGATGGACAGATTCAGCTCGTTTTTAATGGTGAAATTTATAATTATCTAGAACTTAGAGAAGAATTGATGGAAGAAGGCTATGCATTTCAAACTGATTCAGATACAGAAGTTATTGCAGCGCTTTTTGCTAAACATAAAGAAGAGGCTTTTCAATATTTAAGAGGTATGTTCTCAATACTTATTTGGGACAAAGAGACAGAGCAATTATATGGAGCACGTGATTCATTTGGTATTAAACCATTGTTCTATTATGAAAATTCTTTTGGAACAGCTTTTGCATCTGAGAAGAAAAGCATTACCTTAATGATGGAGAATGAAGAAGTAGATAAAGATGCATTACATCATTATTTAAGCTTTCAATATGTACCAGAACCAATGACCATGACTACTGGTATCAAAAAAGTAGAACCAGGGCATTATTTTATAAAAAAACCTGGACAACCTATTCAACTCACACGTTATTGGCACGCTACTTTCCAACCGGTGATACGTGAAAAACAAGATTGGATTAAAAGAATACAAGATGTGATGTATGATTCAGTTAATGTGCATATGCGCAGTGATGTTCCAGTAGGTTCCTTTTTATCTGGAGGTATTGATTCTACATTAATCGTTTCGATTGCTAAACAATTTAATCCGTCTATTAAAACTTTTTCGGTTGGCTTTGAGCAGGATGGATTTTCTGAAATAGATGTGGCCAAACAGACAGCGGAGAAACTCGGGGTAGAAAATATTTCCTACTTAATTTCGCCTGAAGAATATATTGAAAATTTACCAAAAATTATGTGGCATATGGATGATCCATTAGCAGATCCATCTTGTGTACCGCTTTATTTTGTTTCTCGAGAAGCAAGAAAGCATGTGACTGTAGTGTTATCTGGAGAAGGCTCTGATGAATTATTTGGGGGCTATAATATTTATCGTGAGTCAGAATCCTTAAAGGTGTTCGAAAAAGTCCCTTCATCAGTGAAAGGCATGTTAGCTAAAGTAGCGGCAGTTATACCTGAAGGAGTAAAAGGGAAAAGCTTTTTAGAACGTGGTACAACACCGTTAAGCGAGCGCTATATTGGTAATGCAAAGATGTTTGAAGAGGCGGAAAAGCAGAAGCTACTCAAATCCTATAATCACCAATTATCGTATCAGCAAATTACACGCCCATTATTTGAACATGTGCAAGACTATCCGTATGTTAATCAAATGCAATATGTTGATATTCATACGTGGATGCGTGGCGATATCTTACTAAAGGCGGACCGAGTTACAATGGCAAATTCGTTGGAATTAAGAGTGCCTTTCTTGGATAAAGAAGTATTTCGAGTCGCAAGCGAAATTCCAGTTGATATGAAAATTGCCAACGGTACAACAAAGCATATTTTACGTGAAGCATCCCATGGTATAATACCAGACCATGTACTCGATCGTAAAAAGCTCGGTTTCCCTGTGCCAATTCGTCATTGGCTTAAAAATGAATTGAATGGTTGGGCAAAACAATTAATTCATGAAAGTGAAACCGATTATGTATTGGATAAGAGCTATGTATTAAACCTGTTAGAATCCCACTGTCAAGGAAAGGGAGATTACAGCAGAAAAATCTGGACCGTTCTCATGTTTATGCTATGGCACCAGAATTTTGTCGAAAAGAAGTTTGATGTGTCAAAGGTAACTGAAAAGGAATCAGATTTAATATATAGTTAAGCAGTTGAATTATATAGTAAGCACAAAAAAAACAGGCGACCACAGTTAATCGGTAATTGTGATCGCCTGTTTTCCCATTTGAACCCAAGCTGCTTTAAATTCTTCTATTGGAGCTTTGTCAACATAATTTAATGGATCATTAAAATAAATGTATTTTTCATCATAGCCAGTAATTAGAACGGAATGTTGCTTCATTGTAATATTAATTTTTCCATCCTTCGTATTCCAAGTAGTAAACTGGCTTTTAGGAAGTTTATTGTAGGTTGCATTAATAATTACCCATACAGGTCGTTGGTAATTTAATTGATCAATTACTTCGTTAAAATCCTTCCCGGTAAAGTCTAGTACACGGTTTCCTACATATTGTTTAGCTAAATCGGCAATCGGTTTATGATAAACACCCATCCCTGGTTTGCTAAATGAATACATATCTCCTACAAACCCATTATAAGGATTACCGAAATAGATTTCTCCATTCTTGGTCGTATATGGTGTCGGATCTTTCGTTACTTTTTCAGCTAATTCGAGTTTGTCTACCTGAATGTTATGATGCTTTAATAGCATAGATAAGCTTGTAACTTCGCAACCTCTAGGTAATTCAGGAAGCTGTTGATCCTTTGGAGCGTCTATTTTTATCCCATTTTGAATCGTATGTTTTGATATTTTCATTTCTTCTGGAGTATATTGATTATTTTTAGTAACGGCAATCGATTCTTCAATAATCTGTTTGATGGCATCTTTATGTTCAACGAGAAAAAGGGACGGAATAGCAAGTGCAGTCAATAAAAATATCGATCCGTATATTACAAAAGAATTTCTAACCCATGCTACTTTTGGTTTGGAACTGATATAAAAGAATAGAATGGCGAGTATAATACAAATACTAAGTAAAATAAAATTCATTATTTCCCTTCTCCTTAATTACTGTGATGCTAACCAATTGTTATTATCAACCCTAGCAACACATACACATAGTAAATCAGTGGCTAAGATTGCAATCGTGTTATAAGTTTTGAGGTGTCTATATTATATATCGGCTATTTCTCATAAAAATTCAATCCTTTATTAGGATATGTTACATTTTTTTGTTTTGTACTTCTTTTCTATATTTATTACATCGTATGTATTTCATCCTATAATTAAGGTCTTTTTTCAATTGCAATAATAAAAGGTGGATTATTGCTTTGATTAATATATCCATATTGCAAAACATGGAACGACTTTTGACTTAATTGTGTTACATATTTTAATAATGCATCCTTTTCTTCTTTTCCGCCTTCGTGCCCATGGTAGACGACTAAAACAATTAAACCATTTATTTTCAGATGCTGTAAGATGGCATTAACAGCGGAAATGGTTGAGGTAGCGTTCGTTATAATCGTTTTATCACTTTTAGGTAAATATCCGAGGTTAAAGATAGCACCGCCTATTACGTCATGTGAAGATAGATGTAAACCAATATTCTCATGGCTATCATGAATAAGCATTACATTGTTTTTTCTGTTTTCTTCTATTAATTTTCTAGTTGCTTGTATTGCTTGTTCCTGAAGATCAAACGCTAACACCTTTCCATTTTCTCCTACGATATTACTTAAAAAGAGTGTATCATTACCATTGCCACAAGTAGCATCGACTACGAGCTCTTCTTTTTTTACGCTTTCTTTGATTAATTGATGCGAAAAATCTAATATTGTCTTTAGCATTTGTAGGCTCCTTACATATTAATGAGATAAGTGTAGCATAATTTAATGTATTACACGCTTTCTTTCCCTTCTTCCACTGATTCAACCTTGACAAAACAGTATGCTTTCATTACAATTCAATATAATAATTAAAAACGAAGCGAAGGAATAGTAGTAAATGGATATAGGTTAAGAGAGGCAGTGGCTGGTGAAAACTGTCCCATATCGTTTATGAACTCGCCTTCAAGTTGCTATAGTGAACTAGAGTAGCTTTAGCCGTTTGTCCGCGTTAAGGATATACAAGCGAACGCTTTTGCGTTAATTTGGGTGGTACCGCGGGAATTACAGCTCTCGTCCCTTCTATGGGATGAGGGCTTTTTATATTTTAACTAATAGGAGGATGCAGTAATGAGCTTTGATCATAAGCAAATTGAAAAAAAGTGGCAACAATACTGGGATGAAAATAAAACGTTTAAAACAGATACGTATTCAACGAAGGATAAGTTTTATGCGCTTGATATGTTTCCGTACCCTTCTGGTGCAGGATTACACGTGGGACATCCGGTAAGCTATACAGCTACGGATATTCTTTCTCGTATGAAGCGAATGCAAGGCTATGAAGTGCTACACCCGATGGGATGGGATTCCTTTGGTTTACCAGCAGAGCAATATGCGATTGATACCGGTAATAGCCCTGCAGAATTTACGCTCAGTAACATCGCAACCTTTAAACGACAATTAAAGGAAATTGGATTTTCGTATGACTGGGATCGCGAATTAAGTACAATGGATCCACAGTATTATAAGTGGACACAATGGATCTTCACGAAGCTTTATGAAAAAGGGCTTGCCTATATTGACGAAGTTCCTGTTAATTGGTGCCCAGCACTTGGTACAGTACTTGCAAACGAAGAAGTAATTGATGGAAAAAGTGAACGGGGCGGTCACCCTGTAATTCGTAAGCCGATGAAGCAGTGGATTCTTAAAATTACAGAATATGCAGATCGGTTATTAGAGGATCTTGATGAGCTTGACTGGCCAGAAAATTTAAAGGATATGCAAAGGAATTGGATTGGTCGTTCAGAAGGAGCAGATGTAACATTTCAGGTTGATGGAATAAATGAAGCATTTACTGTTTTCACAACAAGACCTGACACATTATTCGGAGCAACCTATGCAGTTTTAGCTCCTGAGCATCCGTTAGTGAAAAAAATCGTGTCAAACGAACAACAAGAAGCGGTTGAGCAGTATATACAAGACATTCAATCGAAATCTGATTTAGAACGAACAGAGCTTTCCAAGGAAAAAACCGGGGTGTTCACTGGTGCGTATGCAATTAATCCGGCTAGCTTAGAAAAGATGCCGATTTGGGTTGCGGATTATGTCCTTATGTCATACGGATCAGGGGCAATTATGGCTGTGCCAGCACATGATGAACGAGATTACGAGTTTGCAGTGAAATTTGAGCTGCCAATTGTTGAAGTTGTAGCTGGTGGTGATGTTCTGAAGGAAGCGTATACTGGTGATGGTGAACATGTTAATTCAGACTTTTTAAATGGTCTACCTCAGACAGAAGCTATTACTAAAATGATTGATTGGCTTGAAGATAAAGGCATAGGAACGAAAAAGGTTAGCTACCGTCTACGTGATTGGTTGTTTTCTAGACAGCGCTATTGGGGTGAGCCGATTCCAGTTATTCATTGGGAGGATGGCTCCATGACCACGGTTCCAGAAGAACAGTTACCATTAGAACTGCCTGTGATGACAGAAATCAAGCCATCTGGTACGGGAGAATCGCCACTTGCAAATAGCGATTGGGTAAATGTTGTCGATCCTAAGACTGGAATGAAGGGTCGAAGAGAAACAAACACGATGCCACAATGGGCAGGAAGCTGCTGGTACTTTTTGCGTTTTATTGATCCAGATAACAAGGAACAATTAGCTGATCCAGAAGCTTTAAAAGAATGGTTGCCAATTGATATATATATTGGCGGAGCAGAGCATGCAGTTCTTCACCTTCTATATGCACGCTTTTGGCATAAGTTTTTATATGATATCGGTGTTGTTCCTACGAAGGAACCATTCATGAAATTGTTTAATCAAGGGATGATTTTAGGAGAAGGCAACGAAAAAATGAGTAAATCAAAGGGCAACGTTGTTAATCCAGATGATATCATTGAATCACATGGCGCAGATACACTACGCTTATATGAAATGTTTATGGGACCACTTGACGCATCAGTTGCTTGGTCAACAAACGGCTTAGATGGAGCAAGACGATTTTTAGATCGTATTTGGCGTCTTTTCGTTAATGAAGATGGATCTCTTTCTGAAAAAATAGTTGATGCGCAAGATAGCACGATGGAAAAGGTTTATCACGAAACAGTAAAAAAGGTAACGGAAGATTATCAAAATCTACACTTCAATACAGGTATATCGCAGTTAATGGTCTTCATTAATGAAGGTTATAAGTCGAGTAAGCTACCAAAGCATTTTGTTGAAGGATTTGTAAAGCTATTGTCGCCAATAGCACCACATATTGCGGAGGAGCTATGGAGCCGTTTAGGTCATACTAGTTCGATAACCTATGAACAATGGCCAACATATGATTCTTCAAAGTTAGTTGAGGATGAAGTAGAAGTAGTCATTCAGGTTATGGGAAAGGTACGCTCGAAGATGCACGTTGCGAAAGATATTTCAAAGGAAGCATTAGAGAAGAAAGCGCTCGAAGATGAAACAATTCAAGAGTGGTTAGATGGCAAGACAATTCGTAAAGTGATTGTTGTGCCTGGAAAACTTGTTAATATTGTAGCGAATTAATTGAGAACGAGCCTCTAGTTTGGGGGCTCGTTTTTATATTGTATCGTAATAGTGATGTAAACTATTTGGAGGGAAGCCACTCTGTTTTGAGGTTTATCCATTTATTATTGTCATAGTACCAAATTGTTTCGATGGTACCTAATTGATCTGCATGGTAAGCACCACTTACTTGTTGATAGCTTTTTAGTCCATATCCTTTTTCTTTATTAATGAAAATCGGCTCGTAAAAGGCAATTGGATCAAACATTAAATTTTGTTTTTTTAATAGCTTTCCTTTCTTATTATATAGGCCAAGGCGAATGTATTCATCCGCACGATTTTTAGCGTTAATTAAGAATGGCTCTTTTTGAGGAAATAAAGATAACTTCAATGAAAAATTATCTTGAAATTCGCCTGATACATATGCGAGCTTTGGTAAAGGGATTTCGGTTAAAGTATTTGCGGCCAATGTATGCAGCTTTGATTGGTATATACCACCACTTCCACCGGTGGCACTTTGAAAAAAAATATCCGCAATTCGATCATGATTAAGATCTATAAACGTTAAGGTTGGGTCATAGCCACCATCGTAAGTAATTGTCCAATGATTATTGTCTTTAGTCTGAATAGTTGTGTTTATAGTTTGATAATATTTACTTTCAGGAGAAAATAAACTTCCTTTTAATTGAATTCTTTCTTTTAATCCGTTTCCTGTCACATCTTCCTGATACGTTTGTAAAATCTGCATGTTGTTCTTTTCTCTTTTTTGTGCGTTAGAAATTGCTGCAGAATGAATAAAAACCCATGAAAGTATAAGGGTAGAACAGAAAATGACGATTGTTAATCTTCTATGCATAAACTACCTCCCCCTTCTTATAAAATGTATTCTGTACTAATTTTGAAATACTATTCGGTGAAAGAAGGAACAAAGGGAGTTTTGATGGAATAAATTGCTAAGTATACGTTGTTGACTTTTATCTAATAGGGGAGTAATATAAATTTTGTTGCAAAAATGCAGCCGATAAAAAAACTACTTTAAACCATCTTTTGGAAATGTGTCTTATATTGACAAAGACGTTATGAAAATGCTATAATTTTCTTTATTAAGACAATAATCTTTGTAAATATTTTTTAAAAAGATGTTGACTTACTCAAGATGAAGTAGTAACATATAAGAGTTGCTAAAAAACAACTTTTTGCTCTTTGAAAACTGAACAAAACGACCAGTATGTCAAGAAAAACGGACCT